>NZ_BAABEP010000013.1:0-132155 GCF_039540215.1 Streptomyces tremellae
CTCCCCGCCGCCGTGGAGAAGGCCAGGGGCGGGGCGTCCCCCGACGAGATCCTGGGGGCGGTGCAGGCGCCGACCGACCAGCGGCTGCGCCGGGTCCTCGCAGTCTTCGTGGCGGAGGTCGCCGACAGCGAGCGGCGCGCCGCGACCGCGACCACCGAGCGGGACGCCCTGGCGCGCCGGGCCCGGGAGGCCGCCGACGGCCTCGACACCCTGCTCGACACGGTGCTGCCGCCCGCCATCGCCCGGCTGCGCACGGGCAGTTCCGCCGGCACGGTGCTCGGCGACACGCCGCGCCCCGACGACCCGGCCCTGGCCAACCTGATGGAGCGGATCATCCGCGAGGTCGCCGTCGGCGAACGGCGCGCGCTCGTCGCGCAGAAGGCCGGCACCAAGGCGCTCAGCCAGGTGCAGGCGAAGGCCGTCACGATCCTCGCCGACCTGCGCGACATGGAGGACCGTTACGGCGAGGAGGTCTTCGGCGACCTGCTCAAGCTCGACCACAACGCCTCGCAGCTCGGCCTCCTCACCGACCGGCTCGCCATCCTGCTCGGCGGCCGGGGCAGCCGGATCTGGAACAAGCCGATCGGCATGGAGAGCATCCTGCGCGGCGCGGCGGGCCGGATCGCCGCGTACCGCCGGGTCCGGCTGCACTGTTCGAGCGAAGCGGCGATCGTCGGCTTCGCCGCCGAGGGCGTCATCCACCTGCTGGCCGAGCTGATCGACAACGCGGCCACCTTCTCCCCGCCCACCGACGAGGTGCACGTCTACGTCGAGGAGCGGACCGCGGGCGTCGTCGTGACCGTCGAGGACAGCGGCCTCAAGATGGCGCCGCAGGTGATGCAGCTCGCGGAGCGCGCCGTCTCGGGCCGCCACAACGACCTCTCGAAGCTCCAGAGCACCCGGCTCGGCCTCGCCGTGGTCGGCCGCCTCGCCGAGCGGTACCGCATCAGCGTCAACTACCGTCCCTCGTCGCGCGGCGGCACCGGCGTCGTCGTACTGATCCCGCCGCAGCTGATCGCGCAGCACCAGAGCGACGACCCCGCCGGCGCGCCGCCGCGGCTCCCGGTCCGCGAGAGCGCCCCCGCGGCGGCGCCCGTCGCCGTGGCCGCCCCGGCGAGGACCGCCCCGGCAAGGGCCGCCGCGCCCGTCGCCTCCCCGCAGTACAGCGGCGGCCCGCGGGTCGCCACCCCGGGCGGCCTCCCGGTGCGCCCGCCTGGGCGGACCATGGCGGCCGCCGACCGGGACAGGCACCAGGACGTGCCGTCGCCGCGCGTGGCGGCCCCCGGCAGGGGCGCGGGAGAGCAGTTCGGCGCCTTCCACCGCTCGCAGCGCCCTCAGCAAGGACCGTCCGACACCTCTCAGGAATCGTGAGACCACGCATGCAGACCACAGACAGCAGCCTGACCTGGCTCCTGGAGAACCTGCTGGAGCGCACCCCCGGGACCCGGCACGCCCTGGTGCTCTCGCGGGACGGGCTCAAACTCTGCTGGAGCCGCCATCTCACCGTCGACCAGGCCGACCAGCTCGCGGCCATCTGCTCGGGCATCCAGGCCCTCGCGCAGGGCGCGTCCGTCGAGTTCGGCGGGGGCGGCGGCGGGGTGCGCCACTCCATGACGGAGTTCCACGGCGGCCTCCTGTTCATCGTGGAGGCGGGGGACGGCGCCCACCTGGCCGTGATCGCCGAGGACGGCGCGGACGCCGGCATGGTGGGGCACCAGATGACGGAGATGATCGAGCAGATCGGGGACCACCTGCGGGCCGAGCCCCGCACCCCGGCGGAGCGCGCCGCGTCATGACGCGGCGCCCCGTCGACATCGGGTCCCCCGACCGGCTCTACATGGTCACGGGCGGTCGCAGCAGCGCCGACGACACGGTCTTCGACCTCGTCACCCTGATCGTCAGCGAGAGCGAGCCGGCGGCGGGGCTCCAGTCCGAGCACGTGCGCATCCTCGAACTGTGCCGCCACCCCACGGCCGTCGTGGAGATCGCCGCCGAGCTGCGGATGCCGGTCACGGTGGTCCGCATCCTCCTCACCGACCTGCACGCGACGGGCCGGATCACCGCACGCCACCCGCACGGTGCGCGCCCCGCCGCCTCGCTGCCCGACTCCGTCCTCTTGAAGGAGGTGCTCCATGGACTCCGCAGTCTCTGAACTGCCAGGCCGCACACCGCTCGACGACGCGGCGGAGACCGGCCTGAAGATCGTCGTGGTGGGCGGGTTCGGGGTGGGCAAGACCACCCTGGTCCGCTCGGTGAGCGAGATCAGGCCGCTCAACACGGAGGAAGTCATGACGCAGGCCGGGGTCGGCGTCGACGAGACGGACGGCATGGTCGCCAAGACCACCACGACCGTCGCGTTCGACTTCGGCCGCATCAGCCTCAACGAGCGCATGGTGCTCTACCTGTTCGGCGCCCCCGGGCAGGAGCGCTTCTGGTTCCTGTGGGACCGGCTGTTCTCCGGCACGCTGGGCGCGGTCGTCCTGGTCGACACCCGCCGCGTGAGCGACTCCTGGTACGCGGTGGACCGGCTCGAACACCACAGGACGCCGTTCGTCGTCGCGGTGAACCGCTTCGACAACGACACGTCGTCCTTCTCGCTCGACGAGATCAGGCAGGCGCTCTCGCTCTCCGACGACGTGCCGCTGATCGACTGCGACGCGCGGGTGCGCTCCTCCGGCAAGCACGTCCTGATCACCCTCGTCGACCACCTCTACGAACTGGCCATGGCCCGGGAGATGACCCCATGACCGACTCCGCGCCGCCGCACGCCGAGGGCGGCCCGCCGGCCGGCTGCCCCGCCCGTGCGACGGGAGTCAGGCTGAGCGGCCTCGCCTACCAGCAGACCCCCTCGGAGCTGTACCGGTCGCTGCGCAGGGACCACGGCCCCGTGGCGCCCGTGCTGCTGGACAACGACATCCCGGCGTGGCTCGTCCTCGGCTACAACGAGGTCTCGTACGTGACCGGGCACGACGAGCTGTTCGCCCGGGACTCGCGACGCTGGAACCAGTGGGACGCCATCCCGGCCGACTGGCCGCTGCTGCCGTTCGTCGGCTACCAGCCCTCGGTGCTGTTCGTCGAGGGGGACGAGCACCGGCTGCGGGCCGGCGTGGTCAGCCGGGCCCTCGACGCCGTCGACCAGATGGAGCTGGCGTCGGCCTGCCAGGAGATCGGGGACCTGCTGATCGCCGCGTTCGCCGGCAGCGGCCAGGCGGAGCTGATGGCGTCGTACGCGCACCCGCTGCCGATGCGCGCCGTCGTCCGGCTGTGCGGCATGCCCGCGAGCGGCGTCGACACCGAGGAACTCGTACGGGACCTGCGGCTCTCGCTCGACGCGCACGAGGGCGAGGACCCGGTCGCCGCGTACGGCAGGGTGCAGGCGCGCATCGAGCGGCTGGTGAAGGAGAAGCGCGCGGCACCCGGCGACGACGTGACCTCGCGGATGCTGCTCGACCCCGCGGGGCTCGACGACGAGGCGGTGGTGCAGGACGTCATCACGGTCATCGCGGCGGCGCAGCAGCCCACGGCCAACTGGATCGGCAACACCCTGCGGCTGCTGCTCACCGACGACCGGTTCGCGACCACGGTGGCCGGCGGCAAGCTCAGTGTCGGGCAGGCGCTCAACGAGGTGCTGTGGCTGGACACGCCGACGCAGAACTTCATCGGCCGGTGGGCGGTGCGGGACACGCAGCTCGGCGGCCGGCAGATCAAGGCGGGCGACTGCGTGGTGCTGAGCTTCGCGGCCGCCAACACCGACCCGCAGGTGTGGCCCGAGGGGCCTGCGGGTGCGGAGAACTCGGCGCACCTGTCGTTCAGCAACGGCGAGCACCGCTGCCCGTTCCCCGCGCCGCAGCTGGCGGACGTGATCGCGCGGACGGCGGTGGAGACGCTGATGGAGCACCTGCCCGACGTGGTGCTCGGCGTGGAGCCGCACGAGCTGCGGTGGCGGCCGTCCGTGTGGATGCGGGGGCTCGCCGACCTGCCGGTGGGCTTCACGCCGGTGCTGCACTGAGGCCGGGCCCCGGGCGGTCGCCGTGCCCGCGCCCCGCGCCCCGGCCCGCCCGCTGGGGAGGACCGGGGCGCGGCGGCGCGGGCGCCGCGGTCAGGCCGCGGGGGTGAAGACCACGGGCAGGGACTTCGGGCCGCGGGTGAACACGCCCTCCTCGACCGGGTCGAAGCCGTCCGCGAGCCGCACGTCGGGCATCGCGTCGAGCAACTGGTCGACGCCCGTCTCCACCTCGGCCTTGGCGAGCAGGGCGCCCACGCAGAAGTGCCGGCCGAGGGCGAACGCCAGGTGGTCGGCGGCGGCGGAGAAGGCGGTCGTGGTCGTGAGGTCGTCGCGGAAGATGTCGAAGGTGTCGGGGTCGCGGTAGCGGTCCGCGTCCCGGTTGGCGGCCCCTATCAGGCACGTCACGGTGGCGCCCGCCGGTATGGTGCCGCCGCTGACCTCGACCTCCTTCGCCGTCTGCCGCATGATCATGTGGACGGGCGGGGTGTAGCGCAGGGTCTCGGCGAAGGCGCGGGCGATCAGGCTCCGGTCGGCGCGCACCGCGGCCAGCTGGTCGGGGTGGCGCAGCAGGTTGGCGAAGATCGAGGCGATGGCCTTGTCGGTGGTCTCGCCGCCCGCGGCGAGCAGCAGGCTGCAGAACGCCTTGATGTCCTCGTCGCTCATCCGCACGCCGTCGACCTCGGCCCTGCACAGGGTGGAGAGCAGGTCGTCGCCGAGGCGGTCGCGGCGCGCGTGGATGATCGGGATCATGTACTCGGCGAACTCGGTCCTGGTGCGCTCCCCCGCCGCGGCGACCTCCTGGTCGCCCGAGAGGTTGCCGAGGAACGCGATGACCGCGGTGTACCAGCGGTGGAAGCGCGGATGGTCGGACTTGTCGAGGCCGAGCATGTCCGCGATCACGTTGACGGGGAACCGGGTGGCGAAGCCGTCCACCAGGTCGACGGATCCGGTGTGCCGGAAGCCGTCGATCAGTTCGCGGGCGTTGCGCTCGATCACCGGCAGGAACTTCCGCTGGAGCTCGGCGCCGCGGAAGGCGGGCGCGACCAGGGCCCTGCGCACGGCGTGCTCGCGTCCGCTGAGCTGGAGGATCGTCCTGCCGTGCACCGGCTCGATCTGCCAGTCGTAGTTGTCGGTGGTGAAGACGGCGTCCCGGTCCTTGAAGGCGCGCTCGACGTCCTCGTACCGGGAGATCAGATAGCTCTGGGTCGCCTCGTGCCAGACCAGCGGGACGTCCTCGCGCATCGTCCGGTAGGCCGGGTACGGGTCCCTGGCGAATGCGGGCGACAGGATGTCGGGGATCTGCTGTGTTGCCATGGCGGGTGCCCCTCGCGTCGGGTGGCCGGTAACGGTCGGTGAGGGACAGGCTATTGACCGTTAACGACCGGTGACAGCCGAGTCCTGGCCACGTGGCGTGAGGGGGCTCGGGCCGGCGGGAGGGCGCCGGGAGTCCGCGGGGCGGCGGCGCCCGGGTCGGTCGCCGGCGGTCAGTCGCCCGCGGTGGTGGAGACCGGCACGCTCTCCTCCGCCCCGGCCTCGGCCGCCGCCTTCTGCGTGGCCTTCCTGGTCCGCCGCCTGACGACCAGCATCGACGCGAGGCCGATCAGCACGGCGACGCCGAGCCCGGCGTACGAGAACCGCTTCAGCCAGTCCTCCGCGACCTTGCCGACCTCGTACACGACGACGGTCGTGCCGCCGGCCCAGACGACGCCGCCCAGCAGGTTGGCGATGAGGAACTTCCAGTACGGCATCTTCAGCACGCCGGCCAGCGGCCCCGCGAAGATCCGCAGCAGGGCGATGAAGCGGCCGAAGAAGACGGCCCACATGCCCCACTTCTCGAACGACCGCTCGGCCACGGCCACATGGGACTCGCCGAAGTGCCTGGGGAACTTGCGGGCCAGCCACGCGAGCAGCGGCCTGCCGCCTCTGCGGCCGATGACGTACCCCGTGGAGTCCCCGGCGACCGCGCCCGCCGAGGCGCACGCGGCGAGCACGTAGGGGTTGATGTGGCCGTGCTGGGAGGCCAGCAGTGCCGCCGCGACGAGGACGATCTCCCCTGGCAGCGGGATGCCGACGCTCTCCACCCCGATGACGATCGCCACCAGCAGGTAGATGCTCACCGCAGGAACGGTCTCGAGCCACCCCTGGACGTCCAACGCAGGTTCCTCCCGCTCATGTCCCCCGTGCCCTGGCCGGATCAGCCTACCTGCTCCGGCGGGGGCTCCGGGCGTGGCCGGATCTCGCCCCGTGCCGGTCCTTGACACAGGATGCGACAGGACCGTGACACCACGGGGGCACTCCCGGTGCCCCCGCCGCTCTATCGTGGTGCGCCATGTGGCCAGGACAGCAGCCGCCCGGGGGCGAGCACAACGCGCAGGACCAGAACCCGTACCAGCAGCCGACGCCTCAACAGCCCGGTTTCGGCCCTGCGGGGCAGCAGAATCCGTACCAGCAGCAGCCGCAGCCGGGCTACGGACAGCAGCCCGGATACGGGTACGGACAGCAGCCGGACTACGGGCAGCAGCCCTACGCCCAGCAGCCCGGGTACGGGCAGCAGCCCAACCCGTACCAGCAGCAGACCGTCCCGGTGTACGGCGGGCAGGGCCCGCAGAAGCCGCAGGGCGGCGGGAAGCGCCGCACGACGCTGATCGCGGTGGGCTGCGCGGTCGCGGTCCTCGCGGCGGCGGGCGTCAGCACGTACCTCGTGGCGAACAAGGACGACACGCGTCCGCAGGTCTACGCGGACAAGAAGCCCGCGAAGCCGTCGGCGCCCTCCTCGGCCCCGGCCTCCGCGCCCGCGGACAACCCGCGCGGCGGCACGGCGGCGAAGCCGACGATCGCCGGGTGGAAGGTCGTGACCAACCCGACGCACGCCACCGAGTTCGATGTGCCGCCGAGCTGGAACGTGGAGTCGCCCGGCACCTACCAGGGCTTCGACAACGAGAAGAAGGGCGACGGCTCCGCCCTCGCGCTGTTCTCCGCGCCCGCGGAGCTGCAGCCGAAGTGGTGCGAGGCGAAGTCGTCGAGCGGCGGCACCGACGACACGGCGCTCGCGGCGGCCGGCACGAAGGGCGGCAAGGGCGCGAAGGACACCGGGAGCGCGGCCGTCGCCGAGGCCGGGACCTGGGCGTTCGCCGCGTACGGCCAGCACGAGCCGGAGTCGTCCGTCCACCGGAAGATCAAGGTCAGCAAGGCGACCCCGTACACCACGGCGTCCGGGCTCAAGGGCAGCTACGCCACGGCCACCACCAAGGGGCTGACCAAGCACGGCAAGTGCGACAGCGACGGCAAGTCGCTCGCCTTCACCTTCATCAACGGCAAGGGCGACTACACGACGTGGGTGATGTACGGCGCGCACGGCGTGAAGGACGAGGTGCCCGACACGGTGATGATGCGCATCCTCAGCACGGTGCGGCTGCCCGCGGGCTCGGTGCAGTAACGGTTCCGTGCGCCGGGTGCGTCAGCGGCTCTCCTCACCGGGCCGCGCGGCGCGGTGAAGGCGCGCGGAAAACCGGTTGCGGGAGGAGGACCGAGCCGCCACGGTCCCAGGGTGCCCCGGCCCCCCTCCCGCAACTACGCGCTGCTCTCGACCGCCGCCGTCATCTCCCAGCTCGGCTCGCAGGGCGCGCTGATCGCCTCCGCCTTCGCGGTGCTCTCCGCGGGCGGCACGGCGGGCGGTGTGGGCCTCGTGGCCACCGCGCGCACGCTGCCGATGGTGCTGTTCGTCCTGGTGGGCGGCGCGCTGGCGGACCGGATCCCGCGCCACCGGGTGATGGTCGCGGCGAACGCGCTGAGCTGCGTGTCGCAGGGCGCGTTCGGCGCGCTCGTGCTGCTCGGGCACCCACAGCTGTGGCACATGGTGGTGCTCTCGGCGCTCGGCGGCACGGGGCAGGCGCTGTTCGGCCCGGCGTCCGAGGGCATGCTGATGTCGAGCGTGGAGACCGAGCGCGCCGGGCGCGCCTTCGCCGTCTTCCGCATGGCGGTCAACGGGGCGTCGATCGGCGGCGCCGCGCTCGGCGGGGCGCTGGTCGCCTGGCTGGGGCCCGGCTGGGTGCTCGCGGCTGACTCCGCCGCGTTCCTGGTCGCGGGTGCGCTGCGGTCGTTCCTCGACCTGAGCCATGTGCCGCCGCGTGCGCCGGGCGGCGGCGTGTTCGCGGATCTGCGCGACGGCTGGCGGGAGTTCGTCTCGCGCCCCTGGCTGTGGTCGGTCGTCGCGCAGTTCTCCGTCGTCAACGCCGTGGCCGTGGCCGGCGAGGCGGTGTACGGGCCGCTCGTCGCACGGGACCATTACGGCGGCGCCGGCCCCTGGGGCGCGGCGAACGCGGCGTTCGGCGCGGGCACGGTGCTCGGCGCGCTGGCGATGGCGAAGTGGCAGCCGCGCCGGATGCTGCTCGCGGGGACGCTGGGGATCTTCCCGTTCGCGCTGCCGCTGACGGCGCTCGCCGTGCCGGTGCCCGCGGCGGTGCTCGCGGCGGCCATGTTCGTGGCGGGTGCGTCGGTCGAGGTGTTCGGGGTGGGCTGGATGACCGCGCTCCAGCAGGAGATCCCCGAGGAGAAGCTGTCGCGGGTCTCGTCGTACGACTGGCTCGGGTCGATGGCCCTGGTGCCGGTGGCGACGGCGCTCGCGGGGCCCACGCAGGGCGCGTTCGGCCGGGGTGCGGCGCTGTGGGGCGCGGCCGGCTGCGTGGTGCTGCTCACCGCGGCCGTGCTGTGCGTGCCGGATGTGCGCCGCATCGCACGGCGCGGGGCGGACGCGCCGGCGCGGGGCGGGCTTCCGGCCGTGCCGGGGCCCGCGGCCTCAGCCGATGCTGAAGGCCCCGTCGGGCGGGCGGGGTGAGGGGTGCGCCGCGTCGTCGCGTACGGGGGCGGCCCTGCCGGTGAAGCGGCGCAGCGCGGCGCCCTCCTCGACCCGTGCGGGGAAGGCGTCCGCCGCCGTCCTGCGAGCGAGCGCGGCGGTGTCGAGCGGTGCCGCCGACGCGACGAGCACCGCGTTGCCGAAGCGCCTGCCGCGCAGCACCGAGGGCTCGGCGACGAGCGCGATCTCCGCGAACACCTCGCGGTAGGTGGCAAGTTGGGAGCGGAGGAAGGGGAAGGGGGCGCCGTCTGCGAGGTTGGCCACGCAGACGCCGCCGGGCCGCAGCACCCTGGCCGCCTCGGCGGCGAACTCCACGGTGGTCACGTGCGCGGGTACGCGTGAGCCGCCGAACACGTCGGCCACCACCGCGTCCGCGCTGCCGGCGGGCGCCTCGGCGAGCCACCGCCTGGCGTCCGCGTGGTGGACGGCGATGCCCGCGCCGTCCGGCACCGGCAGGTGCTCCGCGACGAGGGCGAGGAGTCCCGCGTCCGCCTCGATGACGTCCTGGGCCGAGCCGGGCCTGGTGGCGGCGACGTAGCGGGGCAGGGTGAGGCCACCGCCGCCGAGGTGGAGGGCGGCGAGCGGCGCGCCCGCGGGCGCCGCGGTGTCCAGGACGTGGGCGATGCGGCGCACGTACTCGAACTCCAGGTGCCCGGGGTCGTCGAGGTCCACGTACGACTGCGGCGCGCCGTCGACGGTGAGCAGCCAGGCGCGCCCGCCGTCCACGTCGGGCAGCAGGCGCGCGGTGCCGGAGTCGACGGCGCGCGTGACGGGGACCGGCTCTGTCGCTTCGCTCACCGTCCCATTGTCCTGGAGGCGGTGCGGGGGCCGCGTACCGCCCCCCGCACCGCCCCGGCGTCCTGCCGGGGTTCAGAGCACCTCGGTCACGGTGCCCGCGCCGACCGTGCGGCCGCCCTCGCGGATCGCGAAGCCGAGCCCGGACTCCAGCGGCACGTCCCGGCCGAGCCCGACGGTCATGGCGACCGTCTCGCCGGGCCGTGCCAGGGCGCTCGCGCCCAGGTCGACGTCACCGACGACGTCCGCGGTCCTGAGGTAGAACTGCGGCCGGTAGCCGGTGGCGACCGGGGTGGTGCGGCCTCCCTCTGCCGCGGACAGCAGGTAGACCCGCGCGGTGAAGCGGCGGCCCGGGACGACGCTGCCGGGCTCCGCGACGACGTGGCCGCGCCGTACCGCGTCGCGCGGCAGGCCGCGCAGCAGCACCGCGACGTTGTCCCCGGCCTGCGCGAGGTCCATCGGCTTGCCGAAGGTTTCGAGGCCGGTGACGACCGTCTCCGTGTCGGGGCCGAGCACGGCGACCCGGTCTCCGACGCGTACGGTGCCGCGCTCGACCGCTCCGGTCACGACCGTGCCGCGACCGGTGATCGTCAGGACGTTCTCCACGGGCAGCAGGAACGGCGCGTCGGTGTAGCGGACCGGCGTCGGCACATAGGTGTCGACGGCGTCGAGCAGCGCCTCGATCTGCGCGCTCCAGCGCGGGTCCCCGCCGAGGGCGCCGAGGCCGGACACCCGCACGACGGGGGCGGCGTCGCCGCCGTAGCCGTGGCGGGTGAGCAGTTCGCGCACCTCCAGCTCCACCAGGTCGGTCAGCTCCCCGTCCGCGGCGTCCGCCTTGTTCAGGGCGACGACGATGTGGTCGACGCCGACCTGCCGGGCGAGCAGGACGTGCTCCGCGGTCTGCGGCATGATCCCGTCGAGCGCGGAGACGACGAGGATCGCGCCGTCGAGCTGCGCGGCCCCCGTGACCATGTTCTTGATGTAGTCGGCGTGGCCCGGCATGTCGACGTGCGCGTAGTGGCGGGTGCCGGTCTCGTACTCGATGTGCGCGATGTTGATGGTGATGCCGCGCGCCGCCTCCTCCGGGGCCCGGTCGATCCGGCCGAAGGGGGTGTACACGGCGCCGCCCCGCTCGCTGAGCACTTTGGTGATGGCGGCGGTGAGCGTGGTCTTGCCGTGGTCGACGTGGCCCATGGTGCCGATGTTGAGGTGCGGCTTGGTCCGCACGTATGCCGTCTTGGGCATGGGGGTGTGGCTTCCTGGCTCGATGTTCCCTGGCTGCTCTCGGGACCCCGAAGGCCCTGCCGACCCTCCCCCTGCGGGGTCCGCCGGTCTTTCCGGGGAGGGTCAGCTTCGGGCGCCGCCGGGTGCGGCCGCTGCCAGGTGGGCGTGCGGGGCAGCCTTCGGCGCGTCCGCGACGGCGGACGGCGCTGCGGGGAAGGCGTGCCGGACCATGCGTCAGATCGTCCCTCGGCGGGCGGGCCCCCGTCGAACGGATTTCGCCTCGCGCCGGCGCCTCCCCTCGGGCGCACCGCGGCGCGGCTGCGGGCGGGTCGGCTAGTCTCCGGGCGTGCTCGACACCGCTTCCCGGCCCGCCGCGGCCCGCGCGTCTTCGCGGATCCTGCGCGGGCTGCTGTCTCCGTGGGGTCGTTTCGCGCTGCTGGTCGCGGTGTTGGGGGCGGCCGCCGCGCTCGTGGCGGTCTACCGGCCGCAGCACCTGCTGTCGGGCGGCGGCGCCGCTCCCGCCGACCGGCTGCTCGCCGCGGCGCTGTTCGCGGCGGTGTACGGGCTGTGCGCGGCGGCCTTCGCGCCGAGGCCGCTGCTGAACGCGGCGGCGGGCGCGCTGCTCGGGACAGCTGCGGGGCTCGCGGCGGCGATCGCGGGCACGGTGCTCGCCGCGGGGATCGCGTTCGGTCTCGGGCGGGTGCTCGGGCAGGGCGCGCTGCGCCCGCTCGTGCGGGGCCGGTGGCTGACGGCGGCCGACGGGCTGATGAGCCGGTACGGCTTCCGTTCGATGCTGGCGCTGCGGCTGTTTCCCGGGGTGCCGTTCGCCGCGGTCAACTACGGCGCGGCGGTCTCGCGGATGAGGTGGCCCTCGTTCCTCGTCGCCACCGGGCTCGGCTCGGTGCCGAACACGGCGGCGTACGTGGTGGCGGGGTCCACGGCCGGGTCGCCCGCCTCGCCTGCCTTCGTGGTCGCGACGGCGTTCATCGCGGTCTCGGCCGCCGCCGCGTGCGTCGTCGCCTGGCGCAAGCGGCACCGGCTCGGCGCTGCGGCGCGGGCGCACGGCGACGACCGGCCGCCGCGCGCGGGCGCCTGACGGCACCCGCGTCCGCGCCGCCCGGGTCAGCCGAGGGCGGCGGCGAGGCCGAGCCCACCGCCTGGCGGCTCCGCAAAGAAACGTGCGACGTCGGCCTCTTCGACCTCGCGCAGGGACGCGGGGCACCAGCGGGGCCTGCGGTCCTTGTCGACGATCTGGGCGCGGACGCCCGCGGGCTCGTCGGGCAGGGCGAGCGCGGCGCAGGAGGCCCGGTACTCGGCGTCGAGCGCGGCCTCCAGGGTGGGCAGCGCGCGGGCCGCGCGGAGCACGGCGAGCGTCGCCTTGAGTGCGGTGGGCGAGCGGGTGAGCAGCGTCTCCGCCGCCTCCTTCGCCGCGGGGTCGCCGTGGCCGGTGAGGCGGGCGACGATCTCCTCCACGTCGTCGCAGGCGTAGCAGGTGTCGATCCAGTCGCGGCGGGCGGCGAGGCTGCCCTCGGCGGGCTCGGCGGCGAACGCGCGCACCGCCTGGCGCGGCGTGGTCTCGCCGAGGGCCTCGGTGAGCGCGGGCAGGTCGGCCGAGCGCACGACGTGGTCGGCGAGCCCGCACAGCACGGCGTCGGACGCGCCCACCGCCTCGCCGGTCAGGGCGAGATGGGTGCCGAGCTCGCCGGGCGCGCGGGAGAGCAGGAACGTGCCGCCGACGTCGGGGACGAGGCCGATGCCGGTCTCCGGCATGGCGACGCGGGAGCGCTCGGTGACGACACGCAGGCCGCCGTGGGCCGAGATGCCGACGCCGCCGCCCATCACGATCCCGTCCATGAAGGCGACATAGGGCTTGGGGTAGCGGGCGATGCGCGCGTTGAGCCGGTACTCGTCGCGCCAGAACGCGGGGGACGCGGCGCCGCCGGCCAGCGCGTCCTCGCGGACCGCGCGGATGTCGCCGCCCGCGCACAGGCCGCGCTCACCCGCTCCCCTGACGACGACGGCGCGCACGGTGTCGTCGTGCTCCCACGCGGTCAGGGCCTCGTCGACGAGGCCGACCATCCGGTGGGTGAGCGCGTTGAGCGCGCGGGGCCTGTTGAGGGTGAGCAGGGCCGCGTGGCCCGTCCTGCCGGGCAGTACCGGATCTTCTGGCGCCATGGTGCGGGTGGTTCCTCGCCTCGGGCACCCCGGCGCCGGTCGCGAACGCCGGTGCCGAGGTGCGACATTGCACTTCCTTTACAAACGGTACGCTGCTGCTCCCACCGGTCCCCCCGCACCTCGACCCTTGGCGGCTGGCTTCCTCATGTCCTGGTTCGCATCCGTGGTCCTCGGGCTCGTCCAGGGGCTCACCGAGTTCCTCCCCATCTCGTCCAGCGCGCACCTGCGGCTGACGGCCGCGTTCGCCGGGTGGCACGACCCGGGGGCCGCGTTCACCGCGGTCACCCAGATCGGCACGGAGGCGGCGGTGCTGATCTTCTTCAGGAAGGACATCGCGCGGATCGTGTCCGCCTGGGCTCGGTCCCTGGTGGACCGGTCGGTGCGGGCCGGCCACGACGCCAGGACGGGCTGGCTGGTGATCGTGGGCTCGGTGCCGATCGGTGTGCTGGGCGTCACGCTCAAGGACCAGATCGAGGGGCCCTTCCGCGATCTGCGCCTCATCGCGGCGACGCTGGTGGTGATGGGTGTCGTGCTGGGCGTCGCGGACCGGCTGGCCGCCAGGGACGAGCGCGGCGGCAGGCACCGCGCCGTACGGGCGCGCAAGGACCTGCGCGACCTCGGGGTCAGGGACGGCCTGGTCTACGGCTGCTGCCAGGCGCTCGCGCTGGTGCCCGGGGTGTCGCGGTCGGGCGCGACCATCTCGGGCGGCCTGCTGATGGGGTACACGCGGGAGTCGGCGGCACGGTACTCGTTCCTGCTGGCGATGCCCGCGGTGCTCGCCTCCGGGGTGTACGAACTCAAGGACGCGGGCGGAGGCCAGGTGGCCTGGGGGCCCACGGCGCTGGCGACGCTGATCGCCTTCGCCTCGGGGTACGCGGTGATCGCGTGGTTCATGCGGTTCATCTCGTCCCGGTCCTTCATGCCGTTCGTGGTGTACCGCGTCGCGCTGGGGGTCGTGTTGTTCTTCCTGGTCAGTACGGACACGCTCGGTCCGCACGCGGGAGAGTCGGCGGCCTGAGACGGCTCAGGGGGTCGCGGGGTTGCCCTGTAAGGACGTGACGCACAGCACTGTTCCGTCTCGGCGTGTGACCAAGAACGCTCACAGAACGGTCACGATCGGCGTGAGGGGGTTTTAAGCTGGTCGCATGTCCAAGTCCTCCGCCACCCCGGCCTCGCCCCGCAGGGTGTCCGACGCCGCGGCGACCAACGAGCGCATCCGCGCCCTGGTCGATGCGGCCGACGGGACCTGGCCCGCCGAGGCGTACGAGGTCCTCCTGCTGGAGTGGGCCGCCGCGGTCGGCCACGTCGAGAGCGCCGCCTGACGGTCCGGCCGGGGCGCGCCCCGGCCGGCGCCCGCCGGTCCTCAGTCGATCGTCAGCTCGCCCATCGCGCTCCATCCCGTCGCACCCTCGATCGTGGTGCTGACGATGTCCGGCGTACGGCTCACCAGGGGCCGCATCGTCGCGATGGCGGCCTTGAAGTGGTCCGAGTTCACATGGGCCGCGGCCGCGTCGTCCTTGAACGCCTCCACCAGCACGTAGGTGTTCGGGTCCTCAAGGCTGCGGGACCACTCGAACCAGAGGTTGCCGGGCTCGGCTCGCGTCGCGGCCGTGAAGTCGGCCACCTTCTCCGGCCATGTGTCGGCGTGTTCCGGCTTCACCGGGAACTTGACGGTAATGAAGATCATCCCGACATTGTAACGAGGGTGGCACACCGCGTCAGGCCCCCTGCGCAAGGGGGCGCTCGCCGCCCAGGGCGCCACCAGGCCCGCTCCCCCGCCGCGCCCTCCTCGGCGGCGCGCAGCGCCAGCGCGGCGAGCGCCGCGCGCGCCCGGCCGGCCGCGCGCCGGGGAAGGCGTTGACCTCCACGATCAGCGGCGTCCCGCCGCCCGCGTCGATCATGTCGACCCCGTAAACGTCGAGCCCGTACACCTCGCATCGCCGCGCGGCGATCGCCGCCACCTCGCGCGGCAGCGCCACCCTGCGCTCGGGCACGGTGCGGGCGAGGCGCGCTCGGTGGCGTAGAGATCCCCCGCGACGGAGCAGACCTTGAGGTCGGTGCCCGGGTTGCGCACGTACGGCTGGGCGATCAGCAGGCTCTCGTCGGCGCGGCCCGCCCCCAGTTCACGCAGCCGCTCCCGGGTCCTCACGAGGTGCACGCCGCGGCCGGAGCTGCCGGCCGCGGGCTTGGTGACCAGTGGGAACTCGGCGGCCGGGATCCGCCAGCGTCTGCCAGCGGGCCGCCGCCCAGGTGACGGGGACCGGCAGTCCGCGGCTGCGGCCGATCGCGTCGGCCAGCGCCTTGTCCCGTACGCCGCGGATGGCGCGGGCGTCGTTGACCGTGGTCAGGCCGACCGCCGGCCGCCTCCAGCAGGGTGGGCCCGGGGCCGCCCGACACGGTCTTGAGCACCCAGGCGTCGTGGCTGCCCGCGCGCACCGCCTCGGAGACCCGCACGAGGGAGCTGCCGGGCCGCACCACGTCCACCCGGTGCCCCCAGGCCGCCAGACGGCCCCTCACCTCGACGGGCATGGCGTCGTGTCGGTACTGCTCCTCCGCCAGAAAGCAGAGTCTCATCCGTCCCACCCCGTAAGCCGCGTTGCGCGGACGGTACCCCGTCAAGTGGCCGGGGCCGCGCCGCCGTGGCGCCCAAGGGCCGTCGGCCACAAGCGGGTTGGCCGGCCTCCGGGCGGATCGCGCGGACGGCAGGAGGGGGCGTGCGCGGCGCGGCCGTGTGAGCCGGCGGGCACGGCGCGCCGCGCCGGGTAGGGATGACGGGCAGGGGCGGGTGCACAGTGGACGCGGCGGGGGGGCACGCACGGCGAGGAGGCTCGGCATGCCGGTTCCTGTCGGTCCGGTGGAACGGCGCGGCGGCCCGCGGCCCCGGGGGCCGCGCGCTCCCGCGTGGCGGCGGGGCGCCGCGGCCCTGTGCGCGGGGGCGCTGCCCGCGCTGGCGTTTCCCGCGCCGGCCTTGTGGTGGTGCGCCTATGTGGCCCTGGTGCCGTGGCTGCTGCTGGTACGGGGCGCGCCCACGCGCCGCCGCGCGGCCGTGGAGGGCTGGCTCGGCGGCGCGGGCTACATGGTGGCGGTGCACCACTGGCTGTTCGGCAGCCTCCATGTGTTCGTGCTGGTGCTCGGCGCGCTGCTCGGGCTGCTGTGGGCGCCCTGGGGGATGCTGGTGCGCTCGCTGCTCGGCGGCGCAGGGGGGCCGCCGGCTCCCGGCAGGGCGGCAGCGGCGCTCGCGGTGGTGCCGTCGGCCTGGCTGCTGGTGGAGCTCGTCAGGTCCTGGCAGGGGCTCGGCGGGCCGTGGGGCGTACTCGGTGCGAGCCAGTGGCAGGTCGCTCCTGCGCTGCGCCTGGCATCGGTGGGCGGGGTGTGGCTGGTGAGCCTGCTGGTGGTGGCGGTGAATGTCGCGGTGGCGCTGCTCGTGGTCTCCGCGGCGGCGCGCCTGGCCGCGGTGGCGGCGCTCGTCGCGGGCGCGGCGGCGATGGGCGCGGTCTGGGCGTGGGCGCCGGTGCCGCAGCTCTCGGGCACGGCGCGAATCGCGGTGGTGCAGCCGGGCATCGTGTCCCGGGCCGCGGGCGCGCCGCAGCGGCGGTTCGCCAGGAGCGAGGAGCTGACCAGGCGGGTGGCGGGCGACCGGGTCGACCTGGTGGTGTGGGGCGAGAGCAGTGTGACGCACTCCCTGGCGACGCATCCGTCGCTGGGGCGGCGGCTCGCGGCCCTGTCCCGAACGGTCGGCGCGGACGTCCTGGTCAACATCGACGCGCCGGGCACCGACGCCCTGGGCCGCCGCGGCATCTTCAAGCGGAGCGAGCTGATGGGCCCCCGGGGGCCCACGGGTCCCTCGTACGACAAGATGCGGCTGGTGCCGTTCGGCGAGTACATTCCCGCGCGGCCCCTGCTCGGCTGGGCCACCTCGGTCGGCAGGGCGGCCGGGCAGGACCGGGTGGCGGGGCGGCGGCAGGTGGTGCTTCCGGTGGCCGGGCGCGGCGGCGGGACCCTGCGGGTGGGGCCGCTGATCTGCTTCGAGTCGGCGTTCCCCGACATGAGCAGGAACCTCGCGAACCGCGGTGCCCAGGTGCTGGTCGTGCAGTCGTCGACCGCGACGTTCCAGGACACGTGGGCCCCGGCCCAGCACGCCTCCCTGGGCGCGCTGCGGGCCGCGGAGACGGGCCGTCCTGTGGTGCACGCGACGCTGACGGGGGTGAGCGCCGTGTTCGGGCCGCGCGGCGAGCCGGTCGGCGGCGAGCTGTCGACGGCGCGCAGCGCGTCCGCCGTGTACGCGGTCCCGACGGCGCGCGGCGCCACGCTCTACGACCGGTTCGGCGACTGGGCGGTGTACGGCGCGGTCGCCGTGGTGGCCGCCTTCTGCGCGCGCCGGGCCCTGCGGGACAGGGGGCGTGGTGGACCGCAGGTCAGGCGCCCGCTGCCCGCGCCGCAGCCACGACCCGCTCGCACAGCTCATGGGTCTGAAGCGCGTCCCGGGCGCTGAGCCGCGTGCCCGCACGTACGGCGTCGAGGAAGGCGAGCGCGGCCTGTTCGATGCCGCGCTGGCGGGCGACGGGCACCCAGTCGCCGCGCCGCCGCACGCTGGGCTGACCCTTGTGGTCGACGACGGTGGCGAGGTCGTGCACCGCGCGCTTGGCGTCCTGGCCGGAGACTTCGAGGATCTCCTCGGTGGAGCCGCTGGTCCTGTTCATGGTGCCGATGGCCGTGAAGCCGTCGCCCGACAGCTGGAGCACGATGTGGTGGACGAGCCCGTCGCGCACCCGCACCCGGATGTCGGTGTGGTCGACGGTGCCGGGCACGAGGAAGCGGAGGGTGTCGGCGACGTGCACGAAGTCGTCGAACACGACCTCGCGCGCCGGGCCCGGCAGGCCCACCCGGTTCTTCTGGAGCAGGATCAGGTCGCGGGGGTGCTCCGCGCACTGGGCGTAGGACGGTGCGAAGCGCCGGTTGAAGCCCACGGCGAGGGCGGTGCCCGTCTCCTCGGCGCGCCGTACGAGCCGTTCCGCGTCCGCGTAGCCGGCGGCGATCGGCTTGTCGACATAGGTGGGGATGCCCGCGTCGAGCAGCCGGGCCACGATCGCGGGGTGCGCGGCGGTCGGGGCGTGCACGAACGCCGCGTCGGGCCGGGCCGCGACCAGCGCGTCGAGGTCGGCGTGGCACTGCGCGTCGGGGATCCGGTGGGCAGCGGCGGTGCGGTGGAGGGTCGCGGGGGTACGGGTCTGGAGGTGCAGTTCGACGCCGGGCTGCGCGGTGAGCACCGGCAGGTACGCCTTCTGCGCGATGTCGCCGAGCCCGATGCAGCCGACCTTCACGAACATCCTCCCGGGGTTGCGCCGTCCGGGCAGCATACGCGGGCAGCGGGCAGCGGGCAGCGGGCAGCGGGCAGCGGGCAGCGGGCAGCGGATAACGCGTCGCGCGCGGGCCCGGTGTCCGACACGATGGATGCCATGACGACGCACCCGGCCCACCAGCAGGAACCGGACACCGCCGCGGCGGGGCCGCCGACTCTCGGGGAGGCGCTGGCCCGCAGGGGCCCGGCGCCGCGCGGCGACGCGGGCGAGCGCCGGATGCTGGAGGGCTGGCTCGACCTGCACCGGGCGACCCTCGCGGTCAAGTGCGCGGGCCTCACGGAGGAGCAGCTGCGGCAGCGTCCCGTCGAGCCGTCCGGGCTCAGCCTGCTGGGTCTCGTACGGCACCTCGCGGAGTGCGAGCGCGGCTGGTTCCGCAACACGCTCGACGACGAGGGTCTGCCGGGCATCTACTTCACCGACGACGACGTCGACGGGGACTTCCACCCCGGCCAGGACGACACCTGGGCCGAGGCGTACGCGACCTGGCAGGCGGAAATCGCCGCGGCCCGGGAGCACGCGGCGGCGCACGGCCTGGACGACGAGGGCGCGGGGCGGCGGCAGCGGCCCGACGGGGCGCCGTTCACGCTGCGGTGGATCTACACCCACATGATCGAGGAGTACGCGCGCCACAACGGCCACGCGGACCTGATCCGCGAGGCGCTCGACGGCACGACGGGCGACTGACAAGCGCCGCCGCCCCGCCCGCCGCCCGCCCGCCCGCCCGCCCGCCGGGCCACTGTGCGTCACCGCCGCGGCGCGGATCATCCATCCGGGTTCAATCGGCGCGGATGCCTGTCCGAAGTGGGCTCCGGGCCAGCAGAGTTGCCGGAGTGCGACGAACGAGAACCACGACGATGCTCCTGCTCGGCGCGGCCTCGGCGGCCGTGACGGCCGTCTCGGGCTGTGTGTCCGTACACGCGGACGGCGCGCAGGCCCCGCGGCCCGGGGCCACTGCGGCGCCCTCGGCCGGGGAGGACGCGAGGCCGCAGATCGTGCAGGCCCCGCTGCGCGAGGCGCTGGACCTCGTGCACACGCCGTCCCCCTCGCCCTCGCGGCCTGGGCCGGCCGCGGCGCGGCCTCGGGAGGAGGCCCCCCGGCAGGGCGCCGCGCCGGCCGCCCCGCGGCCCGAGCGGCCCGCGCGGCCCGAGCCCGTCGCCCCGGCACACGGCCGCGGATACGCACCCGCCCCCTCCGCGCTCCCCTCGTCCGCCGCGGGCGTCTGCGCCCTGGGCGAGACCTACGGCCACTGGCCCGCGGGCAGCACTCAGGCCCGGATCTGCCACGAGACCTACGGCCGCTGAGCCCCGGGAGGCCGCGTCCCCTGGCACGCTCAGGGGCGGGAGAGGCGGCGGGCCAGGCGGGCGATGGCGGCGCGGACCGCGTCGCCGTAGCCGTCGTCCCCCAGGACATGGGCGCAGGCACGGGCCCGCTCCAGGTGGAGCCGGGCCGCCTCGGGCCGGTCCAGCTTCACATAGTCCGCGGCGAGGTCGGCGTGGAACGCCGGGTGGAAGGCCACCACCTCGGGCGCGTCCCCGCCGGCCGCGGACAGGGCCCGCAGGTCCCACGCCAGCTCGTCCCCGGGGTCGTCCTGCGCGTCCGCCAGGTAGTGGGCGAGCGTGCAGCGCTGTACGGGGTCCCCCGTGTCACCGAGCTCCGCCCACAGCGCCCCCATGCGGTGACGTGCCTCCTCCCGGTCGCCGCCGTGCAGCAGGATCACCGCCTGCCCGATCCTCGTCACACGGCTCTCCTGGGACGACTCCCGCTGCTCCATGCCTGGCGCCTCCACCTTCGCGCAATGAAAATAAGACAAAACGCTCGATGGAGACGCTAGTCGGGGTCGGCCCGTATCGCCTTCAGGCCCGGCCCAGGTCGGGGATGCGCCAGTCGACGGGCGTGTGCCCCTGCGCAGCGACGGCCGCGTTGATCTGCGTGAAGGGACGGGAGCCGAAGAACTTCTTCGCGGACAGCGGCGACGGGTGGGCGCCCTTCACGACCGCGTGCCGCTCCTGGTCGATCAGCGGCAGCTTCTTCTGCGCGTACGCCCCCCAGAGCACGAACACCGCGGGATCGGGCCGGTCCGAGACCGCCCGGATGACGGCGTCCGTGAACTGCTCCCAGCCCCTGCCCTTGTGCGAGTTGGCCTCGCCCTCACGGACCGTGAGCACCGCGTTGAGCAGGAGGACGCCCTGTCGCGCCCACGGCATCAGACAGCCGTTGTCAGGGACCGGGTGGCCGAGTTCCTCCTTCATCTCCTTGTAGATGTTCCGCAGGGACGGCGGCGTCCGCACACCGGGCCGCACGGAGAAGCACAGGCCGTGCCCCTGGCCCGCGCCGTGGTACGGGTCCTGGCCGAGCACCAGCACCTTGACGTCCTCGTACGGGGTGGCGGCGAGCGCGGCGAACACCTCGTCCTGCGGCGGGTACACCGGTCCGTTCGCCCGCTCCTTGGCCACGAACTCCATCAGGTCGGCGAAGTAGGGCCGGTCGAGCTCAGGGCCCAGCACGCCGCGCCAGGACTCGGGCAGCAGGTCGGTGTCGGTCACGTCAACATCCTCCGTGGTTCGCTGAATTGTCGACCGCCCACGAACCTACCGGCCGCCACTGACAACGGCGGCCGGCCGCCCCCGGGGGGACGGGCCGGCCGCCGGCGACGGTGCCAGGTCGCTCAGAACCCCGCGTTCAGGGCGATGCCGCCGTCGATCACCAGCGTCTGGCCGGTGATCCAGCCGGACGCCTCGTCCGAGGTGAGGAACACCGCGGCTCCGCCGATGTCCTCCGGCACGCCGAGCCGGCCCATCGGGTAGCCCGCCGCGCTCTCCTCCTCCCGGCCCTCGTAGAGCATCCGCGCGAACTTGGTCTTCACGACGGCGGGCGCGATGGCGTTGACCCGGACGACCGGCGCGAACTCGTGCGCGAGCTGGAGCGTCAGGTTGAGCATCGCCGCTTTGCTCATGCCGTACGTGCCCATGAACGGCGAGGCGTTCTGCCCGGCGATGGAGGCGATGTTCACGATCGTCCCGCCGTGGTCCCTCTGCCAGGCGTGCCACGTCTTCTGCGCGAGCCCGAGCGCGGAGAGCACGTTGATCTCATACGTCTTGCTCGCGACCTTCAGGTCCAGGTCGGCGAGCGGGGCGAAGACCGGGTTGGTCCCCGCGTTGTTGACGAGGTGGTCGATCCGGCCGTACGCCTCCATGACCCGCTCGACCACGGCGCCCTGGTGCGCGGGGTCGTGCGCCTTGCCCGCGACCCCCATGGCCCGGTCGGGGCCGAGCCGCTCCACGGCCTCCTTGAGTGCCTCCTCGTCACGGCCGGTGATGCACACCCGGTCGCCGCGGGCGACGAGCGCCTCCGCGATCCCGTAGCCGATGCCCCGGCTCGCGCCCGTGACGAGGGCGACCCTGCCGGTGTCCGGCCTCTGCTGCTGTGTCATGGCTCGTGTCCTCGGATTCAGTTGAGCGGGCCGCCGGCGACGTACATGACCTGCCCCGAGACGAAGCCCGCCGCGTCTCCGGTGAAGAAGGCGATGGCGTTGGCCACGTCCTCAGGCTGCCCGGCGCGCTGCACCGGGATCTGGCTGACGGCGAGCGCGGTGAAGTCCTCGAAGCTCATGCCCACGCGCGCCGCCGTGGCGGCGGTCATGTCGGTGGCGATGAAGCCGGGCGCGACCGCGTTGGCGGTGATGCCGAACTTGCCCAGTTCCTTGGCGAGGGTCTTGGTGAAGCCCTGGAGGCCCGCCTTGACCGCGGAGTAGTTGGCCTGGCCGCGGTTGCCGAGCGCGGACGACGAGGACAGGCTCACGATCCGCCCGAAGCCCGCGTCCACCATGTGCTTCTGGCAGGCGCGCGTCATCAGGAACGAGCCCTTGAGGTGGACGTTCATCACGGTGTCCCAGTCGGACTCCGACATCTTGAACAGCAGGTTGTCGCGCAGGACGCCCGCGTTGTTGACGAGGATCACCGGCGCGCCGAGTTCGGCGGCGACCCGCTCGACGGCCGCCTCCACCTGGGCGCTGTCGGAGACGTCGCAGCCGACCGCGAGCGCCGTGCCCCCGGCCTCCGTGATCTTCTTCACCGTGTCGGCGCAGGCCGCCTCGTCCAGATCGAGTACGGCGACGGCGCGGCCCTCTGCCGCGAGGCGTACGGCCGTGGCGGCGCCGATCCCCCGCGCCGCCCCGGTCACGACGGCGACGCGCTGCTCGGTGGTGGACATCCCTGTTCTCCTCGCCCTAGAAACCCGCGGGTTCTGAGCGACCGCTTAGTCGCTTCAGCAGACGAGACGCTAGAAGGCCGCGCACGCGGTGTCAACGGCACCGGCCTCGCGGGGGCCGCGCCACGGCGCCCCCCCGGGCCGCCTCGGCGCGGCTCAGCGCACCAGCAGGTCGAGGAGCCGCTCGGCCTCCGCCTTGGGGTCGGCGGTGAGTCCTGTGTGCACGGGCCCCGGCTGCACGACCGTGGAGCGCGGCGCGATCAGCCAGCGGAAGCGCCGGCCCGCGTCGTCCCCGGCCGCCTGCCCCGCCTGGGCGCCGCCGTCGCAGACCGACTCGACCGCGGCCAGCGCGGCCCGCACGCCCACCAGGTCGACCGCCGGGTCGAGGGCCCGCAGGCGCGCCTCGTCCAGGTGGGTGCGCGCCGCGATGAACGACTGGGCACGGCAGTAGAGGATGACCCCGGCGTTGCAGCACTCGCCGCGCTCGACGCGCGGCACCACCCGCAGCAGCGCGTACTCGTAGACGTCCCGCTCACTCATCGGGCGTCCTCCTGTCCGCCCTGGCGCCGGGCGGGGCGCAGCCGGGCGGCGAGCCAGCCGGGCGCCTGCGAGGGGCGGCGGGCGGTGGGCGCGTCCATGACGATGCGCTCGTGGACGGTGGCGGCACGCGCCAGCAGGGGCTCCGCGTAGGCGCGGCGCAGCTCGTCCGTGGTCGCGAAGCCGGGCTCGTCGACCAGCCACTCGTCGGGCACGGCAGCGGTGACCTCCGCCAGCAGTTCCTCGGTGACGAGGGGCGCAAGCGCCTCGGCCGCGGCCCGCACGTCGGGCGAGAACGGGGCGAGCGCGTGGTCGGAGGCGTTGTACGGCTTGGCGGCCGACGCCTGCGCCGTGGGCCAGTTGTGGTGCCAGATCATGGTCGCGCCGTGGTCGATGAGGAACAGGTCCCCGTGCCAGACGAGCATGTTCGGATTGCGCCAGGACCGGTCGACGTTGTTGATCAGGGCGTCGAACCAGACGATCCGCCCCGCCTCCGCGGGTCCGACCTCGTACGCGAGCGGGTCGAAGCCGATCGAACCCGGCAGGTAGTCCATGCCGAGGTTCAGCCCGCCGCTGGCCTTCAGCAGCTCCTGGACCTCCTGGTCGGGCTCGGAGAGGCCGATGACGGGGTCGAGCTCCATGGTCACGAGCTCGGGCACGCGCAGCCCCAGGCTGCGGCCCAGCTCCCCGCAGATGATCTCGGCGACGAGCGTCTTGCGCCCCTGCCCCGCGCCGGTGAACTTCATGACGTACGTGCCGAGGTCGTCGCCCTCGACGATCCCTGGAAGCGACCCGCCCTCACGCAGCGGCGTGACATAGCGGGTCGCGACGACCTCTCTCAGCATGTTCCTGGGCCACCCATCCCGTACACCCGGCATTCCACGATCACTCCAGGAGGAGTCTCGGCAGACACGCTGTCCTCCCCCACTCCCCCGGCATCCGGTCGGCGGCGGCGCACCCCTTGCTGCCGGTTGCTGCCAGCCTCCGGCATGGAGTCAGCATAGTAACCGGGGGGTGACCGAGGGCGGGGGTGCCCGAGCACCCGGGACGGCGCGCGGAGGCCACGACGGACTTCCGGGCCTCCGGCATGAACCAGGCCCAGGTGTGCCGCAGCACGTGCAAGCCCTCCTGTTCTGCCCTGTCCCGGAGGCCCGGGCCGGGAGGGTGCGTGCGCAGGCGTGCGGGAAGGGACGCTGTGCGCCCGGCGGATGCGGACTGCCGCGAGGAGGCGTGTGCCACCATGGAACGGTGATCGACCTGTCCCTGCCCCCGGCGGGCGTTGAACTGTTGAGAGTTCGTCACCTGAGTCTGCGCGAGACCGCTCCCCCTGTCCCCACGCACGACGAGGAACAGGAGATGAACCGGATCTGGGAGGACGTCACCCAGGCCAACCCTCTGCTGTTCGACGGGCCGGTGGTGGGCTGCGTGGGATGGGAGTGGGAGGAGCCGCACGATCTGACCCTCACGTGGGCGCGGACGACCTACCGCTTCCACGGGTTGCGCCAGGTGCCCGGCGCCCCCTCACTGCCGGCCGTCTTCGCGAGCGTTGTGCAGCCGGACGAGGACGGGCGCATCCTGGTGGGGAGGATGGCGTCGTCGACCGCCTCCCCCGGACGGTGGCAGCTGCCGGGTGGGGCCGTGGAACCCCCGGCGGAGGACGAGGTGCTCGACGTGCCGGTGCTGCACGGCCACGCCGCACGGGAATTGGCGGAGGAGACCGGTCTCGGCACGGGACCCGGCGAGCTGAGGCTGTGGCGGGTGACGCGGCGCCTCAACGGTGACGTGGGCTTCCTGTTCGCCGCCCCGGGTCTGCCGGCGGCCCTGGTGCGAGAGCGGTACGCGGAGCTCGCCGCCTCGGAGACCGCTGCCGGGCGCGATCCGGAACTGGCCGAGATCGCTTTCGTGGGCTCCCTGGCCGAGTTGGAGGCGTTGGGCGGGACGTACGCGGAGTTCGTGGAACCGGTCGTACGGCACTGCGCGGGGACACCGCCGCGGCTCGATGCCTGAGCAGCGTACCGACGGCGGGGCCGGTGCCGTCCTGCGGCGGAGGGCGCCGACGAGACAGACCGACGAGGCAGCGAGGCCGCCGGAACGGCCGGCGGCGGCGGGGACCGGCAGTGGGAGGGGTGCAGGTCCGGTCGGCCGAAGCGCCCCGTGGGGCGCGCCGGACCCCGTGCGGCCACTCGCGAGGGAGCGCCGGAGCACGGGGCCCGGCAGGATTCCCACGGGGAGCCCTACACGCCGGTGCCCAGCTGGGCCATGACGTAGGCGATCATGCGTGCCGCCGTGTTGACCTCGGGCAGGCGGTCGTCGGGGACCGAGACGCCGTACTGCTGCTCGATGAGCGAGACCGCCCCCAGCACGGCCAGCGAATCCAGGCCCAGATCGGTGAAGGGGACGTCCAGGATGTCGCCCTGGAAGTCCGTGGTCTCGTCGTCGCCTGCGGACTTCCGCATCACTCTGCGGACGTCGTCAAGCGTGAATTCCGTCATGGTGTGTTCTCCTCCTCGTGAGCGGCGCGTGCGCGCCGGTGCGGGCACAGTCGTGTTCATCGCGCCGCAAGGCCGTACCAGGTCTCCAGCACCACGGGCAGGTCAGGGTCACGGCCCGTTCCTGCCCACGCCACGTGCCCGTCGGGCCGTATCAGCAGGGCCTCGACGCCGGGGACGTCCACGGCCTGGGCACGGATCGCGGTGACCGAACGCGACGCCAGCAGGTCGGCGTACCGCTCGGACGGAACGGTCCCCGCGAGATCGAGCAGCACGCCGTTGCCGGTGCGCAGGAGTTCTGCCGTACGGACGGGGCCGTCAGCGGTCTTCAGTTCCAGGGAGGGAGCCGGCCGTCCGATCCACGGGTGGTCTCCCTGGCCTGCGCCGTAAGTGACGTCCGTGCCGGAGACCAGCGAGGCGATGTGCTGGTTGGCCTCGGGCAGGGCCAGCAGTTCCCCGACGATCTCCCGCAGCGGGTCGGTGCGTGGGTCGGGGTCCATCAGAGCGAGCTGGGCCCGGGTCTCGCGCAGCACGCGCAGGGCCACCGGATGGCGCTCGTCGTGGTAGCTGTCCAGCAGCGCCGTGGGTGCGCCGCGCCGGAGGGTGGCGGCCAGTTTCCAGCCGAGATTGACCGCCTCCTGCAGGCCGAGATTGAGTCCCTGGGCCCCGATGGGGAAGTGGATGTGCGCGGAGTCGCCGGCCAGCAGCACCCGGCCGCGCCGGTACCGGGTGGCGAGGCGGGTCGCGTCGCCGAAGCGCGAGAGCCAGCGGGCCTCGCTGATGTCGACGACTGATCCGGTGACGCGTTCGACGGATTCCCGCAGTTCCGCGATGGTCACCGGGCAGGCCGTGTCGCCCCGCGGGGGACGGAATTCGGTGGTCAGGACTCGTACGACCGGTGCTTCGAGGGCCACCGCCATCAGCAACCCGCGTTCGGTGCGCAGGGTGCCGGGGACACCGGTCGGCAGTTGGGAGCGGTCGGCGAGCAGGACGTCCCCCAGGAGCGCTGTCACCTGCGCTTCGGTACCCGGGAAGTCGAATCCCGCGAGGTGGCGCACGGTGGAGCGGCCTCCGTCGCAGCCCACGAGGTGGCGCGCGACGAGGGTGTAGGGACCGTCGGGACCGCTCACCTCGGCGGTGACGCCGTCGCCGCCCTGGTCGAGACCGGTGAGACGGTGGCCGCGCCGGACCGGTGCGCCCAGCTCGTCGGCGCGGGCCGCCAACAGCTGTTCGGTCTCCGCCTGCGGGATCAGCAGGGAATAGGGGTGGGGGCTCGGCAGGTCGCCGAGTTCCAGGAGTGGCTGGAGCCCCGCGAAGTGGGCCTTGGGCCACTTCTTGCGGCCGTCGACGAAACGCTCGGCGAGGCCCCGGTAGTCCAGCAGCTCCATCGTGCGCGGCTGGAGCCGGAAGGCCCGGGAGTGCGGGCTCGGCTCGGGTTCCTTGTCGAGGACGACGACGTCGACGCCGTGCAGGCGCAGCTCGCAGGCGAGCATCGTGCCGACCGGGCCGCCGCCCGCGACGATCACGTCAACCATGCGCTGTCGGACCTTTCGTGGTGTGGTGGCGGGGCGGGAGAGCTGTTCACGCGAGGGGTCTGGTGTAGCGGCCATAGGCGAGATCGCCCTCGCCGATGAGAACCTCGACGGGCGAGGGCGTGCCGAAGTACTCGTCGCAGGCGCGTTTGACACCGGGGAACTTGACGATGGTGCGGGGGTTGGCCTCGGGGTCGGCGTAGTCGTCGAGGATCAGGGCACCACCCGGGTTCAGGCGCGGGACGCACTCCGCCAGGGAGACGACGGTCGAGCTGTAGAGGTCGCCGTCGAGGTAGCCGAACGCGATCTCGTCGGGCAGGCCCTCGGCGAGGGTGTCCTCGAACCAGCCCGGGCACATCAGGGGCGGGGTGCGCCCCCAGGTCTCGAAGGTGGCCCGCACTTCGGCCATGCCGGCGGACATCGCGCCCAGCGGCATCACGATCTCGTCCTCCTCAGTCGTGTCCGGCAGGCCCTGGAAGGAGTCGAAGACGTGGATCGGCCGGTCGTCGCCGAGGGTGTCCAGGAGGGTGCGCATCCAGAGGGTCATCGCCCCCCGGAAGCATCCGAGTTCGACGAGGGCGCCGGACACGCCGTCGCGGACGACGCGTTCGATCTCGGTGCGGACGTGGCCCAGGCGGTCGGGGTCGACGGTCTCGCCGTGCTCCTCCAGGAGCCACCTGCGCAGCTCGTCGAGGGTGTCGCTCCGGGTGGCGGTGCGGGATGTCGTCACTGGTTCCTCCGCGAGGTGGGGTCGGCGGCGCTCGGTGCGTCGCCGGCGCTGAGCGTGCCGGTGCGGGCGAGGGTCTCCAGGGCAGGGACCCACTCGGCGGCGGTGGGGTGCTCCGCCAGGGCGGTGCCGACACGCCGGGCGGCCTCGCGCAGGTCCATGTCGTGGCACAGCCGGCGCACGGCCGCTGTGACGTCGTCGATGCCGGAGGCCAGGCCCGGCAGGACGAGCGCGGAGCCGGCGGTGGCGAAGCGGCGGCCCATCTCGGCGCCGTCGTCGGTGAGGGCGAGGATGAGCTGCGGCAGGCCGGCCGCCGTCATCATCGGGCCGACGCTGCCGGTGTGGATGATCGCGTCGCAGTGTTCGAGAAGCAGGTGCAGCGGCTGGTCGGTCAGGACCCGCACGTCGTCGGGAAGGTCCCCGAGCAGCGCTGCCTCCTCCGGGCCCGCTGTGAGGACGACTTCCGCGCCGGTGGCGAGGGACGCCTCCACGGCATGGCGCAGGACGGGCAGCCCGGCGCCGAAGATGGCGGTGGAGGACCTGCTCCAGATCACGCAGATGCGCGGCCTGGCGGTCGGCTCGCTCATCCAGGCGGCTGGAACGCCGGGCCCGTTGTACGGGAGGTACCGGATCGGCATGCGCAGCGCGCGGCCCATGTCGGGCGCCATCATGTCAGGCGTGGGGTCGAGTGCGTACTCGATGCGGGATCGGTCCCAGCCGTGCACGCCGTGGCGGGGGAAGGAGCCACTGCGGTCGTGGAGGTCGGCCTCCGTGCTGCCGAACAGGCCGAGCGAGTAGTAGATCGACGGCACTTTCATGACCTGTGCGGCGAGCACGCCCTCCGGGCTCATCAGGTCGTGGACCACCAGGTCGGGGTGCCACGACCTGGCGAAGGCCACGGCCGCGTCGCAGTTGCGCGCCAGGTTGGCGTGCAGGGCGCGTCGGTAGGACTCCTGCTGGGCGGCCAGGTCGAAGGGCGCGTGCTGATCGCCTGGCGCGCGGCCGGCGGCGGGAGCCGGCGGTGCGCCGGCCGGCGGTCCGCCCGGGGGGCACAGGGCCTCCGCGCGGGCCAGCCGCTCCCCCTCCATCAGGTCGAAGCTCTTGAGGACGGGCACCGGGATCAGCCCCGCGCGGCTGACGGGTTCCGGCCCGGAACACATCACTCTCACGTCGTGCCCCGCGGCCTGCAGGGCCCAGCCGAGCGGCACCATGTGGAAGTAGATGCCGCGCCAGTGGCTGACGCTGAACAGGGCCCTCACCGCTGCATCACACTGCCCACCGCGGCAGGTGCGTGACCTGCCGCGCCCTCGGCCAGATGCGCCACACCCCGTGCGGTCTCCTGCGGTGTGCCGAGGACGAGCGTATGCGTGCTCAGGCCGAGCGGGCCCGCCGTGCGGCCCAGGGCGACCACCGCCGCGGCGGCCGCCGCCCGCGCCGCCTCGGACGCGGGGCCGGCCGGTTCACCGCTCCCCGCGTGGACGAGAAGTCCGCTCCCGCGCCGCGCCATGGCGTCCAGGGCCGCGTGCAGCGGGCTCAGTACGGCCAGCAGCCGGTCGCGGACAGCGTCGGCGATGCTCTGTGCGTCCTCCTCGCCCTCGCGCGCGGCGGACGGCGGGGCCTCGCTCGCCACGACGATGTCCACGTCTCCGAACGCGCCGCCGGCCTTCTTGCAGAGCAGGTCGGCCGCGGACGGGTCGCTCAGGTCGGCGCGGATCGCGACGGCCCTTCCGCCGTTCCTCTCGATGGAGCGAACCAACTCCTTAGCGCGGACGAAGGACTTGTCGTACTGCACCGCCACCGCAGCGCCCCTGCGGGCGAGTTCGACCGCGAGTGCGGCGCCGGTCTCGGTCTCCGCACCCGTGATCACGGCGACTCTTGCGTCCCATGGCAATCGGCTCATGACGGCAGAACCTAGGGCCGCCCCTTCGAGCCGCGTTATAGGAACCACCCAGGCCGGCGGGCCGCTTCGACGGACGTTCAACCGGTGCTCCAGGCCCCCGCGACACGCTGCGGCGGACGGTCGACGAGCGCCAGAGCCGGGAGAGACTGCATGAAAGTGCTTTTCACTGTGTCCGATTGGGTCGGCCACTACTACTGCATGGTGCCGCTCGGCTGGGCTCTGCAGGCCGCGGGCCACGAGGTGCGAGTGGCGTGTCCGCCGCCGCAGTCCGGGGCGCTGTCGGCCGCGGGGCTGACGCCCGTGCCGGTGCTTGACGGCTTGGACATGACGTACTGCAACCGGCTGGCGCGCTACCAGGAGGCGGTCGAGGGCCGGAGCGCACTGCCGGGGCTGCCGCTGCACCCGGGCACCGGGCGGCCTGTCCGCAGCCTGGACGACTTCGACCTCGCAGCCGAGTCCAAGCGCTTCTGGCTCGACGCGGCGCGGCGCGTGCGTGCCAGCTTCGACGGGGCGGTCGGCTTCGGTCGCGCCTGGGGCCCCGACCTGGTCGTGCACGACCTGATGGCACCGGAGGGAGCACTGGTGGCGCGCCTCGCGGGTGTCCCCGCACTGTATTGCTCTGCGGGCCTGTTCGGCGCGGCGGAGACCGAGCCCGTGCTCGACACGGGGCTGGAGGACGTGACGGGATCGTTCGCGCGGCACGGCGCCGCGCCATGGGACCGCGGCCAGATCGAGTACGTACTGGACCCCTCGCCGGCACGCTCGCTACCGCCGCACGGGGCGGCCCGGCGCATCCCGGTGCGTCCCGTGCCCTACAACGGTCCGGGGTCCGTGCCCGACTGGCTGATGGAGCCGTCGGCGCGGCCACGCATCGCCGTGCTGTGGGGCTACTCGGCGACCACCATGTACGGGCCGCACGTGCCGGCTCTCGCGTACGCCGTCGAGGCGGCGGCCGCGACCGGAGCCGAGGTGGTCCTCACCGCGAGCGCCGAGCAGGTCGCGGCGCTCGGCGTGCTGCCCGGCAATGTGCGGGTCCTGACCGGTTTCCCCGTCCAGCTGCTCCTGGAGACGTGCACCGCGGTCGTCCACCACGGGGGAGCCAACACGGTCGTGGGCGCCCTCGCCCAGGGCGTGCCGCAGGTATGCCTGACGCTGTCGATGGACCTCCCGGTCTACCGGGAGCGGGTGCACCGGGCAGGCGGGGCGGTGGTGCGCTCGGCGTTCGAGTCGGGCAGGGAGCAGATCGGCGAGGCGGTCACCGCGGTGCTCCACGAGGAACGCTACCGCGACGAGGCCCGCGCGGTGGCCGCGGAGCTGGAGGCGTACCCGGCGCCGTCGCAGCTGGTGGCACCGCTGGAACGGCTTGCGCGTGACGGCCGTTGGGACCCGTCGCTCGCAACGGCCGGGCGGTGAGCGCCATGCGCGTACTGTTCGTGACGTCCGACTGGGCCGGCCACTACTTCTGCATGGTGCCGCTCGGCTGGGCCCTGCAAGCCGCGGGCCACCAAGTGCGGGTCGCGTGCGCGCCCCCGCAGCAGAGCGCGGTCGAACGCACCGGTCTGGTCGCGGTGCCGGTGCTCGAGTCCGTCGACATGGTCACCATGGGGCGCATGTTCCGCTACCTCGACAGTGTGGCGGGCAACCGCCCCGGCATGCCGCTGCACCCGTACACCGGCCGGCAGGTGGCGTCGCTCGACGAGTTCGACGTGGCCGCCGAGCTGCCGGCTTTCCAGCGGCGCGCCTACGGGGCGATCCGCCGCAGCTATGACGGCGCGGTGAGCCTGGGCCGGCGTCTGCGGCCCGACCTGGTCGTGCACGACCTGACCGCGCCGGAGGGCGCGCTGATCGCCCAACTGACGGGCTGCCCCTCGCTCTACCACCCGCCGGGCCTCTTCGGCACGGCGGAGACCGAAGCGGGCGTGGACCTGGGCGACGGCGACCCGTCGGATTCCTTCGCCCGCTACGGCCGGCCGCGTTGGCACCAGAGCCACGCACGGTACGTCGTGGACCTCTCGCCGGACGAGGCGCTGCCGCCGGTGGGACCGGCGTTGCGCATACCGGCCCGGTATGTGCCGTACAACGGTCCAGGCGAGGTCCCCGACTGGCTGCGCCGTCCGCGCGGCGGCCCCCGGGTCGTAGTGATGGTGAGCCGGTCGGTGGCGATGGAGACCGGACAGGAGCCGTTGCCGCGCCAGGTCGTCGACGCATTGCTCTCCCAGGGCGCGGAGGTCGTCCTGACCACCTCGCGCGCGCAGGCCGAGGTGCTGGGGCCGCTGCCGGAGGCGGTGCGCGTCCTGCACGACTTTCCGTTCAAGCTGCTCATGGAGTCGGCGGACGCGGTGGTCCACCAGGGGAGTTCGAACGCGCTGCTGACCGCGGCGGTGTACGGGGTCCCGCAGCTGGCACTTGCCTACACGCAGGACGGGAAGGTCACCAGTCGGCGCATCGCCGACACCGGGGCGGCCGTGGCCCTGGACGTGCTGCGCACCGACCCGGCCGAGGCCGCTCGGGCCGCGCTCGAGGTGCTGGTCTCCCCCGGACGACGGGCGGCCGCCGACCGGCTGCGCGCCTCGATGGCCCGGCGGCCCTCGCCGGCCGAGCTGGTGCCCGCGCTGGAGCTGCTGGCCCGCACCGGGACACTCGGCACCGACGACCTGCCGGTGCGCTGACCCCGGCCGGTACGCCGCGCCGCTCCGCACGGGCGGTGCGGCGCGCCGGTGTACCCGTCACCACCCGCCCGAACGGACCTTCTCGGCACCGGCCTCACCCGCACGCGGCCTCCCTCCGGCACGGCACCGGCCGTCGCGGGCAGCACGAGGCCCGCCCCCTCTCGCTGTCCGAGGGGGCGGGTCGTGGCGCCTGCGTCAGTACCCGGCGGCGAACCCGGTGATGGAGTCGACCACGTAGTCGATCATCTCGGTGGTCAGGGACGGGTAGACGCCGATCCAGAAGGTGTGCTCGGTGATGATGTCGGAATTGGTCAGCTCCCCCACCACACGGTGCGGTGTGTCACGGTAGGCGGGGTGCCGGGTGAGATTGCCGCCGAAGAAACGCCGGGTGCCGATGTGCCGGGACTCCAGGAAGTCGCCCAGCTCGCGACGGGTGAAGGGCGCGTCGGGGCGGACGGTGACGACGAAGCCGAACCAGCTCGGGTCGCTGTCCGGCGTCGCGGAGGGCAACAGCAGGCCGGACACGGCGGCCAGCCCTTCGCGCATGCGCTGCCAGTTGCGCTTGCGGATCTCGGCGAACTCGTGGACCTTGCCCAGCTGGTTCAGCCCCAGGGCGGCCTGCAGGTCGGTCGACTTCAGGTTGTAGCCGATGTGGGAGAAGATGTACTTGTGGTCGTAGCCGTGCGGCAGCGTGCCCAGCTGGTACTCGAACCGCTTGAGGCAGGTGTTCTCCTCTCCCGGCTCACACCAGCAGTCGCGGCCCCAGTCGCGCAGCTGCTCCACGATCCTCGCCAGGGCCGGGCTGCGGGTCGCCACGCAGCCGCCCTCGCCCGTGGTGATGTGGTGGGCCGGATAGAAGCTGGCGGTCGACAGGTCGCCGAAGGAGCCGGTGGGCCGGCCGCGATAGGTCGAGCCCACGGCATCGCAATTGTCCTCGACGAGGAACAGGCCGTTCTCTCTGGCGAGTTCGGCTACTTCCTCAGCGGCGAAGGGATTGCCGAGCGCGTGCGCGATCATGATGGCCCTGGTCTTGGGCGAGAGGGCCTCCCGGATGCGCTCGGGCGTCGTGTTGTAGGTGCCCAGCTCGACGTCGACGAAGACGGGTACCAGACCGTTCTGCACAATGGGGTTGACCGTCGTCGGGAATCCGGCCGCGACGGTGACGACCTCGTCGCCGGGGCGCAGTCTGCGCTCCCCCAGCTCCGCTGCCTTCAGCGCGGAGAGAGCCAGCAGGTTGGCCGAGGAACCCGAGTTGGTCATGTGGGCCTTGCGCACGCCCAGCAGCCGGGCGAAGCCCCGTTCGAAGCGCTGCGAGCTGACGCCGGCCGCGATACGCATGTCCACAGCGGCCTCGACGAGTGCGACCCGGTCGTCCTCGTCGAAGGTGGCACCGGACGGGAGGATCCGCGAGACGCCCGGGACGAACTCCTGCTGGGCGCGTTCGCGGTGGTGCTTGCGCACCAGTTCAAGGATCTCGTTCTTGATGTCGGACATGTGTGTCTTCTCTTCCTCAGGAGCGCTCGGATACGGCGGACCAGCCGCGGGCCGGTTCACCGCAGGGCGAGCAGGCACGTCAGCAGACAGCGGGCCTCCACGTTCAAGTAGTGGCTGTGGAGCACGAGTTCCTGCAGGTCGCGCAGGGTGGCCCACAGGAATCCCTCGGGGGCCTCCGGTGGGACGTCGTCGGCTTCGACGATCAGATAACGGTTCTCGGCGTGGTAGAAGCGCCCGCCTTCCTCCGAGTGCACGGCGTCGAAACGGATGCGTTCGGGCGAAGCGGACAGCACCAGGTCGAGGAAGGGCGGCGGCGAGCCGTGGTTGCCCGGCAGGCACTGGACGGTGGGGGCCAGCTCGGCGATGTCGAAGGTGCCGGCGTCGGTGCGGGCCCGCATCAACAGCTGCACCACACCGTCGAAGCGACGGGCCACCAGGGCGATGACACCCCGCCCCGCGGGCTTGAGCAGGGGCTGTGACCAGTGGGCCACCTCCCGGTCGCCCGCGTGTACATCGACGCCCAGCACGCTGAAGTAGCGTCCGTCCGCGCGGTCGATGCGGTCGTGGCCGCGCTGCCAGCCGGCAGCGCGGGCCAGCGGGATGCGCCGTCGCGTCAGATTGCGTCGGGCCTTGATCCCCGTGAAGCGGCTGGTCAGCCCGGTGAGCCGGGAGGGCGCGGCGGCCGAGCGGGTGAGGGCTCCTGCGAAGGAGTCCTCATCGGGCGCGAGGCCGGCCCCGGAGGGGGGCAGGCAGGCCGCCAGCACCGTCCGGGAGTCCATGTTGACGACGTTGTCCAAGTGCAGCAGGCCACGCAGCTCCTCGGGGGAGCACCAGCGGAAGCCGTCCAGGACGGGCAGGTCGTCGTCCGTCTCGATGACGACGTTGCGGTTGCGCTTGCCGAGGAACCAGGAAGCCTGCTCGGATTGCAGGGCGTCCGCGAGCGGCCGTCCGCGGCCCGCCCGGGTGAAGTACTCCAGGTAGGGAACGGCGTTGCCCTGATGCACCCTCGTGTAGTTGCTCCGGGTGGCCTGCACGGTCGGGGAGAGCTGGAGCGTGTTGATGTTGCCGGGTTCCATCTTCGCCTGCATCAGCATGTGCGGCACCCCGTCGAAGCGTTTGACGAGGATGCCCAGGATGCCGATCTCGGGCTGCACGATGATGGGCTGCTCCCACCTGCGGTCGCCCGGCTCTCCGTGGTGGCGCGAGAGGGCCAGGTCGCGGGTGGCGTCGTCCTCGACCGCCACCTCCAGGCCCTCCACGCTGTAGAAGCGTCCGGTGTGATGGACGAGGTTGCCGGTGTCCGGGTCCGTGTGCCAGCCTTCGAGCTGGTCCAGTGGTACCTCTTTGACCCGGTAACCGGTGCTGTCGGCGTGGGCGGTGAGCCAGTCGTGCACGTGCTGGTGTGAGGGGGCCGGTCTGGTACGGGGCATGGGAGTTCCTCTCAGGGACGGGAAAGAACCTCGGCCGCCAGCCGTTCTGCGACGACGGCGGGTGCCGGCATGCCGTCCATCTCGGCCCGGACCGCGGCGAGGGACCGGATGTGCCGGGGACTGTCGAGCAGCGCCGCCAGCGCCTTGCCCACCTGCTCGGGCTCGCTGTCCGCGGCCAGGACCGCGCCGGCCCCGGCACGCGCGACACGGTGGCCGATCTCCGCGTACATCGGTGACTGGGGCAGCACCAGCTGCGGTGTCCCGGTGGCCACTGCGGTCATGGCGGTGCCGGCGCCGCCGTGGTGGACGACGGCCGCGCAGTGGGGCAGCAGCAGGTGGAACGGGACGCCCTCGGCGACGCGGGTGTCCGCCGGCAGGTCGAGGCGGGACGCACCGCCCGCGGCGGTGGCGACGACCAGTTCGACGCCGAGGCCGTCGACGGCGGCCACCAGGCCCCTGATCACCGCGGACGTGCTGCCCGCGTCGTAGCGGTCCAGGGCGACGCCGCTGGTCACGCACACCCGCGGTCGGCCGCCCTGTTCGCTGAGCCAACCGGGGGCGGTGCCGGGGCCGTTGAAGGGAACGTAGCGTACGGCGGTGCGCTCGACGGGGAAGGACTCCTCGATGCGCAGGGACGGCGGACAGGAGTCGATGAAACGCTCCGAGCAGGCACGGACATCGAGACCGAAGCGTTCGAACAGTTCGGAGTAGCCGTGCAGCCAGCCGCCGACCCGCCCGGCGCGCTCGGCATGCAGCACGGTCGCCAGCTCCCAGCCCACGGCCAGGTGCGGTACGCCCGCCGCGGCGGCGGCGACCGGGCCCGCGAAGCACAGGGTGTCGCAGACGACCAGATCGGGCCGCCACCAGCGGGCGTAGGCGACCAGGTCGTCGCTCAGGCCGGCCGCGGCGGCGATCTGCTTGCCTGCCGTGTAGTCCATGATCATGGTCTGGGTGGCGTCCAACAGCTCAGGACGGGCCGTCCAGCCGTCGGGCCAGGGGCGGTCGCTGCCCCAGCTGCGGGCGTAGCCGGCCGGCCCCTTGCTGGGGGGCGAGGCAGCGGGGCCGACGGCGACGGCGGGCAGGCCCGCGCCGTGCACCTGCGGGTGGCAGAAGGCCGGTGCTGCGACCATGACGTCGTGGCCCTGGGCACGGAAGGCCCAGGCCAGCGGCGTCCACGGGTAGAGGTGTCCCGGTGCGGTCCAGGTCGCGAAGAGGATGCGCATCAGTCGCTCACCGGCCGCCGTCGACGTGCAGCACCTGGCCGCTGATGTGGGAGTTGGCCGCGGAGGCCAGGAACACCACGGCGTGGGCGATGTCGCGCGGTGTGGAGAGCCGGCCCGTCGGTGTGCGCTGCTGCTCGGCTTCGCGTACCGCTTCCGGCAGGTTGTCGCACACGTCCCGAGTGAGGGTCAGGCCGGGTGCGAGGGCGTTGACAAGGATCCCGTCGGGGCCGGCGTCCCAGGCGAGGCTGCGAGCCAGCCCGTGCAGAGCCGACTTCGCCGCACCGTAGATCTCCTGGCCCCGTTGGCCGTGCGCGGCAACGTGTGAGGAGAGCAGCACGACGCGGCCCCAACCGCGGGCACGCATGCCGGGCAGCACACACTGCACGGTGCGCAGTGTGGCGAGCAGGTTGTCGGTGAGCGCGGCGGCCCCTTCTTCATGCGGCACATCCTCGAAGTGCGCGGTGGGCGGCCGCCTCGGCCGGCGCCGGTGGGCGTTGGCCACCAGGACGTCCACTCCGCCCCATCGCGCCGTGACCTCGCGCACGGCGTCCTCGGGCGACCCCGGCTCGTCCAGCGCGTAGCGTACGGCCATGGCGCCTTCCTGGCCGCCGAGTTCGGTTACCAGGTCCTCGGCAGCGTCCTTGTCGTGCCGGTAGGTCACGGCGACCCGCGCGCCGTGTGCGGCGAGTTCGAGCCCACTCGCGCGGCCGATGCCACGGGTGCCTCCGGTCAGCAGGACAACGCGGTCCGTCAGTCCCAAGTCCACTGTGGTCCTCCCAAGTGACGGTTGCGGGCGATGCTGCGTACGGTCCTGGCGACGAGCGTGGTGTCCGGGCTTCGAGGCACGGTCCACCGGCGGTCGATGCGGCAGCGCGCCCAGGGCGCCTGCACCACGCGCCCCGGGGAAGCCCGCAGCTCCGTGCCACCGGATCCGCGGTGTCGACATGCCGGGCGGCGGCAGGACGTCACACGACGGAGTGCAGCGCGGCCATCAGGACACGCGCCTGCATGTTCACGTAATAGCCGTGCAGCAGCAGGTCCTCGACCTGGTGCGGGCTCGCCCAGACGAAACCGTCGGGGACGAGCGCGAGGTCGTCGCCGACGTCGATGATGCGGTACCGGCTGCCGGCGTGGTGGAAGCGCGCGCCCTCCTCCGACAGTGCCGCGTCGTACAGGACTGTGCCCGGGTCAGGGGCGAGGGCCCGGTCGAGGAAGCGGGGGCGTCGTCCGCTGGGCACGTCGCGGTAGTTGGAGGGGGTGCACTGCACGGTCGGGCCGAACTCGGCGATGTCCAGCGAGCCCGCCTCCACTCGGGCGTGGAGGAGGACGTGGCGCACACCGGCGAAGGTACGCGTCAGCAGCGAGGCGACGCCGCCGGGCGCGGGCGCGATCAGCGGCTGCGTCCAGTGCAGGATCTCCCTGTTGTCCGCGTGCACTTCGGCCGCGATGACCTTGAAGTACCTGCCGTCCGCGCGCGAGATCTCTTCGTCGTCGCGGTGCCAGTACGCCACCTCGTTCAGGGGCTTGCGGTGCTGGCCCACCTCGCAGCGGGCCTTGATCTCGACCAGCGAGCTGATCACGGAGCCGAGCGGGTGCAGGGCCCCCGGTGAGCCGTTCTTCGATCTGCCCGGCAGGCATGCCAGGACGGAACACGCCTCCATGCTCAGGGTGTTGTCGCGGGACATCAGGGCGTGCAACTGCCCGAGGGTGAGCCAGCGGAAATCCTCGTGTTCCGGCACCTCGTCCATGGCCGCCACGACCATGTGGCGGTTGCGCTTGCGCAGGAACCAGGCTCCGCGCTCGGACTGCAGGGTATCGACGAGCGCGGTGGCCGAGTGCGGCGGAACGAAGTGCTCCAGGTAGGGGATGGGCCGCCCTCGGTGCACACCGGTGTAGTTGCTGCGCGTGGCCTGGATCGTCGGGGACAGCCGCACCGCGTCCTCGTTGCCGGGCTCCAGCTTCGCCTGCATGAGAAAGTGCAGTACACCGTCGAACTCCTTGACCAGCAGCCCCAGAATGCCGATCTCTCGCTGGACGAGGATGGGCTGCTCCCACGTGCCGTGCGGGGTGTCGGCGTCGATGCGCAGCCCCGTCACCGAGAAGAAGCGGCCGCTGTCGTGCGCGAGAGTGCCCGTGCCGGGGTCGAAGCCCCACCCGCGGAGCTTCCCGAACGGAATACGGTGCACCTTGAAGCCGCGCTCCGAGCGGCACTCGGCGAACCACCGGTCGAATTCGGCGTTCGGGGTCACGGAGCTGTCCGCGGCCCGCGCCGAGACGGCCAGAGCCTGCTGGAGCGACGGGATGGCGCGATCGGACATGTCGAGGGCCCCCTGTGTCGTGTCGGAGTGTCGAGGCGGCACCGTAACGAGCCTGCTCAGAAATACGTTCGAGCCCCGGCGGAGCAGCCGGTGGCGCCTGTACGATCCTGGTGGGCCGGGCCGCCGCCCGGGTACGCGACGGATGGGGCCGCCAGGAGATGAGCGCAGCACAGGAGGTCCGGGTCGCGGTCCTGGGGCCACTGGTGATCCGCTCGGCCGCCGGCGGTGTCGTACCGGTGGCGGGGTCGAGAATCGGGTCGCTGGTGATCCGGCTCGTGCTGGCGCACGGCCGGCCGGTGTCGCTCCACCAGCTGATCGACGACCTGTGGATCGGCGAGGCGCCCGCCCACCCTCGCGGTGCCGTGCAGGCTCTCGTCTCCCGGCTGCGCAGGAACGCGGCGAAACTGCCGATCGTCCTGGGCCCCGGTGGTTACACACTCGACCTGCCGGCCGAGGCCGTCGACCTGTGGCGCTTCGAGGAACTGGCCGCGCGCGGACACGCCGAGCTCGCCGACCGGCCGGGGGAAGCGGCCCGCATGTTGCGCGAGGGGCTCGCGCTGTGGCGGGGTGAGGAGTTCACCGAGGCCCGCGGTGCCCTGTTCGCCCAGTCCGCGGCGGTCCGGGTGGCCGAGCTGCGCCGCCGCGCCCTGGCCGACCGCGTCGACGCGGACCTGGCCCTGGGCCGGGCCGCCGAGATCCTGCCGGAGCTGGAGGAGCTGGTCGCCGCGGCACCCGCCGACGAGCGCTGGCACGCCCGGCTCATGGGTGCCCTGCACGCCGTGGGCCGGCGCGCCGACGCCCTCGACGTCTACGCCCGGGTACGCACGGTGCTGGCGGACGAGCTCGGTCTCGACCCCTCGTCCGCCCTGCGCGACGTTCACTTGGCCGTGCTGCGCGGCGAGGCCCCCGCGCCCGGCGCCACCGAATCCACCGGCCCCGCCGCGGGACGGCGCCCTGGCGATCCGCCGGTGCCCCTGTCCGGATCCGCCCCCGCGGCGACAGGCCCCGATGGTCGGCCGACCGCCCCGGACCGCCCCCCGCGGCTGCCCGTACCACCCACCACCCTTGTGGGCCGGGAGGACGAACTCACCGCGCTGAGAGGGCTATTGGACGAAGCACGTCTGGTGAGTGTGATCGGCCCCGGCGGCGTCGGCAAGACCCGCCTCGTCGCGGAGGCCGCCTCGCTGCTCAGTGGCCGCTTCGAGGACGGTGTGTGGTGGGTGGACCTGACCGTCGTACGCGATCCCGCCCGCCTCGACGAGGAGGTACGCGCCTGTCTGGCGGGCGTCGGTACGACCGTGCTGGACGGCGCCCGCGCGGCCCCCCACGGCGGGCCCGAGCGACTCGCCGACCTCGTCGGGGGCCGGGGGATACTGCTCGTCCTCGACAACTGCGAGCACGTCGTCGAACCGGCCGCGGAACTCGTCGGCGAGCTGCTGATCCGGTGCCCGGCGCTGCACGTCGTGGCCACCAGCCGGGAACCCCTCGCCGCTCCGGGCGAGCGGATACTGCCCCTCGGGCCGCTGGCGCCGCCGCCCGATGACGCCACTCTCGACCAGGTACGGGCGAGCCCGGCGGTGCGGCTGCTGGCCGAACGCACCCGCGCACTGCGCCCCTCGTTCACCGTCGACGCCTCCAACGCGGCGGACACGGCCCGCATCAGCCGCCGCCTCGACGGCCTGCCCCTCGCGCTGGAGCTGGCGGCCGCGCGGCTGCGGGCCCTGTCGCCCGGCGAGGCGGCCGACCGCTTCGACGATCACCTGCAGCTGCTCTCCGACGGCCGCCGCGGTCGGCCCGCCCGCCACCGCACCCTGAGTGCCGTCATCGACTGGAGCTGGGAGCTGCTGCGGCCCGAGGAACAGGTCCTGGCCCGCCGCCTGGCCGTCTTCAGCGGCGGCGCCACCCTGGACGCCATCGAGGAGATCTGCGCCGGCTGTCTGCCGCGCAGCGTCCTCGACCTGGTGACCGCGCTCGTCGACAAGTCGCTGCTCTACCTGACGGAGGACCGGGGAAGGACCCGCTATCGGATGCTGGGCGTGATCCGCGACTACCTCGCAGAACGGCTCGGCGACCGGGAGGAGCGCGGCCTGCGGGAGGCGCACGCCCGCTACTTCCTGCGGCTGGCCGAGACCGCGGGCCCGCGCCTGATCGGGGCGGACCAGGTGCGGTGGCTGGTCCGCCTGGCCGACGACCACGACAACCTGCGGGCCGCCCTGAGCTGGGCGGCCTCCTGCGGGCAGGGGACGGTGGCACTCCGGCTGGTGGCCGCCCTGAGCTGGTACTGGTCACTGCGTGGCCGCCAGACGGAGGGCTCCGACTGGGCGCGCCACGCGCTGGCGGCGGACGACGCCATGGGCGGCGACGTCCAGGAGGACGTGCGCGTCCTCGTCATGATCGTCGCCACGTTGGCTCCCGGGGCGGACCCCGCCGAGCGGAGCACCGCACTCGACAAGATCCGGGACCGGCTCGGCCCACACCGCTCCGTCCGCCCGCCCGGTGACCGGGAACGGCCGGAACTGACCGCGTTCCGGGCCACCTTGAGCCTGCTCGGCCAGGATCCCGGCACCGCTCTGAAAGACATGGAAGCCCTCTCGGAGGATCCGCAGACCTGGGTGCGCTGCTGCGGGCACCTCAACGCCGGGCACCTGTGCTCCGCCCGGCGCGACGTGCCGGCGGCGACGCGGCACTTCTGGGCCGCCGTGCACGACGCGCGCGGCATCGGTGAACGCTGGGCCCAGGTCCAGGCCCTCAGCGCCCTGGCGGACCTCGCTTCCGCCGCCAGCGACCCCGAAGAGGCGGCGGGACTGCTGGAGGAGGCGCTGCGGCTGGCCACGGAGCTCGGCGCCCTGGACGACCAGGTGCTGCTGCTGGCCCGCCTGAGCGTCGAGGAGGCCCGCGCCGGCCGACTGCCGCGGGCCCGCGAGCTGGTGGAGGAGGGCCTGCGCACGGCCCGGCGGACGGGGGCCACCCGCTGCCTGCCCCAGATACGCGGCGCGTACGGCGATGTGGCGCGTTGGTCGGGCGACCTGGAGGGGGCGGCTGCGGTCCTCGGCCGCGGCCTGGGTGCCCTGCGCACCGCCCAGCACCGCGACTCCGGGCAACTGGCTCTGCTGGCTTGCGGGCTGGGCCATGTCGAGGTCGCCCGGCACCGCATGGGGCCGGCACGCCACTGCTACGACGAGGCCCTCGCGCATGCCCTTCCGCTGGGCGACGCACGTCTCGCGGGCCGGGTGCTGCTGCTCGGCGCCGACCTCACCGCCGAGCACGGCGACCCCGTGCGCGCCCTGCCGCTGCTGGGCGCCGCCGAGACGCTGACCGGCACCGCGGCTGCCGGAGACCTCGACGCGCTGCGCATCCGGGACAGCTGTGCGCGCACGGTGCCCGGCGCGCAACTGGCGTCGGCGCTGGAGACCGGCAGGTCGTACGCCGAGGACAGTGGCGGCACCGGACTGGCCACGCTGTTCGAGCGGCTGCCCGCGGGGGGAGGCGGCCGCCGGCCCCGCGCGGCCGGCGCCCTTCGCCGCCTGTGACGGCCCCTGCGGACGAGCGCGCCGGACCGCCCGCCTCCCGGAGGCGGCTCAGGCCGGAACCGTGCCCTCGACGAGGTGCACCACGCTGCCGGTGGCAGTGATGCCACCGAAGGTCAGGCCCGCCCGCTCGAAGAGATCCTGGTACTCGTGGCCGGTGCGTTCCCTGCCTCCCTGGCTGACCAGCATCAGCAGATTCATCACCGTGGCTATCTCCGGTGTGGCGGTCTGGTCGAGCACCTGTTCCGCGAGCACGACGCGAGCGCCCGGCGGCGCGCTGCGCACGAGGGCACGCAGCACGGCCAGCGCCGTGTCGTCGTTCCACATGTGCACGACCCCCTTGAGCAGGTACGTGTCGGCCCGCACGGGGACAGCCGTGTGACAGTCCCCCGCGCGCACCGTGCACCGGTCGGCCAGCGCGCCGCCGGGCAGCAGTGCCGCGTCGGCCCCCGCGAGGACCTGCTCCAGGTCGAACAGGACGCCACGAAGGTACGGCCGGCGTTCCAGCAGGACCTTCAGCAGCGTGCCGCGCCCGCCGCCTATGTCGGCGACGACGCGGGCTCCTGCCAGATCCAGCGAGTCGGCGACCGCTCGCGCCGTCGCCTCTCCCGACGCGGCCATGGCACGGTCGAAGAGGGCTCCCAGGGCCGGTTCCGCCTCGTGCAGATGGGCGAAAAGGGTGGTGCCGTACTCATCGGCGAAGACGCTGCGGCCCGTCCGTACGGCGTCGTCCAGGCGCGCCCAGATCCGCCAGGCGAAGGGGGCGCCCGCCAGCAGCGCCATGGCGCGCCGCCCGCCGGGCGCGTCGGAGCGCAGCAGCAGGGACAGCTCCGTGTGCGCGTAACGGCCGTCGCCCACGTCTCGGAACACACCGTGGCAGGCCAGGGCCCGCAGCAATTGTCCCAGTGCTTCGGCGTCGGCCTTGACGGCGGCCGCCAGTGGCTCCACGGGGAGGGGCTCCTCGCCGAGCGCGTCGGCGAGTTCGAGACGGGCGGCGGCGGTCAGGGCCGCGCTCACGCCCAGGCTGTAGGCGAGTGCGTGCAGCCGCAGCGGCGCCGGGGTGTCGTCATTCATGGGAGATCTCTCCGTCGTGTACGTGCAGGACGTGCCGCGCGTACACGGCCGCGTTCCCCTCGAACCGCAGGGCCGCGTGGCTGGTGGCAGCGTGCACGTCGCGCCATGCCCGCTCCACCACGCTGCCCTGCGCCTGGCCCTGGGTGCCGCTTTCCCGCTGCAGCCGCTCCACCGCGTCCGTCAGTGCCTCGGCGGCCACGGCGAAGTCCCGGTGGCTGCGCGCGATCAGACTGTCCATGTCCGTGCCGCCGGGGCCGCCGAGGCCGACGCCCGACGGCGCGGCGGCCGGTGCCGCGCCGTCCGCGTGAGTGGCGACCCGCATGGTCAGCAGCAGGGCGGTGTCGAGGGCAGCGGCGGCCCGGGCGAGGGTGGCCTGCGCCGATGCCTTCTGCGCGGCCCGCACCGCTCTGCCCATGATCATTTCGGTGCGGCTCGCGGTGTGCTCCACCCATGCCCCCAGGGCGGCGGTGCTCGCTCCGAGCGCGGGGGCCAGCATGGTCAGCCCGTTGACCAGGCGCAGCGGGGCGCTGTGGCAGGCCGCCCGCGCGGTGTCGGGGGCGGTGCCGGCCAGCAGCACCGACTGGGCGAGCGTCCTGTGGGCGGGGACCAGGACGTCCTCCAGGACTGCGGTCCTGCTGCCGGTGCCGCGCAGTCCCATGGTGAACCACGTGTCGTCGACGCTCCATGCCTGGCGTGGGACCGCGAAGAAGCGCAGCGTGTCCGCTCCGGCATCCGGGTCGCGGGCGCACAGCAGAGCCCAGTCGGCGTGGTCGATGCCGCTGATGTACTTCCACGCCCCTGACAGGACGTAGTCCGTGCCCTTGGCGCGCGCGGTCCCGCCGGGCACGAAGCCCGCCGAGATCCGGGCATCGGGGCCGGACGCCCAGATCTCCTCCTGCCCTGCGGCGGGCAGATACGCGGCCAGGCGGGCGTGGGAGGCGTACAGCGAGGCGCACCATCCGGCGGCCGCGCAGGCACACGCGAGTTCGGCCGAGGCGCCGGCGAAGTCGACGAAGCCGCCGGCCGCGCCACCGAAGCGCCGCGGGACGAAGTGGCGCGGGAAACCCGCGTCCGTGATCGCCCTGACCGTGTCGGGCGCAAGGCACCGGTCCCGGTCGGCCCGGGCTGCCAGCGGGGCCGCGACGTCCCGGGCCGCGCGGGCGCCTGCGGTCAGGGTGCCCGGCGCCACGTCCGGCACTTCGAGGGCGCCGGCCTGCGGTGTGGTCCGGCCCTGGACGGCCGACGCGCTGAGCGGTGGCGGCATGAGCGGTTCCTTCCCGTGAGAGGAGTGTTCCGGCCGGGGGCGGCGTCGCAGGCCCGCGGCCGGACGGATGGGGGCGGTCGGGCCCGGCCGGGCCGGGCCGGGCCGGGCCGGGCGTTCCTTCAGGGCCGGTCTGCGAGGAACAGGCGGTGCATGGCGGCCTCGCTGGCGTGGGAGCTCGGGTGGGCGAAGCCCGCGTCGGTGAGCATGCGCCGGTAGGCGTCCACGGAGTGGGTCTCGCCGTCGTGGGTCTGCACCAGCATGATCACGGAGAACATGAACGGCAGCGGGTTGGTGTGCGGGGTGTCGCCCGCGTCGTAGGAGTGGCCGACGACCGCGATACGGCCGCCGGGCTTCAACGCGGCGTGCGCCCGCTTGAGCAGTACGGTGGCCTCCGCCTCGGCGAAGTGGTGCAGCACGTTGGTGAGCATGACGAGGTCGTAGGGGCCGCCGAGCGGCGTCTTGAACATGTCGCCGGGCAGCTTGCGGAACCGGTCCGCGACGCCGAGCTCTTCCGCGTGGCGCTCGGTGATGTCCAGGACGCCCGGCCAGTCCAGCCCGGTGATCGTGGCGCGCGGCTCGGCCCTGGCGAAGGTGAAGCCGTAACTGCCGTGGCTGCACGCGATGTCCAGCACGTCGACGCTGTCACGCTCCGCGGCCCACGGCACGAGACGGTCCGTCATCAGCTGGGCGGCGCCGTTGTTGAACCAGGACGTGCTGTGGGCGAACTCCTGCCAGTAGTCGAACTCCGGTGTCAGCGCGTGGGTGGGCTGTACCGTGCCGCCGTGGCGCACCGCGTCGACGAGGTGCTTCTGCGCGTCCCACTCCCAGTCGCTGGCGCCCAGGCGCACGGCGCCGCCGAAGAACGAGGGGCTCGTGCTGATCAGCAGTTCGCTGCCCTCCTCGGGCAACTGGTAGCGGCCCTCTTCCGCGCGCAGCAGCCCGATCGCGGACAGTGCGTCGCACAGGATGCGCATACCGCGCGGGTGCACGTCGGCGTACTCGGCGAGTTCGACTGCGCTCAGCCCCCCGCCGTCGAGCGGATCGAAGATCCGCAGCTCGAACGCGGTGCGCAGGAGGGCCGTCTTCACATAGCCGCGGGCGATGTCGTGGAGGTGCTTGGTGTCGGTCACTTCTGCCTTTCATCGGGGCCGGAGAAGGTGTGGCGGACTCCCATGGTCGGACCGGGACTTCGAGGGACCTTCGAAGGTGCGCCATCACGCTGGGCCTCCGAGACCCGACACGACAGGAAACGGCATGGACAGCGAAGTCCCGGTGGTGATAGCGGGAGGCGGCCTGGTGGGCCTGTCACTCGCCTTGTTCCTCGCCGACACGGGTGTGGACGTCCTCGTGGCCGAGCAGCGCCTGAGCCCGTCGGCGCTGCCGCGCGGACGGGGCCTGAATCTGCGCACCATGGAAGTGCTGCGCAGCGCGGGCATCGAGGCGGCACTGCGCGCGGCACCCCCGTCGATCCTGCGCGATCTGACGGAGATCGCGGGCGCGCGCACACTGGCGGGCGAGGCGTTCTTCCATGCGATCCGCCCCGCGGCGGAGTCGTACGCAGCCCTCAGCCCGGTCGTTCCGCTGGTCACCGACCAGAACGAGGTGGAGCCCGTGCTGCGGGCCGAAGCCGTACGGCGTGGCGCACGCGTGCACTTCGGAACCCGGGTGGACGCCTTCGAGCAGGACGCGGAAGGCGTCACCGTCCAGCTGACCGGGACGGCGGTCGGTGATCGACAGCAGGTGCGGGCCTCGTATCTGGTGGCCGCCGACGGACACCGCTCGGCGGTGCGTGCCGCGCTCGGCATCGCCACTTCGGGCCCCGGAAGCCTCGCCCACTACGTCAACATCCCCTTCGAGGCCGACCTGTCCGAGGCGCTGCGCGGGCGCCGCCTGGCGTTGTGCTATCTGGACGAGCCGGTCCCGCACACCATGCTGACCCGGCTCGACAGTCCCACCCGGTGGGTGCTGATGGTGCCCTACCGGCCTGAGGCAGGAGAGAGGGCCGAAGACTTCACACCCGGCCGGAGCCGGGAGCTGATCCGGGCCGCGGCCGGCCTGCCCGGTCTGGCGCTTCGCCTGCCGGAGGACGAGGGCCCCGGTGCGCGGACCTGGGAGCTGGCCGCCTGGACAGCCGTGCGCTACCGCGCGGGCCGCGTCCTGCTGGCCGGGGACGCCGCACACGTGATGGCCCCGGCGGGCGGCCTCGGTGGCAACACCGGTGTCCAGGACGCGCACAACCTCGCGTGGAAACTGGCTGCCGTGGTGCGCGGCCGGGCGGGCGAGGAGCTGCTGGACAGCTACGAGCACGAGCGCAGGCCCGTCGCACTCGCGGTCGGCGAGCAGTCCGTGCGCCGGCAGCTGGCGCGCCGCTCCGCCCGCGGGAGCACTCCCCCGCCCCGCCCGGCAGCCCATCCGCTCGCGGCTGTCCTCGGGCACCGCTACCGCTCTTCCGCGGTCCTCTCCAAGTCAGCGAACGACCAACTTCCGGAGCCACTGGTCGAGTTCACTGGTGAGCCGGGCAGCCGGGCCCCCCACCTCGTGCTGCGGGCCAAGGCCCGGAGTCTGTCCAGCCTCGACCTGTACTCCACCCGCTTCGTGCTGCTGTGCGCGCCGGCCGCGCGGCTCTGGGAGGAGGCGGGACGGCGGGTGGCGGCCGAGTGGGACCTGGCCGTGTACCGCCTCGGCGCCGCGCTGCACGATCCCTCGGGCACATGGGCTTCCGCGCACGGGGTCACCGAGCGGGGGGCTGTGCTGGTCCGGCCCGACGGATACGTGTGCTGGCGGGCGGCCGACGCCCCGGCAGACGGGGCCGCGGCCACGGGCGGCGCCCCGCACGGCCGTACGGGCTCGGGAACCGCCGTGCTCGACGCCGTGCTGAGCACGGTGCTCGGCACGGCGGGTGCCCCGGCAGCCGGTACGCCCGGGCCTGCCGCGGCGTCCCCACGGGTCCAGGGCCCCGCACTCGCGGAGGAACCCCGGCCGGCCGGCGCCCCCGCGGCGCCGGCCGCACCTACGACGACCTGAGTTCCCGCGTCGGCGCCGTGTCAATGCCCTGTCAGCGCCGTGCAAGCGGCGCGGGACAGCATCACTCAGAACGCCACCCCACGGGAAGGACACAGCATGACATCGGCACTACTGGCCGAGGGCCTGGCCAAACGGTTCGGGGAGGTGCAGGCTCTCGACGGCGTCGACCTGCAGTTGGAGACCGGCCAGGTCCTGGGCCTGCTGGGCCCCAACGGCTCGGGCAAGACGACGGTCGTCCGGATCCTGTCGACGCTGGTCAAACCGGACGCCGGGCGCGCCACGGTGTTCGGCTACGACGTCCTGGCCCAAGGGGCGCGCGTGCGCCAGCTGATCGCGCTGACCGGGCAGTACGCGGCAGTCGACGAGAACCTCACCGGCACCGAGAACCTGGTGCTGATCGCCCGGCTGCTGGAGATGAGCCGGCGGGAGGCCCGCAGGCGGGCGGACGAGCTGCTGGATGCCTTCGAATTGAGCGACGCGGCGGGCCGCGCGGCACGCACCTATTCGGGCGGCATGCGCCGCCGTCTCGACCTGGCCGCGAGCCTGGTGGGCCGGCCCCGGGTGCTCTTTCTCGACGAGCCCACCACCGGCCTCGACCCGGGTAGCCGCTTCGCTCTGTGGTCGGCCGTGCAGCGCCTGGCCGCACAGGGCACGTCGGTGCTGCTGACCACCCAGTACCTGGAAGAGGCCGACCAACTCGCCGACAACCTGGTGGTCATCGACAAGGGCAGGGTCGCAGCCAGGGGTACCGCCGCCGCCCTCAAGGACCGCGCGGGCATGCGCACCCTGCTCGTACGGCCGGCCAGGCCGCAGGAGCTCGACGTCGCGCTGGGCATCGCCCGCGAACTGGCACCGCAGGCCGGCCAGGAGGACGGCGGCATCGTCGTCCCGTCTGCGGACGGCGCACTCATGTCGACCCTGCTGCGCCGTCTCGCGGAGGCGGATGTGCACCTCGACGAGGCGGAGCTGCGCCGGCCGAGCCTCGACGACGCCTTCCTCGCGATCGTCGGCGGAGGCGGTGCGGGCGGTCGCGCCGATCGCGCCCCGGGCGACGGTACGTCCGGCGACGGCACCGCCGAGAACGGTGTCCGGAAGGGCGGTGCCGCACAGGACGGCACCGCTGAGGAGGGCGTGCCCGCGGGCGGCCCCGACGGTGAGAGGGAGATGGCATGACGTCCGCCCTGGCCTCCGCGGCCCCGCCGGAAGGAAGCGTCGAGGCCGCGGTCCGGCCCATCGGACCGGTGCGCCTCGGGCGGCACACCGCCGCCCTGACCTGGCGCACCCTCACAGCCGTGCGGCACAACCCGGAATCGCTGTTCCTGCTCGCCATCCAGCCGCTGCTCTTCCTGGTGCTGACGACGTACGTCTACGGCGGTCAGATGGTGGGGTCCTCGCACGCCTACCTCCAGTACCAGGTGGCGGGCATCCTGGGCTACAACGCGGTCTTCGCGACGATGTCGGGGGCCCCTGCCCTCTTCGGTGACCTCGCGCGCGGGGTGTTCGACCGTTTCCGTTCGATGCCGGTGGCCCGCACCGCGCCGCTGCTGGCCCGCTACTGCGGCGACATGTGCCTGCAGATGCTGGCCTTCGCGCTGGTGCTCGGCCTCGGTTTCGCGCTCGGTTTCCGCGTCGAGTCGCACTGGTGGAACATCGGATACGTCATCCTCCTCATGATCGCGTTCTCGTTCGGGATGTCCTGGGTCGCCATGGCGGTCGCGACGAACATGCGCTCCGGCGAGACCGTGCAGATGCTGTCGTTCATGTGCACCTTCCCGCTGGTGTTCATCAGCGGCGCCTTCGTCGAGGTGAACACCATGCCGGGATGGCTGCAGGCCCTCGTCAAGATCAACCCCGTCACCTGGCTGACCGCATCGGCGCGGGGGCTGCTGCTGGGCGGGCCGGTGGAGCGGCCGGTGTTCTACACCCTGGTCTCGGTGCTCGTCCTCGCCCTGCTGTTCATGCCGCTGGCCCTGCGTGGCCTGGCCCGGCGCCGCTGATCGGAGACCGTCATGCGCGTTGCTTTCACCACGTCCAACTGGGCGGGTCACTACCTGTGCATGGTGCCGCTGGGCTGGGCCCTGCAGGCCGCCGGGCACGAGGTGCGGGTGATCTGCGCCCCACAGCAGAGCGACACCATCAGCCGGGCCGGGCTGGTGCCCGTGCCCGTCGTCGAGAGCCCCGACATGATGTACATGTCCCGGCTGAACCTGTACGCGCGCGTCGTGGAGGGCCAAGAGGTTTCGCCGCTGCTGCCACTGCACCCGGTCACCGGCCAACGGGTCAGGAACCTGAGCGAGTTCGATGTGGCGACAGCACAGCGGGCCTTCTCACAGGAGTACACGGCAACCGTGCGCACGGCGTACGAGAGCATGTGGGGGTTCGTCCGGACGTGGCGGCCGCACCTGGTCTGCCACGACGTGCTCTCCGGCGAGGGGGCCGTCGTGGCACGCGAGGCGGGGGTGCCCAGTGTCTACTGTCCCCCGGGCCTGTTCGGCACGTCGGACGAGGAGCTGGGCTTGGACCTGGCGCTGCTTGACATGGTGCACGACATGGCCAGACCGCATCTGCCGGGCTGGAGCCGGGAGGACATCACCCACGTGATCGACCCCTCGCCCCAGTCCGCGGTACCGCCGTTGGGCGACGCGACGCGGATGCCGGTGCGTTTCGTGCCCTACAACGGCCCGGGCGGGCTCCCGCCGTGGGCCTTCGAGCCGCGGACGCGGCGCCGGGTGTGTGTGCTGTGGGGCCGCTCGGCGAGTGGCATCTACGGGGCCGACGTGCCGGCGCTGCGCGCTGCGGTGGACGCGGCGGTGGCATGCGGGGCCGAGGTGGTGCTGACCGCCACCGCTGAGCAGGTGCGGGCCCTGGGCACACTGGGCGCGGGCGTGCGGGTGCTGCGGGACTTCCCACTGGACCTGCTGCTGCCCACCAGCGACGTGCTGATCCACCACGGCAGCGACAACGCGCTGATGAACGGTGCCGTCGCGGGGGTGCCCCAACTCGCGCTCGCGCTGGCCTCCGACCAGATCGCCTTCAGCCGCCGGCTCGCCGGGTCGGGGGCGGTGATCGCCCTGGAGGGACTGACCGCCGAAGCCGGGCAGATCCGCTCGGCCGTGGAAACACTGCTCGACGAGCCCGGCTACGCGGGCGCGGCACTGGCGCTGCGGGCGGAGATCCGCCAGGCACCCGCACCGGCCGTGCTCGTGTCCGCGCTGGAGTCGATGGCGGCGCTGAACTGACCGCGCACTCCGGCGGTGCGGTGGCCGTCGGCGGCGGCGCGTGGGCCCGCACTCGCGGCATCGGACACAACCGGCCGCGGCCCGCCACGTCCCACGCCTCGGTCCCGGGCATGCGGCGTGCTCCGGGCCCGGCAGTCCCGGGCCCGGAGCACGCGGACGGTGGCCGGCCCGGCCGGTGCGGGCAGCCGTCGGCTCCGGGGGTCCGTTCAGCCGTAGACGCGGTGGGCGACGGCCCGCTTGGCTTCCCGCATGCACCGCAGGGCCTCCGGGGTGTAGCCGCCGGCTGCGGGCCGCTCGGGCACATCCGTCACGTCCGCGTCGAGGACCCGCCACGGGGAGCCGACCGCGGTGAGCGAGCGGTGCTTGGTGCCGTAGTAGTCGGCCCTGACACTGACCGCGACGCCGGACGCCCCTCCGGCCGCGGCGACGAGGTGGGGGTGGAAGCGAGTGGTGAGCCATGCCTGTCCGGGCGCGACGGGCAGGCCGGAGGCGAGGACGTCCCCCATGGTGTAAACCCGGGCACCGGGCAACGCCTCGCGGGCGAGCGCGAGGATCTGCTCGTCCTGGCCGGGGGCGCATTCGAGGAGGCCGATCTGCTCCCCGCGCGCGCCCCAGGCCCGCGCCACCCGGGCGAAGTGGGCCACGAGGTCCTCGGAGCGAGTGTCGGAAAGCAGCGACTGAAGGCTGAGCATGACGTCGGGAACGCCACGGTGGTCGTGCAGGCCCCCCTCGACGTCCAGGAAGACGTCGTCGCAGCTGTGGACGCCGTCACCGGCGTCCAGCAGACGTGCGGAGGCCGCATCGCGCACGTCGACGACGTCGAATCGGCCGGCCAGCGAGCGGATCAGCTCGGGGCTGCCGGCGACGGGCCAGAGGCCCTGGCCGGTCATGGCCGCACGCGCGCCGGTGAGACGCGTGGCTGCCGTGATCCCGGCCAGCAGGCCCGCGAAGGGGGCCCAGAGGGAATTGATGAAGCCGCCGCCCAGCAGGTGCACGACGCGCGCGCGGCGGAGGTGGCCGAGGGGCGCGGCCAGGTCCGGGCAAGTCCCCGGGGCGCGTACGGCGTCGGCCACCGCGGCGGCCGTGAGGGCCGGATCGGCCGACCAGTGACGGACGCACAGCTCCCACAGAGCCCGGTGGAAGTGCACCCGCGGGTGCAGGTCCTCCATCCGCCGCGCGGCGGCGCCGGGGTCCATGCAGTCGAGGAACACGTCGGCGCCCGGGGCGGTGCGGGCGAGGTGTCGCAGCCATGTGGCGGCGATCAGCTCATCGCCGTAATTGGGGATTCCCGCCGGACCTACCAGGTAGATCAGCTCTCGCTCGCTGTTGGTCATGCCTTCATCCGGCCACAAACCGTTCGAGGAGACCTCAAGCGGTGTCACGCCTCGAACAGCCGTCGAGCCCGGGCGCGCAGACTGCCCGAGACCGATCACCGTCGCACGTCGCAGGGAGGAGACCACATGCGGGTGCTGTTCATGTCAACGCCTGTGCCCAGCCACTTCGCTCCGATGATTCCGCTGGCCTGGGCACTGCGCGCCGCAGGCCACGACGTGCTGGTCCTCGGACAGCCCGACATCGCGTCCAGCGCGCTGACGGCCGGTCTTCCGGCCGTGGAGACCGGTGACTTCTACGACGCCGTCGAGGCGCTCACCGCCCGGCTGCCGGCGGGGCAGCGGCCCAACCAGGCGGGGCGTGCCCAAACCGGCGACCGGTCACCGTTCACGCTGGTCTGGCCGTGGATCATGCACGCCCGCTACCTGATGAAGGACCACCTGGCGCTGGCGGCCGAGTGGGCTCCCGACCTTGTCGTCTGTGACCCTTTCGAGTTCAGCGCGTTGCTGGTGGGCGGGGTGCTGAAGGTGCCCGTCGTGCACCATTGCTGGGACATCGACCCGCTGGGCGCGCAGCCCTTCGCCATGGCGCAGGACCTGCTCGGCAAGCGGTTCGCGCGCCACGGCCTGCCCGGCACTCTGCCCGGGCCCTCGCTGGTGATGGACGCGTGCCCGCCGTCGCTGCGCGGGCCGGACGCTGCCTCGGCGGGCCCGGTGCGCTCCGTGCGCTATCTGCCCTACAACGGTACCGGTCCGCTCCCGGACTTCGACACCGCGCCGCCCGGGCGACGCCACCGGGTCGCGGTCAGCCTGGGAAGCCTGACGGCGTCCCTCAACGGCATCCCCCTGTTCCGCAGCGTCGTCGACGGACTTGAACAGCTCAAGGACGTGGAGGCGCTGGTGACCCTGCCCGGCGTCCACCACGAGGAGCTGGGAGCGGTGGGCGAGCACACACGAGTGGTCGAGCCGGTACCGCTGAACCTGTTCCTCGACTCGTGCGCGGCGATCGTGCACCACGGCGGCACGGGCACCACGCTGACGGCCTGCGCCTTCGGACTGCCTCAGCTGGTGCTTCCGCAGATCGGCAACGAGTCGCTGTGGGCGGCCCGGCTGCAGGAGGCCGGTGTCGCCGTCGCCTGCCCCGAGCCGGCCCGGCAGGACGACCCGGACGTCATCTGCGAGGGTGTGGCCCGTCTGCTGACCACACCCTCCTACCCGGCCGCGGCCCGTGCGCTGGCGGTCGAGATGGCCGGCCTGCCGTCGCCCGCCGAGTTGGTCGGTCCGCTCGAAGAGCTCGCGGGGTGTGCGGGATGACCCTGCGCATCCTTGTCGCCGCACTCGCCCCCAGCCACCTGCTGTGCATGGTGCCGCTGGCCTGGGCGGCCCGCGCGGCTGGGCACGAGGTCCTGGTGTCGGGCCGCGAAGAGGTGGTGCGCACCGCGGCCGCGGCCGGGCTGCCCACGGCCGAGGTGGCCGAGCGACCCCTCGCCCGCGCGCCCCGCTCCCTGGGCCCCGCCACGGCGGATGTGTCGCTGCCGCGGATGGCCCGGACACTGTCACCGCGCGATCGCGACCGTCTGGCGGGGCAGCGCTGGGCGGCGGGCGAGCACCCGTGGCAGGTCCGGGTGGCCCGCGTCCTCGACGGCTTCCTGCGTGTGGCGCGCGCCTGGCGGCCCGATGTCGTGCTGTGCGATCCGATCGAGTTCGCGGGGCTGGTCGTCGGCTCGGCCCTCAGGGTTCCGGTGGTCGTGCAGCGCTGGGGTGGTCCGGACTCGATGAGTGCCGAGGCGATTGCCCAGGCACGTCACGTCCTGGCTGACCTCGCCTCGGAGGTGGGCGCGGCGGAGGGCGTCGCGCCGCCCGCGCTGGTCGTCGACCCCTGCCCGCCCAGCCTGCGCACGGACCCGGCCACCGCTGTGGAACCCATGCGTTTCGTGCCGTACAACGGTGCCCGGCGGTACCCCCGTTGGGCCCGCGGCTCGGGCGGGCGGCCACGGATCCTGGTGACCTACGGGATCTTCGGTGCCCGTGCGGCGCAGTCCGGGGCCGACTTTGTGAGCGGCGGCGATCTGGCGGCCCGTCTCGACGCCGTGCTGGCGGCCCTCGGGCCGTGGCGCGGGCACGAGGTGGTCGTGACGGCGCCCGCCGCGGTGCACGAGCAGCTCGGGTCGCTGCCGGACGGAGTACGGCTGGTGGAACGGGCGCCCTTGAACGCCCTGTTGTCGTCACGCTGCTCGCTGGTGGTGCACCACGGCGGCACGGGCACGGCGATGACCGCCGCCGTCCACGGGGTGCCGCAGCTGCTGCTGCCGCCCGAGCACCCTGCCCTGGTGGACTGCGCCCGGGGCCTGGAAGCCCGTGGCGTGGGCAGGGTGCTGAGCGGCAGTGCCTCATCCGATCCCGGCGCGCTGCGAGCGGCGGCGGGCGCCCTCCTGGAGGAGACCGCGGCCCGCGCGGCGGCCCGTGATCTGGCAGCCGAGATCGCGTGCCAGCCGCCGCCGGCGAGCCTGGTCGACAGCCTCGTGTCGGCCGCGCGCGCCCGTTCCGTCCCCGAACCCTGACTCTCGCCTCCCCCGCGTTCGCGTGGGGCCCGGCGCGGCGAGTACAGCCTGCACACCATCACAGAAGGGGAAGCCGTATGGCAGAGGAAGAAACCCCCCGCGACTTCGCGGCTCTCATGTTCGATGTCCTGTCGTACCAGGCGATCGCCGCCGCCGTCCGCCTCGGCGTGCTGGAACGGCTCGCGGACGGGCCGGCGGCGGCCGGGGAACTGGCCGTGGCCGCCGGCGCCCACGAGGAGCGCATGGCGCGCCTGCTGCGCGCCCTGGTCGCCCTGCGGGTCCTTGAGGACGGCGAAGGACGCTTCACACTGACCGGCGCGGGCCGGCTGCTGACGCGGCGCGCCGAGGGCAGCGAGGGCGCGACGCACGGTCTGGCCCTGTTCTACGGGGATCCGTTGACCACCCGGGTGTTCGGCGAGCTCGAATCCGCCGTGCGCGGCGACGTCTCCGCGTTCCGTCACGTCACGGGGCGCGCCTTCTTCGACTATCTGGACAGCGACCCGGAATACGCCGACCGGTACCACCGCGCGATGCGGGCCGGGGCGCAGATGCTCGCGCCGTTCCTCGCACAGGCGTACCCGTGGGGACAGGTGCGCCGCATCGTCGACGTCGGCGGCGGGGACGGCACCAGCCTCGCGGCGCTGCTGGCCGCCCACCCGGGCGTGCGCGGCACCGTCTTCGACACCGCACGAGCGGTCGAGGCGGCCCCCGTCCGGCTGCGGGAGGCCGGCGTGGACGGACGGTGCGCCGTCGAGGCCGGGAGCTTCCTGGAGAAGGTTCCCGCCGGCGCGGACGCCTACCTGCTCAAGAACGTACTGCACGAATGGGACGACACCGCGGCTGTGCGCATCCTGGGCAACTGCCGCGCGGCGATGGCCGACGGGGGCCGCGTCCTGATCGCGGCGACGCTGCTGGCCGACCCGAGCGACCCGGAAGCCCCGGAGCAGACGGGGCAGGACGCGTCCGGCGCTCTGTACGCGGCCGTCAGCGACATCCAACTGCTGTGCCTGAGCGGCCAGGAACGGACCCTGGCCCACTACCGGCGGCTGGCCGCGGAGGCGGGACTGCGCGTCACGGCGGTGCACCCGCTGCCGTTCATCGGCTTCTACCACGTGATCGAGGCCGCCACCGTCTGAGACGGGCACTGACGGCGCGTGGACGAGAGCGCCATCGCACTCTTCGAAAGGGATGACAGTCGGATGGGACAGGACGCCCCGGGCACCCGCCACGGCGCACGCGGTCCACGCCGGGCCGAAACCATGCACGGCCTCTTCCAGTGGTGTGTACGGCGCCACCCCGACGCCGTGGCCATCGTGCACGGCGAACGGCGCGTCACCTATGCCGAACTGGACGCGGCATCGGACGACATGGCGGCCGAGCTCGAGGCCTCGGGCGTGGGGCCGGGCGCGCGTGTCGCCGTGCTCATGCCGCGTACCGCGGAGTTCGTCACCGCGCTGCTCGCGGTGCTGAAGCGGGGTGCCGCCTACGCGGCCCTCGACCCCCGCTGGCCGCGGGCCCGCGTCGACGACCTGTTGGGGAGGGTCGCCGCCCAGCAGCTGGTCACCAGCGCCGAGGGGACCTGGCCCGTCCCGGTCCTCGACCCGTCGGGGTGGGACTTCCGGACGGCCGCGGCCGGCCCGCGCCGCCCCACGCCGGTGGACGTCGCCCCGCACGATGCCGCCTGCGTGTTCTTCACCTCGGGCACCACGGGAGCACCCAAGGCCGTCACCTCACCGCACCGCGCCACCGTGCGCCTCTTCGACGACTGCGAGTTCGCCGAGCTCGGGCCCGGCAACGTCCTGCCGCAGACCGCACCGGTTCCATGGGACGGTTTCACTCTGGACTGCTGGAGCGTCCTGCTCAACGGCGGCACGTCCGTCTTCGTCGACGAGCCCCTGCTGCCCGCCGCAGTGCGCGACCTCGTCGCGCGCCACGGCGTCAACGGCGCCTTTCTGACGACCGCACTGTTCAACATGCTCGTCGACGAGGACATCCACGCCTTCGACGGCTTCAGCTGGCTCATCACGGGCGGCGAGCGGGCCTCGACGCGACGCCTGCGCCGGTTCCTCGACACGCACCCCGGGGTCGCGCTGCGCAATGTCTACGGGCCCGTCGAGTCGACCGTCCTGGCCACCGCCCACCGGGTCACCCACGCGGACTGCGACGACCCCTCCGGCATCCCCCTGGGCCACGTGCTGAACGGCACACAGGCGTTCGTCATGGACGAGCTTCGTCCGTGCGCCACCGGTGAAGTCGGGGAGATACTCCTCGCCGGCGAAGGGCTCGTCGAGGGCTACCTGGGCGACGAGGAGCTCACCGCCGCCGCATTCGTCGAGGTCGACGTCGACGGCACGCCCCACCGCTGCTACCGCACCGGTGATCTCGGGCACCTCTCCGCGACGGGCACCCTGTACTTCGACGGGCGCGCCGACCGGCAGGTCAAGATCCGCGGCCACCGCGTCGAGCCCGCGGAGATCGAGCAGTGCGCGGAACGCATCACGGGTGTCTCGGCCGCCGCGGTCGTCCCGCTGCCCGGAGCCGACGGCCGCCCGGAAACCCTCGCCCTGTTCTACACCACTGCCGACGGTGCCACGGTGGACGAGGTCGCGCTGCGGGCGCAGCTCGTCCGCCGGCTGCCGGAGTACCTCCTGCCCGGCCGGCTGCACCACCTCGCCGCCCTTCCCCTGCTCGCCAACGGCAAGACCGACTTCGACGCGCTCCGCCGCACCGCGCCGCGCCCCACCGCGCCGGTACTGCCAGGACAGGCACCGCGTACCGGAACCGAGAGGGCCGTCGCCGCGCAGATCGCCGCGATCCTCGCCCTGCCCGACTGCGCCCGGGACGCCTCGTTCTTCACCCTGGGTGCCAATTCGCTCGACGTCGCAAGACTGTGTGCCCGCGTCGACGAGCGCCTGGGCGTGCCGATCCCGCCCTCCCGGATCTTCGCGCTGCAGACCGTCGCGGCCATCGCCGCGTGGGTGGACGGCGCGCCGGCCCCACAGCCGCCCGCCCCGCCGCCGGCCCGGGCCGGCGATCCGGACGACACCGCGGTGGCACTGCCCGCGTATCAGGGCCTGTACCTGTTCGAAGGCGTCGACGAACGGGCCGACGTGGCCTACGTGTGCCCGATGGCCTGGTGGATCGACGGCCCTCTCGACGCCGGCTGCCTCAGCCGCGCGGCACAGGACGTGCAGGACCGCCACGAGGCGCTGCGGGCGCGCTATCGGATGCAGGAGGGGCCGACCGCCCTCCTGGGCGGCACGATTCCCGATGTCGAGTTCCATCACATGCCCGACCAGGAGAACGACACCGCGGCCCGGACGGCACTTTCTGGGACACTGTTTCGGCCCCTGTCCTTGGCCGGCGGACCCGTCTGGAGGTGTGTGCTGGTCCGCAGCCGGGGCAGCGGCCGGTGGCTGTTCGGGCTCGTGGTCCACCACATCGCCTTCGACGGCGCCAGCGAACCCGTCCTCTCCGCCGACCTCAGCACCGCCTACGCAGCGCGTGTCCGCGGTACCGCCCCGGCCTTCAACGAGCCCTCGCCGAGCCTCGCGCAGGTGTCCGCCGAGCACGCCCGGCGCTGTGCCACCGTGGACACAGCGGCCCAACAGACCTTCTGGGACGAGGAGCTGGCCGGGCTGCCGGCCCTCGACCTGCCCCAGCGCCTGCCCGGCACCGCCCTCGTCGGCCCCAAGGCCCACGCGGAGGACACCGTGGCCGCCGAGGAGTTGGAGGCGTGGGAGTCGGACGCCCGCCTCCGCGGGGCCACGCGCCTGACCTACGCCGCCGCCGTTTACGGACTCGTCCTCGCCCGGTTCACCGGTCAGCTGGACTTCGCGGTCCTCGTGCCCTTCCTCCGCCGTGACACCACCGTCGGCGCCGCCGTCACGTGCCGCGTCGACACGATGTGCCTGCGCCTGCGCCTGCCCGACGCCGCAGCGCCTGCTCTCGACGAGGTCGCGGCCGTCACGCGTCGGGCCATGGCCGCCCTGGACGTACCGTTTCTCGACGCGGCACGGTCCGTACGCGCCTCAGGAAGGCTCCACACCATCCTCGACCTGCCCGTCCTGATGGTCGATGACGACCCGGACGTCCCGCTCCGGCTGACCGGGTGTACGTCCCGGGCGCTCCCCCTCGACACACCGACCACCATGACGCAGCTCGAACTGCGCCTGACACCCGCCCCCGACGGCGGCCTGCGCTGCACCGCGACCGTGTGGACCGACCGGCTGCCCGCCGCGTTCGCGCAGGACATCGTCGACGCGTTCACCGCCGTCCTGCGCCGGGGTCCCGCCCGCTGAACGGCACCGCCACCGGAGCGGGTCACGCGAGTACGAAAAGGACCGGCGAGCCGGCACGACCAGGGCCGGGGCCGACGCCGAAGCGGCGTCGAGGCCGGAGCCGAACGATCGGGAGGAAGAAGTGGCACACGAGCTCGACAACAGGGTCGTCCTGATCTCAGGCGGGGCGAAGGGACAGGGCGCCGAGCACGCCCGGCTGCTGGCCGCCCGGGGGGCACGGGTCGTCATCGGCGACATCAGCGACGACGAGGGCGGACAGCTCGCCGACGAACTCGGCGAAGCAGCCCTGTACGTCCACCTCGACGTGCGCGAACAGCAGCAGTGGAGGGCCGCCGCGGACGCGGCAGCCGACCGCTTCGGCACACTCGACGGACTTGTCAACAACGCCGGGGTCCTGAGCATCGGGTGGGCTGCTGACCTGCCGCTTGAGCAGTACCTGCACACGGTCGAGGTCAACCAGACCGGGACCTTCCTCGGCATGCAGGCGGTCATCCCCCACCTGCGCCGGGCCGGCGGCGGCACCGTCGTCAACATCGCGTCGACAGCGGGTCTCGCGGGTGACCGTGGACTGATCGCCTATGCCGCCTCGAAGTTCGCCGTCGTCGGCATGACCAAGGTCGCGGCCATGGAACTGGGCGTGGAGTCCATCCGTGTCAACGCCGTCTGCCCCGGCGTCGTCCACAGCGACATGACGAGCAGCTTCCGCAGCGAGACAATGGCCCAGCTCGCCGCCCAGCTGCCGCTGCGCCGCTTCGGCGCCCCAGGCGACGTCGCCTCCGTCGTCGCCTTCCTCACCAGCGACGACTCGGCCTACATGACGGGCGAGACCGTCGTGGTGGACGGCGGCCGTCTCGCGGGCGTCCTGCCGCCCCGGTGACCGGCAGCCGCACGGGCCGGAGAGCCCGGGGCACACGGGTACAGGCGGGGACGACACGTGGTACCGCGCCAGAGCGCGGAGGCCGGGGAATACCCCCCGTCCTCCGCGCCCGTCGTGCCACAACCCGTGTCAGGGTGCCGCCTTCGCCGCGATGGCCTCCAGCACGGGCACGACCGATCCCGGCGAGGGCTGCTCGTCGATCTCCCGGCGCAGCGCGTGCGCGGCGTCCAGGTAGGAGTCGTCGCCGAGGAGCGCGGCCACGTGCTCGCGCACGGCCTCGTCGCCGGCATCGTCCTGAGGCAGGTGGCGGCCGGCGCCCACGGCGACCAGGCGTTCGACGTTGAAGCGGCCTTCGGGGATCTTGGTGATGCCCAGTTGCGGCACGCCCTGCGCTGCCGCGGTCATCATGACCCCGGTGCCTCCGGTGTGGACGACGGCCCGGCAGCTGGGCACGACGCTGCTGAGGGGGACCCAGTCGACGGTACGCACGTTGTCGGGCAGCTCTCCCAGATGGCGGCGGTGCTCCGGCTCCATGGCCCCGACCGTGAGCACGACCTCCACGTCGAGCGAGGCCACGCTGCGCACGACCCCGGCGAACAGCTCGATGATGGAGGTGCCCAGCTTCTTCTGCTGCGAGGTGCCCCACGACACGAGTACGCGCGGTTTTCCGGGCTTCTCGCTCAGCCATTCGGGGACGGTACCGGGCCCGTTGTAGGGCAGGTAGCGCATCGGCGCCCGGTCGATCGCCACCTGCCGGGGCCACCGCAGGCTGGGCGGGCACGGGTCCACCCACACCTCCGGGTGCAGCAGCGGCTCGACGCCCCAGCGGGAGAACAGGTCGAGGTAGCCGGTGCGGTGCTCGGTGCCGACCCAGTCCTTGATGTCGAGGCGCAGCAGGCGCGCGAGGCCGTACAGGTGGCTCACGGTGGGGATGCCCAGGACCTGCCCGGCTACCGGGCCGGCGAAGGTGACCGGGTCGTGGACGATGAGGTCGGGCCGCCACGCGCGGGCGTGGTCGACGAGATCGTCGACCATGTGCTCGCAGACGCTGAACTGCTTGGCGGCCAGTTTGTCGGTGACCCGCATCCACACCGCGTTCTCCGGCTCGCCCTCGGCGGCCGGGCCGGGAACGAAGGTGCCGCTGCGGTACCAGGATTCGGCGTCGATGTCGCGCCCCACCGAGACTCCGGGCAGGCCCGACGCGTGGACGGCGTCCATCAGTGAGGGAGTGCTCGCGAAGCGCACGTCGTGCCCGGCGAGCAGACAGGACCAGGCCAGCGGCACCATCGGGTAGAGGTGCGGTCGCGCCGCATAAGTGGTGAACAGGACACGCATGGACGGCAGCTCCAGATGAGTCGGCAGAAAAGGGGAAGGGGAGGGCACCCGCGCTGTGGCCGGATGCTCGCCCGCGGAACTCAGCGCGCCGCCTCCCTCACGGCGTCGACGAGTCGGGCGTGCGGCACGATGTCAGCCACCCGGTGCACGCCCGACTCGCACAACTCGTCGGCCCCGGTACGCACGGCTCGTGCGAAGGCGCTGATCACACGCGCGAACTGGTCGTCGGGGGCGAGGACGTGCTCGCGGACCCCGTCGGCCCGCTCCACACGTACCAGCGGCCGGTGGCCGGGGGGCGGGGTGAAGGCCCGGTCGAGGGTGAGACGCCCCGTGCTGCCCCACAGCTCGTAGCAGGAGCGGTATGCGTGGTCGATGCCGAAGGTCAGCTGGCCGGTGACGCCCTCGGCCGTACGCAGAAGCACCGCCCCTCCGCTGTCGACCCCTCCGGCGGAGCCGAACCGGAGGACCGACGCCGCGACGTCCACGCCGTCGCCGAGAAAGAGCTCGGCGGCGCGGATCGGGTATCCGGCCACATCGAGCAGCGCACCGCCGCCGAGTTCGGGCCGGTTGCGGATGTCGTCGGGTGGCAGGGCGGGGATGGCGAAGGCGGCGGTGAACGCCCGCAGTTCTCCGATGACGCCCTGCTTGAGCAGGGCGCGGACGCAACGGTGCTGGCTGTGGTGGGTGAACATGTAGTTCTCCACCAGCAGCAGGTGGGACGCGCGGGCCAGCGCCACCAGGCGCGCGGCGGTCGAGGCGTCGACCGCGAGGGGCTTCTCGGCCAGGACGTGCTTGCCCGCCCTCAGCGCCGCCTCGATCCATTCGGCGTGCAGGGCGGCCGGCAGCGGTATGTATACGGCGTCAACGTCCTCGCGTGCCAGCAGCCGCCGGTATCCCTCCACCGGCACACCCCCGAATTGCCGGGTCACCGCCTCAGCCCTGGCGCCTCTGCGGCTGGCCACCGCCGCCAGACGCACCGACGGGTCGGACACGACAGCAGGCAGCATGCGTCGCCTGGCGATGCTCGCGCAGCCCAGGACGCCGAGACCGAGCGGAGGTGCCCCTGGCGGTGCGCCCGCCGGAGCCGGGTCGGGCGGGGTGCCCGGTGTACCGATCTGCGCGGGGCTCATGGGCGATTCCCAACAGGTATGTGTGGACGGTCGGTTACGGGGCCTGCGGGATGCCCAGGCGTCCGGGCTGAGGCCGGACCGCCGGGCATGCGTCGGGGCGCGGGGGCGGCCCGGAGCCGGCCTGCCAGGACCGAACCGACACGCACCGGCGAACGCCGCGTCCCGCCGGGCCCCATGGGGTCAGGGAAGCAGGCCGAGGCCGCCGTCGGCGGTGACGACCTGACCGCGCAGCCAGGCCGCCTCATCCGTGCACAGCAGGGCCACGACATCGGCGACGTCGGCCGGGGTGGTGAGGCGTCCGGCCGGGGTGCGGCGGGCCAGTTCCCGGGCCTGCCGGTAGGCCTGGCCGGTGGTGTGGCCCTTGTCGAGCTTGGCGGTCGAGACCGCGTTGGCGGCGATGCCGTAGGGGCTCAGGGCGACTGCCAGATAGCGCACCAGCGACTCCAGGGCGGCCTTCGCCACCCCCAGCCCCAGGTAGCCGGGCACCACGCGGTGGGCGCCGGTGCTGGAGATCGCAATCACGCGCCCACCGCCTGCCTTCATCAGTTCGGGCAGCAACGGCACCGCGGTCAGCAGCGGGTCCAGCGCGGTGGCCACGTCCCGGTGCAGTGCCGCGAGATCGGCCGCAGCCGGGCCCATCCGGGTCCAGGTTGCCGCGTTGTGGACCAGCACGTCGAGCCGCCCGTACCGCGCCCCGGCCTCCTCCAGGATGCGGGGCAGGGCGCGGGCATCCGACAGGTCACCGCGCACGGCGGTCGCGGTGCCCTTCAACGGCGCGAGTGCGTCGATCGCCCGCTCGGCGTCCTCGTCGCTGTGCCCATAGTTGAGGAGGACGTCGCTCCCGCACGCGCACAGTTTCCGCGCGATGGCCAGCCCCAGGCCCCGGGTCGCCCCCGTCACGAGCGCTACCCGGCCCTCCAGCCCGAGGCTGCTGCCTCCCGTGGACGGCTCACGCAGGCCGCTCACCCCTGCTCCGGCGGCTGCAGCGAGAACAGCACCGGCCCCATCAGGGGCTCCACCTCGGCCAGTTCGGCGAACATGCCGAGATGGCCGCGGAATTCCTCGGACCGCAGCACGGCGAGGTAGGACGGTGCGTCCTGCCACCAGCCGATGTTGATGTACACGTCGGGGGTGCGTGCGGACCGCACCATCTGGGCCCGCTGGAAACCCGGCCGACCGCGCATGAACTCGGCGTGCCCGCGGAACGCCTCCTCGAACTCCGCCGGGTCCTTGCGGAGCGTGAACTTCGTGATGGCGACGACCTGACCGTCTGCTGACGACACGGACTTACCCCCTGTGCGGGCCCGTTCGGCCCTTCGATCGATGAGTGCGTCGCGCAGCCTGCTGCGCTGGATCTTGCCGTTCGCCGAACGTTCGACGGTCATGACCGCCTCGGCGACCTGGATGCGCTGGTAGTACGGGAGGCGGGCGTTGACCTCCGCGAGTACGGCCGCCGGCACGCCCCCTGGCTCCCCCGCCTGGGCCGGCGTTCCGTCGTCGCCGCCCGAGCCGGCCCCCTCACCGGTGGCGGGGAGAGGGGCGGAGCCGGGTGCCAGGACGATGAGCGCGCCGCAGACGGCACCGCTGAGGGGGTGGGGGTAGTCGACGACGGCGCAGTCCGCCACGGCCGGATGGGCCCGCAGCGCCCGCTCCACCTCGGAGGGTGCGACAAGGTAGTTGTCACACTTGAAGACGTCCTTGATGCGGTCGACGAGGAAGAGGTACCCGTCCTCGTCGATCCTGCCCACGTCGCCGGTCGACAGCCATCCCTCATGGTCGACGGGCCCGGCGACGCGCGCGCCGTCGCGCAGGTAGCCGCGCATCACCTGCGGTCCGCGCACCTGGACCTCCCCCGCCTCACCCCTCGGCAGAACCCGGGCGGGGTCGTCGAGGGAGACGATCCGGCACTGCGTGTCGCGCAGCGCCGGCCCGACCGAACCCGGCCGCGGCCGGACCGGACTGTCGGAATGCGTCAGCGGCGAGGTCTCGGCGAGCCCGTAGCCCTGGAAGACCGGCACACCCAGTTGGCCGGCGAGTGTCTCGGCGACGGCGGCCGGCAGGGCCGCACCGCCCGAGGCGACCACGCGGGTGGTGTGCAGGTCCAGGCCCGTGAGGCGCTCGTCGCGGGCGAGGCGGAGCAGCCGCGCGGGGATGCTGTAGTAGTGGGTGGCGCGGTGGTCGTTGGCCGCGTGCAGGGCGGCCACCGGGTCCGGATCGGTGCACAGGATCTGGGTGGCACCGGTCAGGAGCGCGGAATTCATGTGCATCAGGTGGTACTTGGGCAGGTGGTTGAGGACCACCGAGTCCGGCCCCAGTTGGTGGGCTTCCGCCATCTGGGCCGCGTTGACGAGCAGGTTGCGGTGCGTGAGCATCGCGGCCTTCGGCGGCCCTGTGGTGCCGCTCGTGAACTGCAGACACGCCACGTCGTCGGGGATCCCGGGGGTGTCGTGGGCCGCGTGGGCCCGGCCGGGCAGGGGTCCCTCGTCCGGCGCGTCCAGGTCGATGACCGCGGCCAGGTGCGGCAGCCGGTCCCGCAGCGTGGCGAGTTCGGCCGCGACCTCGGTGGTCACGACCGCGACGCGGGCACGAGTGGTGCCGAGCAGATGGTGGAGTTCGTCGGCGCGTACCAGCGGGTTGAGCGGCGCGACGATGTCGCCGCCGCGCACGGTGCCGTAGAACGCGGCCACGAACGGCGTACTGAGCGGCGAGACGACGGCCACCACTGCCCGTCCAGGACCGGCGTGGCGGCGCAGGCGCGCTGCCCAGGCGGTTGCCTCGTCGTCCAGTCGGGCGAAGGTGATCTCGTCGGCCGCCCACGTGTCCGGATCGGAGGCCGGCCTGCCCTGGCGTACCCGGCGGATCGCGGTGCGTTCCGGGTATTGCGCGGCCGCCCGTGTCAGCAGGGCGTCCAGACCACTCGTCTCGGCCGCCGCCCAGCCCAGCCGGCTGCCCTCGGTCCTGAGGCCGGGGACCTGGTGCGCCACAGGGGCGGGGGACGTCCTGTGCGGCCACCCAGAAGCCGTCTCACTCACGGGTGCCGCCCTCCGCGTGGGACTTGGCGAGGCGGAGAGTGGCGAGGCTGTTGCCTCCCAGGGCCGCGCGGACGGCCGCGCGTGCGGCGTCGACGGTGGGCAAGCCGACGTGGTCGGCCAGGGTGCCGGGGTTGAGGACGACGGTGTGGCGGGAGGCGGCGCGTACCCCGTCGACGCCCGCGGTCAGCTGCCACTGACCGGTGTGGGCGGTCATCAGGGCCGGGACTCTGGTCTGTTTGTAGACGATCCTGCCGTCCTCCAGGACGACACGCACGGACTCCGTGGTGTGGACGGTGCCGTCGGGGGCACGGGTGTCCATCGACATCAGCTGGATGCCCGGCTCCTCCTCGACCAGGTCGAGGCGGGCGACGTGCGGCAGCCGCTCGGGCCACAGGTCGCAGCGGCGGATGAAGTCGTGGGCGGCTTGGGCGGATCCGTCGATCGTGACGGCGTCCTCGAAGCTCATCACCAGCTCCGGGCAGCGGACCCTGGTCTCCGCACCGGCTTTCAACGCGGCGAGCTCGGCCGTGCTGTTGCGTTCCACCGCCCGTTCGATCCACTCGACCCCCCGCGGGTCGTCGTCCACCGCGGCGAAGTCGTGCAGCAGCTCGACCGTGCACGAGTCGTCCGGGCCCTCCGAGATCTGCCAGGTGCCTCCCATGGCCGCGACGGGGTGCTGCGAGACGTCCTGGCGGAACGTGATGCGCAGGGCCCGTCGGTCGAGATCCCGTCGGGAGATCCAGGACCGGACCTCGCCGTTGGCCAGGGCCCACAGGCGGATGCGTTCGTGGCTGTCGTCGCCGGCGATCCGCTGGGCATGCACGGTCGGTGTGAACAGGTGCGGCCACAGCGAGACGTCTGCGAGCAGATCGAAGACGACCGCGCCGGGCGCGTCGACCGTGGCCCGATGCCGCGTGACGTGTGTGGTGGGCGGCGAGGCTTGGGGCACGTTTCTCTCCTTCGTGTTCTTCGGTCGGACAGAGCGCCCATCGACGGCGGGAGCGGCGGCAGCGCCAAGGAGCGCCGGCGACACGCTCTGCCCGGCGGCGCGGCGCGAGCCGCTCGACCGGCAGGCGGACGCGGTGCATCCGCCGCGGGCTCCCGCGAGGTCAGTAATTGCCGAGGCCGCCGCAGACGTTGATCGCCTGCGAGGTGATCGAGGCTGCTGCGTCGGTGGTCAGGTAGGCGATCATGGCGGCGACCTCCCCGGGCGTGGAGTACCGCCCCAGGGGGATCTTGGCCTGGAAGCGGCTGAGGACCTCCGCCTCGCTGATCCCCCAGTGTGCGGCGTACCCGGCCCGGACGCCCTGGGCCATCGGGGTTTCCACGTAACCGGGGCACACCGCGTTGACGGTGATGCCCGTCGGGGCCAGCTCGTTGCCCAGGGCCTTGGTGAGGCCGACCACGCCGTGCTTCGACGCGGAGTAGGGGGCGCCAAGCACCACGCCCTGCTTGCCCGCTGTGGAGGCGACGTTGACGATGCGCCCGAAGCCGCGTTCGCGCATTCCCGAAGCCCTCAGGACCTCCCGGGTGACCAGGAAGACGCTGTGCAGATTCGTCGCGATGACATCGAACCACAGCTCGTCGCTCACCTCGGCGGTGACGCCTCCACCGCTGCGGCCCGCATTGTTGACCAGGACGTCAAGGGCGCCGAAGCGCTCCACGGCCGCCTCGACGAGACCGGCCACCTCGTTGGGCTCGCGGACGTCGCAGGGCCCGCCGGCGACATCGAGGCCCTCGTCGCGCAAGCCGCTCACCGTGGCCGCCACCGCGTCCTTGTCCCGCGCGCACAGGAACACGCGTGTCCCGGCCCCGGCGAGCGCGCGGACAGTCTCGAGGCCGATGCCCTTCGTACCGCCGGTGACCAGAGCGGTGCGCCGTTTTTGGCTAGTCATGGACTCGATCCTGCGGTTCGCGCTTAGAGCCCGGCTGGACGCGGGAACGAGCCGCGCCGAGACCCGGCGATTCGCCGCGCGATTACCTCACCCACCCCGCCCCTCACAACCCAGGTGCAGTCAAAATCAACCATAGAGTTGCCAACTGTTTGATTCTCGCTATAGGCGGCTTCGAGGGGGTCTCGCATTCACCGTGAGACCACAGGTAGCTTCGTGACCAACGGGAGACCTGAGGGCCGCCGTGACGAAAAATCGAAAACGGACAAGTTTGGCATGTACTCCGAAAAGCGCGCACCGCGTGATGTCCCACCTGCCGCGCACAGCAGGGCAGAGAAGACGGCGAATCGCCCCAAAAGGCGCATCGCTCGGGAGTCGCCTTTCTCGGCTATGGGGGAAGAGAAGCCATGGAGAAGATCCAGGAAACGCTTCGTTCGCGACAGATCAGCCTGAGAGTTCTCGGGCCGCTTGAAGTGGTCTGCGGTGACGAAACCTGCATTCCCAGCGCACCCAAAGTACGCAGCGTTCTGGCGCTGCTGGCACTCAAGGCGAACCAGGTGGTGGACACCTCCACGATCATCGAGGAATTGTGGGGCGAAAATCCACCGCGCAGCGCCGTAACCACCGCTCAAACATACATCTACCATCTGCGCAGGCTGTTTGTGCGCGAGGTCGGCCCGAAGGCGGACGAACTCTTCATCACCCGCCCGCCCGGCTACACACTGCACGTGGCGGCGGGCAACGTCGATCTGGACGAGTTCGAGGTGCTGGCCCGCCGCGGACGCCGGCTGCTGGCCCAGAAGCAGTACGACGAGGCATCGCTCATCCTGCGCACGGCACTGCGGCGCTGGCGCGGTCCCGCCCTCGCCAACGTCTCTCCGGGACGCATCCTGGAGGGCAACATCACACACCTGGAGGAGCAGCGCCTCCTCGTCACGCAGCTGTGCATCGAGGCGGACCTGCAACTGGGGCGGCACCACGATCTCATAGCCGAACTGCGCGGCCTGGTCGCCCTCCACCCGCTCAACGAGTGGTTCCACGGAAAACTGATTCTCGCGCTCAGCCGTGCGGGGCGCCGCGGTGAATCCCTGCACGCCTACCAGGAACTGCGGCGCATCCTCGACCACGAACTCGGCCTCAGGCCCTCTGTCGAGGTGCAGAAGATCCAGCACGACGTGCTGATGCTGGGCAGCCACACGTAAGAACCGCCCCCGAACACGCCCGCGTCCCCGCGCCCCTCCGACGGGCCGGCGTGGGCAGTGCGGACGGACGGATGCGGTGGTGGCGGACAGCACACGGGACTGGTTGTCCGCCATCGCGACGGCCACTCACGTGTGGGTCCTTCCGTTCCGGACGGCACCTTCCTCGCCTCCCCCGGCCTTGCCGCCGCCCAGGTGTCCCGCTCGGCCGCTCCGCCCGGTGCCGGCACCGCTCTCTCGTCCGCGCCGGACGGCGGGACACGGTCCGCGGCGTGTGCCGTGCGGCTCGCAAGGCCCCTCCCACGAGCGGTCGCGCCGGGGCGGAGGGACGAGGCCGTCACTGCTCGAACGGCACTCGATCCAGGCACGGCACGGTGGTCCGAGCGTGGGGACCGACAGCGGTCCTACGGCTCGTCCCCTGAGCCGAGCCGCGGGCCCGTCGGCGTGCGCATGCGGGAGGCACGAGGCCCCCACTTTGTCCGGAGCCGGGACCGAACCGCAGACAGGACCGATCACTTGGAGACCTCACCATGTACAGACGGGTCGTCATTACCGGTATGGGCGTGCTGGCCCCCGGCGGCGCGGGGGTCAAGGAGTTCTGGTCCCTGATCAGCTCCGGCCGCACCGCGACGCGCACCATCTCGCTTTTCGATGCCTCCGGTTACCGGTCCCGCATCGCCGCCGAGTGCGACTTCGACCCGGCCGAGTACGGGGGTTTCAGCCCCGACGAGACCGAACGCCTGGACCGGGCCGTGCAGTTCGCACTGGTCGCCGCCGACGAGGCCACCCGTGACAGTGGCCTCGACGCGGATTTCGATCCGCTGCGCACCGGCGTCACGCTGGGCAGTGCGGTGGGTTGCACCACCGGCCTGGACCGCGAGTACGCGCACGTCAGCAGGTCCGGACAGGACTGGACGGTCGATCACACCCGCGCCGTTCCCTGGTTGTACGACTACATGGTCCCCAGCTCCATGTCGGCCGAGGTCGCCCGCAGGACCGGCGCCCTCGGGCCGGTGGAGTTGGTGTCGACCGGCTGCACCTCCGGCCTGGACTCGGTGGGCCACGCCGTGGAGCTGATCCGCGAGGGCGCGGCGGACGTCATGATCGCCGGCGCGACCGAGGCCCCGATCTCGCCGATCACCGTGGCCTGCTTCGACGCGATACGCGCCACCTCGCCGCGCAACGACACTCCGGACACCGCGTCCCGGCCCTTCGACCGCACCCGCAACGGCTTCGTCCTTGGCGAGGGCGCCGCCGTCTTCGTCCTGGAGGAACTCGGTCACGCGCGGCGCCGCGGCGCGCGGATGTACGCGGAGGTCGCCGGGTTCGCCACCCGCTGCAACGCCTTCCACATGACCGGCCTGCGGCCCGACGGCCGCGAAATGGCCGAGGCCATCGACCGGGCCCTCGCCCAGGCACGCACCGCCCCCGAGGACGTCGACTACCTCAACGCCCACGGTTCGGGCACACAACAGAACGACCGGCACGAGACCGCGGCGTTCAAGCGCAGCCTCGGCGCCCACGCCTACGCCACCCCGGTCAGTTCCATCAAGTCGATGATCGGCCATGCCCTGGGCGCTGTCGGAGCCCTGGAGATCGCCGCCAGCACACTGGCCATCGACAACAACCTCGTCCCTCCCACTGCCAATCTCAACGAGCCCGACCCCGAACTCGACCTCGACTACACGCCGCTGGTCGCCAGGCCCCGGCAGGTCGACACCGTCGTCTCCGTCGGCAGCGGATTCGGCGGCTTCCAGAGCGCCATGGTGCTCACCACGCCGGAAAGGGACCACATCTGATGCCCACGACCACCCCCTACGCGGCCGCCCGCACCTCCGCGGGCGCCGGGACACCGGCCACGTCCCCGATGCCCGGCGACGCCCCGGCGGGTGCGGCGTACGACCGCCGCGGAGCCGCTCCCCTCATCACCGGGATGGGTGTCGTGGCCCCCAACGGCCTCGGTACACGCGCCTGGTGGCGGGCGACCGTGGAGGGCCGCAGCGGCATCGGCCCGGTCACTCTCTTCGACGCCTCCGGCTACCCCAGCCGGCTCGCCGGCGAGATCCCCGACTACGACCCCACCGCGCACGTGCCCAGCCGGCTCCTGCCGCAGACGGACCGCATGACCCGCCTGGCCCTGTACGCGGCCGCCGAGGCATTTGCGGACGCCGGCATCGATCCGGCGGCCCTCCCCGGCTACGCCGCGGGCGTCGTCACGGCGTCCACAGCCGGCGGCTTCGAGTTCGGCCAACGCGAGTTGCAGGCGCTGTGGAGCAAGGGCAGCCGGTTCGTCAGCGTCTACCAGGCGTTCGCATGGTTCTACGCCGTCAACACCGGCCAGATCTCCATCCGCCATCAGCTCCGCGGCCCGGGCGGCGTACTCGTCTCCGACAGTACCGGGGGCCACGGCGCGCTCGCCGAGGCACGCAGGCACCTGCGCACCGACACGCACACTCTCCTGGCCGGCGGCATCGACTCGACCCTGTGCCCCTGGGCCTGGACCGCACACCTCTCCACGGGCACGCTCTCCACCGGAGACGACCCCGCCACCGCCTACCGGCCCTACGCGTGTGACCCCACTGGCCAGATCATCGGCGAGGGCGGCGCCCTTCTCGTCCTTGAGGACCCGGCCACCGCCCGGGCCCGCGGTGCCCGCTCCTACGGTGCCCTGACCGGCTACGCCACGGCCTTCGATCCGGTCCCCGACCGGCCCGACGGGCTCATCAGGGCGATGCAGCAGGCCCTCTCCGACGCCGGTCTGGACACCGGCGACATCGACATCGTCTTCCTCGACGCCGCCGGCACCGCCGCAGCGGACCGCGCGGAGAGCGAGGCGCTGCGCGACCTCTTCGGCCCGCACGGCGTCCCCGCCACCGCTCCCAAGACCATGACCGGACGCCTCGGCGCCGGCCAGGGTGCCCTCGACATCGCCACCGCCCTGCGGGCCCTCCGCTACGGCACCGTCCCGCCCACCGTCAACACCGTCCCGGACCCGCGCCACGACCTCGACCTCGTCACGGGCCGGCCCCGCCGAGCCCCCCTCACACACGCCCTCGTGATCGGGCGCGGCCACGGCGGCTTCAACGCCGCCACCGTCCTGAGCGCCGAGCCCGCGGTCCCGGGGGCGGCGGGGAACCCGTCCGGCGCGCAGGAGAACGGCGGGCAGCGGTGAGGCCTCCGCCGTCCGGTGACGGCAGCGGGCCCGGTCCGTACGCCCGCTTCCACGACCGGGAACACCACGACGCCCTGGGTCCCTGCCTGCCCGGGGGCGGCGCCGGCCAGGACGAGCGCCGGCCTGAGGGCGACGCGCACGGCCCGGCGGGACAGCACGCGGAACTCCACGCGGACGTGTGCGTCATCGGTGCCGGACCCGCCGGTCTCACCCTGGCGCTGCTCCTCCTGCGCTCCGGAGCCACCGTCGCGGTGGCCGAGCGCTCACGCGGCTTCACCCGCGAGTTCCGTGGGGAGATCCTCCAGCCCGGCGGCCTCCGCGTCCTCGACGACCTCGGTGTCCTCGCCGCTGCCAGCGGACACGGTGCCCAGTCCCACACCGGCTTCCAACTCGTCGACGGCAGACGCATCCTCCTCGACATCGACTACAGCCGCCTGACGGGCCCTCACAACCATCTTCTCGCCCTCAACCAGCGGCACCTGCTGACCGAACTCCTCCACGCCTGCCGGCAACACCCCCGCTTCACCTACCTCTCGGGCCACCGCCTCACCTCCCTCACCACCACCCGGGAGCGCTACACGGCGGCCACCACCCGGCACGCTGCCGGCCACACCACCGTCCACGCACGCGTCATCGTCGGCGCCGACGGACGGTACTCGCAGACCCGGCGACTGGCGGGTATCCGCCACGAGCGCATGGACGTCTTCGACCACGACGTGGTGTGGTTCAAGCTCCGCACCTCAGGCCCCCTCCCCCGCCATGTCCGCGTCCACCGCAACGCCGGGCAGGCGTTCCTCGTCCACGCCTCCCACCCCCGTACCCTCAGCGTCGGATGGACCATCCCCCACCGCAGCTGGAACACCCTCGCCGGCCAGGGCATCGAAGGCGTCAAGGACCGTATCGCCGGCGCCCTGCCCGCCCACCGGCGCCTCGTCCACGACCAACTCGACGGGCTGGGCGACCTCACGCTCCTCGACGTCTTCGCCGCCCGCGCCGGCACCTGGACAGCCCCCGGACTCGTCCTCATCGGCGACGCCGCCCACACCCACAGCCCGCTGGGCGCCCAGGGCATCAACCTCGCCCTGCAGGATGCCGCCACGCTCCATCCCCACCTCCTCGACGTGCTCGGCACCGCGCAGGGCGACCCTCGCGCCGACGAGCTCCTCCACCGGTACGCGCGGCAACGCGCCCCGGCCGTCAACAGCGTCTTCCGGTTCCAGACCGCCCAGGCGAAGACCATGCTCCGGACCAGCCCGCTCGCCGACACCGTGCGTCCGGTCCTCGCCCGGCTCGTCCAGCACACGCCTCTGGGCACCCACCTCACCCACCGCATCGCCCACGGCCGCACGCCCGTCGCCACCAGGACCGACCTCTTCCGCCCGTAGCGGGACAGGGCTGCGCCGCCCCTCAGCCCCGCGGGACGGCACGCGCACCGGTACCCGCCCGCACACTCCGAAAGGACTTCACGATGAGCGACCTGAACACCCGTACGGCCACGACCGCGAACGAACTCCGCACGGAGGTGGAGCACTTCTACGCCCGCCAGATGCAGCTCCTCGACGACCACGCCTGCGAGGAGTGGGCCGACACCTTCACCTCCGACGGGACCTTCGACGCCAACGGGCTGCCGGCGCCCTCCACGGGACGCGCCGCCATCGCCGCCGGCGCCCGCGCCGCCACGAGCCGCCTGGAAGCCGAAGGGCTCGTCCACCGTCACTGGCTCGGCATGCTGACCATCAGCGAGAACGACGACCGGACCATCACCGCGCGCTCGTACGCCCTCGTCGTCCAGACCCGTCTCGGCGGCGGAACGAGCCTGCACCGCAGTACCCTCTGCCACGACGTACTCACCCGCGATGAGAACGGCCGGCTACAGGTGTACCGCCGCACCGTCACCCGGGACGACATCGCCTGACGAGAAAGGACACCCCCCTTTGACCGGCACCTACGCCACCGTCAACGGTCTTCGCACGTACTACGAGGACCACCCGGCGACCTCGCGGGAGCAGGAGTCCGGAACGCCGGCACCGCCGATGCTGCTGCTGCACGGCGGAGGCGTCACCGCGGACAGCTGGTCCGTCCACCTGCCCGCGCTCACCGCCCAGCACCGCGTCCTCGTGCCGGAGCGACGCGGCCACGGGCGGACCCAGGACCTGCCGGGCCCTTTCACCTACCGCACCATGGCCGAGGACACCGCCGCCCTGATCGACCACCTGGGCACCGGCCCCGTCCACGCCGTCGGCTGGAGCGACGGCGGCGTGGTCGCCCTCCATCTCGCGCTGCACAGGCCCGACCTCGTACGGACCCTGACAGTCATCGGCACATCGACCGACGAGGGCGTCGAGGCTTCCACGCAGGCCCTCTTCACCGACTCGGAGGAGAACCGGCAGCTCCTGAGCGCCATGTTCCAGGCGCCGTACGCGGCGCTCTCCCCGGACGGCCCCGGTCACTTCCCGGTCGTCCTCGGCAAGCTCACGGACATGTGGCGGCAGGGGCCCGAACTCGCCCTGAACGACCTCAAAGACATCCCCACGCCCACGCTCGTCGCCATCGGCGACCACGACGAGGTAACCGTCGGGCACGCCGACGCCATGGCGCGCGCCCTCCCCCAGGCGCAACTCGCGGTCGTGCCCGGCACCACCCACGCCCTCCCGCTCGAAAAGCCGCATCTCGTCGGCGAGCTCGTCCTCGGCTTCGTCTCGGCCCCCGTCATGCCGGGCCCGGACTTCGGCTGACGCCTCCGCGCGCGCCCCGCCCGGGGAGCCCGGGCGGGGCGGTGCCGCCCCGCGGGCCGCGCTCGGGAGCCGGGCCCGCGAGGTTCCAGGAACCGCGGCGGGGACGTGCGCCCAAGGCCCCGTCGCGCAAGTGCCCGCACCGGCCACGGCCACAGCGCACGCCGGGGCCACGGCTGTCCGACGCCCACGCGGCAACCTCCGCGGAACCCACCGCCCACCCCGGTCCTGCACCGTGTTGTGTCCGCCGTCGGCGACACCGGCGCCGCCGAACACACGAGCGCGGAGCGGCGCAGCCCTGGCGCCGCGCCGCTCCGCGCTGCCCACCTCTGCCTGCTGTTCGTCCGCACCGCCTCCGGGAACACCCCGTCCCCCATCGGACGCCTGCTGGAGTGGGCGACCGGCGGCTCCATCAGCGCTCGGGCGCTCTTCGACGGCTCCACGGCAGGGTCGCTGGCCAGGGCGACGCCTCTACAGCAAAGGAGCCACTTGGCCATGCGTGGCATCATCCTCGCCGGAGGGACGGGCAGCCGACTGCGCCCCGTCACCCAAGGCGTGTCCAAACATCTGCTCCCGGTCTACGACAAACCCATGGTGTACTACCCGCTGTCCGTCCTCATGCTGGCGGGGATCCGCGACATTCTCGTCATCTCGACGCCCGGCGACCTTCCACTCTTCCAGCGTCTCCTCGGGGACGGCAGCAGCCTCGGCATCAACCTGACCTATGCGCCGCAGGCCGCTCCGCGCGGCATCGCCGAAGCCTTCGTCATCGCGGCACCGTTCCTCGACGGCGAGCCGTGTGCGCTGGTCCTCGGCGACAACATCTTCCACGGCAACCACCTGTCCGAGCTGCTGTGCACACACACCCGCCTCACCGACGGCTGCGTGCTGTTCGCGCACCCCGTCGCGGACCCGGAACGCTACGGGATCGGGGAGGTCGACACAGCGGGACGGCTGATCCACTTGGAGGAGAAGCCCGTGACGGCGCGGTCGAACCTCGCCATCACGGGGCTGTACTTCTACGACGGCCAGGTCGTGGACATCGCACGCGGCCTGCGCCCATCGCCCCGCGGCGAACTGGAGATCACCGACATCAACCTGCACTACCTCGCCGCAGGACAGGCGCGACTCGTGAATCTGGGACGCGGATTCTCCTGGCTCGACGCCGGGACGTACGACTCCCTCATGGATGCCGGGCAGTACATCCAGACCCTGGAGCGCCGGCAGGGCATCCGCATCGCGTGTCTGGAGGAGATCGCGCTGCGCAGGGGCTACATCAGTCCCGACGACTGCTACCGGCTCGGCGAGCGGCTTTCGAACTCACCGTACGGCCAGTACGTGATGGACACCGCCCACAGCGCCGGCACGCTCGTCGCCGCTCCCTAGAGCCCCGCACCACCACGATCAGCCCCACCACTCGACCGAACAGGGATGACAGCCATGCGACTGTTGGTCACCGGGGCAGCCGGGTTCATCGGCTCCCACTACGTACGCTGCCTCCTCGGGGGCTCGTACGCCGGCCACGCCGACGAGCACGTCACCGTCCTCGACAAGCTCACCTACGCGGGCAACCGCGCCAATCTGCCGCAGCAGCGGCGTCTGACGTTCGTGCGCGGCGACATCTGCGACCGGGATCTCCTGCTCGAACTGCTGCCCGGCCACGACGCCGTGGTGCACTTCGCAGCCGAGTCCCACGTCGACCGCTCCCTCGACTCCGCCGACGCCTTCGTCCGCACGAACGTCGGCGGCACGCAGACCCTCCTCGACGCTTGCCGGGCCACGGGAGTGGACCGTGTCGTGCACGTGTCCACCGACGAGGTCTACGGCACCATCACGACCGGTTCCTGGACCGAGTCGAGCCCTCTGCTGCCCAACTCCCCCTACGCCGCGTCCAAGGCGGCCTCCGAGCTGGTCGCCCGGGCGGCCTGGCGCACCCACGGCCTGGACGTGTCCGTGACGCGCTGCACCAACAACTACGGTCCCTGCCAGCACCCCGAGAAGCTCATCCCGCACTTCACCACACGCCTCCTGCAGGGCAGGCGGCTGCCGCTGTACGGCGACGGCCGCAACGTGCGCGAGTGGCTGCACGTCGACGACCACTGCCGCGCCGTCCACCTGGTCCTCACCAAGGGCCGGGCCGGGGAGACGTACAACATCGGCGGCGGTGACGAGCACAGCAACCACGACATCACGGGGATGCTCCTCGACCTGTTCGGCGCCGGCTGGGACCGCGTTCGGCACGTCACCGACCGCAAGGGCCACGACCTGCGTTACAGCCTCGACGACACCAAGATCCGGACGGAACTCGGCTACCGCCCCTGCGTCCCCTTCGAACAGGGCCTCGCCGACACCGTCCGCTGGTACCGCGACCACCCGGACTGGTGGAAACCCCTGACCGAAGGAGAGGAGCAGGCAGCATGAAAGCCGTCCCGCCGTCCGTCCTCGTCGTCGGCGCAGGCCCCGTCGGCCTGACCGCAGCCCACGAACTCGCCCGACACGGCGTCTCGGTACGCGTCGTCGATCGCGCACCAGGGCCCGCGACCACGTCGCGCGCCCTGGCCACCCATGCCCGGACCCTGGAGGTCTACGACCAGATCGGCATCCTCGACGAGCTCCTGCCCCGCGGACAGCGCGTCGAGCACTTCACCCTGCACCAGAACGGCCGCCGCCTCGTACGGTTCGACACCGACTACAGCCATCTCCCCACCCGCTTCCCCTACACCCTCATGGTCGACCAGACCATCACCGAGGAGGTCCTGCGCGCCTCGGCCGCACGCCACGGTGTCACCGTCGAGTGGGGTGTCGAAGTCGAGACCTTCCAGGACCTGGGCGACGGCGTCGAGGTCCGGCTGCGCCGTCCCGACGGCACGCCGGAGCACGCGCGCGCCGAATGGCTCGTCGGCTGCGACGGCGGCCACAGCACCGTACGCAAGCAACTCGGCCTCCCCCTCAGCGGGACCTCGAACGAGAGGTGGCTCATCGCCGACGCCCACATCGACACACCGCTGCGCCGCGACTCCATCCACTGGCTGCGCACCCGGAAGGGCACCATCATGCTCGTGCCCTTCCCCGCTCCGGGCAAGTGGCGCCTCCTCGACACCGCCGAGACGCACTACACCAGCGAGACGGCTCTCGCCGAGCGCTTCTCACGCAAGATCACCGACGGCAGCGGGCTGCCTGCCACCGTCCACACACCCGACTGGATCTCCGTCTTCACCATCCAGCAGCGCATGATCCACCGCATGCGCGTCGGCCGCTGCCTTCTCGCAGGCGATGCCGCACACGTCCACAGCCCCGCCTCCGGGCAGGGCATGAACACCGGCATCCAGGACGCGGTCAACCTCGCCTGGCGCCTCGCAGCCGTCCACCACGGTGCTTCCCCGACCTTCCTGGACGCCTACAGCGCGGAGCGCGTCCCGATCGGCGCCGCTCTGCTGGAGACGACCGGCCGTGCCACGGTCATGATCCAGCAGCGCAGTCCGTACATCGCCGCGATCCTGCGTGCCGCCACCACCGTCGTCCGCAGTGTGCCACCCCTCAAAGCGAGGATCCAACGCACGATCATGGGTGGGATGTCGGCACTCGATCTCGTCTACCGGGACCCGGCGCCCCGTGTCTCCCCCTCCACCACCGACGGCGTCGGACAGCGCCTGGCCCGCGTGACCTCGCAACGCCTCGCGGACTCGCCCGGCTGGCAGAGCGTCCTGACCGCGCTGCGCGACCCCCGCTGGACGCTCGTCATCGCCTCCCCGCGAGCCGGCTCACCGCCGCCCTGGCTCGACGCCCATCGAGACAGACTCACGACCGTCACCACCGACGACGCGGCGGTCCTCCACGATCTCGGTCTGGGTCCGGACGGCTGGATCCTCGCCCGCCCCGACGGATACGTCGCCGCGCGCGGCAGCCGACTCGACGCGGCGGCGCTCGCCGCCCTTCTCCCCGCTTCGGATATGGCCTCGTACAGAGGTGCCCCGTCGTGAGGTGACAGGGCGTCCCGGCCGGGCGGCAGCCCGAAGTCCGCGACCGGGCACGGCCGTTCGGCCGGATGGTCGCGCCCGTCGTCGGCGCGCCTGCGCCCGGGACGCGAGGCGCCCGGCGGCCGCCACCCGTTGCGTCCGGGGCGAGGTCCTGCGCGGCCACGTGCAACGGCGTCGCAGCGCACGCCGTCCCGGATCGTGGGACTCGTCCGCTCCGCCGCGCGCCCCGGACGACGGCTCGCCACGGCGGCGTCTCCCGGCGCCTGCTCAAGGCCCCCGGGCGGGATCCGATCCCGACGGAGGTCCTCAGGCACGCCGCGGCAGGAACCCGGCAGCGCTCCTCGTGTCGTCCTGCCGCCCCGCCTGCGACCTGAGCCGGGCGTACAGCGCGCGGCACTCCTGGTAATCCGCCAACAGCCCCCGGTCCGCCGCCTCGCGCACGCTCGGCGCCTCCGCGTCCTTCCGCGACAGCAGCGGTGGGCCGCTCAGAACACTCGCCCAGGGCACGCCCAGTCCGGGATCGAACGGGTCGATCCCGAACTGCGTGCCCGGCACGAACTCGGTCGAGCACAGATAGCAGATGCTGGCGTCGTCCGTCAGCGCCAGGAAGCCGTGCGCCAGCCCCTCCGCGACATAGACGGCGGTACCCTCACGGGCGTCCAGCCGCGTCACGTCGTACGTGCCGAAGGCAGGCGAACCGGGGCGTACGTCCACGACGACGTCCCACAGGACACCCCGGACGCATGTCACCAACTTGGCCTGGGCAGGCGGGTGTCGCACCCCGTGCAGGCCCCGCAACGTATCGCGGGCCGACACCGAGTAGTTCACCTGGAGCGGGCAGAAGACATGCCCGGTGGCATCGGCCAGCTCCGTGTACTTGTACGACTCGTAGAAACATCCCCGCTCGTCCCTGATCAATCGCGGGAGCAGACGGTACGCGTCCGGCACGGCCATTTCCTCGATGTCCATGAGCGGGACAGTAGAGGCCGTCATTCGAGCGGATCTCAAGTCCCGATGCGCATGATGCTCACGTTGCCGGGCCAGAAGCAGGGGAGGCACTCACGTGTCCGTGATCGTCCTGGGCGCATCGGGTTTCGTCGGTCGCGCCGTGTGCGAGGCATTCGCGGCCCGGGGCGGCCGTGTCCTCGGCATCAGCAGGTCCCCCGTTCCTGAGCCGCTGCCGGCCCCCTCGGGGACCGTACGCTACCGGCGGCTCTCCCTGACGCGTTCCCCCGTCCACGAGGTCGCCGCGCTCCTGTACGCCCACGCCGCGGACGTCGTCGTGAACGCGGCCGGCGCCGTCTGGGGAGTGTCGGCCGAGCAGTTGGAGGAGGGCAACGTCACCCTCACCCGCCGCCTGCTGTCCGCCCTCGCAGGGCTCGACTCCCCCCAGCGCCCCCGCCTGATCCACCTGGGGTCGGCGCAGGAGTACGGGCCAGGCACGCCCGGCCTCGCCGTACGGGAGGACACACCACCGCGGCCCGTGAGCGCCTACGGGCGCGCCAAGCTCCTCGCCACCGAGGCCGTACTGGCCGCGGTGCGGGAAGGACGGGTGGACGCGACCGTCCTGCGAGTCGCGAACGTCTGCGGTCCCCGCTCCCCGCGCAACAGCCTCCTCGGCCTGATCGCGGCTCACCTGGCCGAGGCCGCCCGCAACCCGGGAACACCGCCCGCACCCCTCCGTCTCGCTCCGCTGCGCGCCCGGCTCGACTTCGTCGACGTACGTGACGTCGCGTCCGCCGTGGCCAGGGCGGCGGACGCGCCTCCGCACGAACGGCTCCTCAACATCGGGCGCGGCGAGGCGGTCAGTGTGAGTACCCTCGTGGCCGGACTCATCGGCCTCAGCGGCCTGGACATGCCCGTGGTCGAGAGATCACCGGCTCACACCGACCGCAACGGGATCGAGTGGCAGCAGCTCGACACAGAACGCGCCCGGACGTTGCTCGGCTGGAAGCCCGCCCACTCGCTGGAGGAGTCGCTGAAGGACCTGCTCGCCGCGGCCCACCGGCAGGAGCCGGACGCGCGCATCGGCCTCGGGCTCCGCTGACCCCGGCACCCGCAGACTGCCGCTGCCACTGCCACTGCCACTGCCACTGCCACATGATGCCCGCAGCGGCGTCCCGCCTGCAGTCTCCCACTGATCGTCACCGCCACATCACCCGTGGCCCGACGGCCGCCGCAGCCGCCGTCGTCCGCATCCGGACAAGGAGAACGGCCCTATGAGCGCACCGGTGCTCAGCACCCGCGAACCAGCCCCGCCCGCACACATAGATGCCGTCGCCGACGGCATCTATGCATACGTCCAGCCTCACGGCGGCTGGTGTGTCAGCAACTCGGGGATCATCGTCGGCGACCGGCTCAGCGCCCTCATCGACTCCACCGCCACCGAGCGGCGTGCCCGGTCGCTGCGCGGCGCGCTCACCGCGGTCACCGAGACTCCGCCGCGCATCCTGATCAACACCCACTCCCACGGCGATCACACCTTCGGCAACGCTGTCTTCGCCCCGGAGGCCACGATCGTCGCCCACCACTTGGCCCGCGACGAGATGATCGAGAACGGCGAAGGCCTCAAAACCCTGTGGTCCGACGTCGATTGGGGAGTCTCCCCGGTCGTGCCACCCGACCTCACCTTCACCGACAGGATGCAGCTGCACGTCGGGGGGCACGACGCACACCTGCTGCACGTGGGGCCCGCCCACACCACCAACGACACCGTCGTCTGGCTCCCCGAGCAGCGAGTCCTCTTCGCCGGCGACGTGCTGTGGAACGGCGTCACCCCGTTCGTGATGATGGGCTCCGTCAGCGGCGCCCTGCGCGCTGTGTCCCGTCTGCGGGCTCTCGAACCGCTCGTCGTGGTACCGGGGCACGGCGCCGTCGGCGGCCCCGAGATCCTCGACGCCACCGAGGCGTACCTCAGCTGGCTCCTCGACCTCGCGCGCACCGGTCTGCGCGACGGGACCACCCCCCTCGAACTCGCCCGGCGCACCGACCTCGGCCGGTTCGGCCGCCTCCTCGACCCCGAGCGCCTCGTGGGCAACCTGCACCGTGCGGCGGCCGAACTCGCCGGGCTCCCGGAGGGCGCCGCGCTGCCCGTACCCGACCTGTTCGCCGAGCTGGTGCAGTTCAACGGCGGCCGGCCGCTCCGCTGCTGCGCCTGACAAACCACCGGGTCGGCCGAGGGGCGCTCCCCCTCGACGGCCTGTTGCGCGCTCTCCTGGGCTGATGAGGAGGAGCTGATGAGGAGGAGGGGCGGTCGAGTACGAGTGCGGCGGCTTCGTCTGCCGTCCGGACAGTCACTCGGCGTCATCGGCACGGCCAGCCGTGGACGCGGGCGCCGCTCACGCGCCTGGGCTGCGGCGTTTGCCTCTCGGACCTGGTGTTTGTAGCGTCTGATGAGCCGTCTGTGACAGAGAGAGGTGCCGTGTGAGCACGTCGCAGGATCGCCAGAACCGGATCGTCACGTCACGGGCGCACTCCGCCCGCGTCTACGACTACATCCTGGGCGGAAAAGACCACTACCCGGTCGACATCAAGGCCGGCGACGCCATGTGCGAGCACTGGCCCGCGCTGCCCGTGCACATGCGGGAGAACCGGCGCTTCATGCACCGGGCCGCCCGCTTCCTCGCCGAGGAGCAGGGGGTGCGCCAGTTCCTCGACATCGGGACCGGCCTGCCGACCTCGCCGAACCTGCACGAGGTGGTGCAGGAGGCGGCGCCCGAGTCGCATGTGGTCTACGTCGACAACGACCCCATCGTCCTCGCCCACGCGCGTGCCCTGCTCCAGAGCTCCCCCGAGGGCGCCACGGCCTATGTGGACGCCGACATGCACGACCCTGACACCATCCTGGACAGCTCCGAGTTCCGCGACCTCGTCGCCCTGGACCGGCCCGTGGGCCTGATGGTCATCGGCATCATGCACTTCATCCTGCCGCCCGACGACCGGCGCCTCGTCCGGCGGCTGCTCGACCCGCTGCCGTCGGGCAGCTATCTGGCGATGACCATCGGCACCGCGGACTTCGCCCCCGAGGAGGTCGGCCGGGTGGCCGAGGAGTACGGGCGGCAGGGCATGCCGATGGCCCTGCGGGACCTCGCCACGGCCACGTCGTTCTTCGACGGCCTCGACCTGGTCGAACCCGGGGTCACCCAGGTCCACACCTGGCGTCCCGGGCCCGAGCAGGCCGCCATCGACGACCGGGACATCGCGATGTACGGAGCCGTGGCGCGGAAGCCCTGAAGCGCGGCGGGCTCCCGCCGGGCGCCGCCGCCGTCAGAGCGCGATGTCGCCCGTGCGGGACGGGACCGCGTCGAGTGCGGCGAGCGTCTCCCCGTCGAGGACGACGCTGCCCGCCTCGGCGTTCGCCACGAGGTGCGCGGGGTCGGCGGTGCCGGGGATGAGGAGCGTGTTCTGGCTGTGGTGGAGCAGCCAGGCCAGGCCGATCTGCGCGGGGCTCACGCCGAGCGCCTGCGCCGCGGCGGCGACTGCGGGCTCGTCCGCGATCTTCGGCAGCCCGGCGAAGGCGCCGCCGAGCGGGAAGTACGGCACCCAGGCGATGCCCTCGGCCAGGCAGAGGCGCAGGGTGTCCTCGTCGCCGCGGGCCACCAGGCTGTAGGCGTTCTGCACGCACGCGATGCCCGCCGGGAGGGCCCGCCGCAGCCCTTCGAGGGTGACGCTGCTCAGGCCGATGGCCCCGATCTTCCCCTCGGCCCGCAGCTCGGTCAGCACGGCGAGCTGGTCGTCGAGGTCGACGACCTGGTCGCCCTGCGCGCGCAGCCCCGGGCCGTGGTCGGCGCGGCGCAGGTTGACGAGCGGCACCTGCTCGACACCGAGGCCCCTGAGGTTGTCCTCCACGGCGGTCCGCAGCTGCTTCGGCCGCTGGGCGAGGCGCAGCGGCACGGGTCCCGCCGGGTTCGGTTCCGCGCCGACCTTGCTGACGACCAGGACGCCGTCCGCGGGGCGCAGCGCGGCGCCGATCACCTCGTTGACGAAGCCGTTGCCGTAGAAGTGGGCGGTGTCGACGTGGTCGATTCCGAGCTCGACGGCGCGGCGCAGCAGCGCCACCGCGGCGTCCCGGTCGAGGCGCTCCAGCTGCATCGCGCCGTAGCCGACGCGGGAGACGGTGCGGCCCATGAGCGCGCCGGGGCCGCCGGGCCTGGCGGCCCCGCTGGCGGTGAGGTGGTCGGACGGGGCGGTGGGATTCATGGCACGGTCGCTTTCGTGAGACGATGGCGATAAGCGGAGAGGCTCCGCTAAACGCACCGTAACACCAAACGGAGGTCCTCCGCTTTGTCCTCGTCCGATCTACCGGACTCCGGCCTGCCCGCGGAGGGGACCGGGCGCCCGGTGCGCGCCGACGCCCGGCGCAACCGCGAGCGCCTGCTCGCCGTGGCCCGCGACGCCTTCGCCGCGACCGAGGGCAGGGCGACCCTCGACGCCATCGCCCGCGAGGCGGGCGTCGGGATCGGCACGCTCTACCGGCACTTCCCCACCCGCGAGGCCCTCGTCGAGGCCCTGTACGCGGCCGAGCTCGACGCCGTCGTCACCAGCGCCCCCGAACTGCTGTCCCGGCTGCCTCCCGAGGTCGCGCTGCGGACGTGGATGGACCGCTACGCGGCCTTCTTCGCGACCAAGCGCAGCTTCTCCGACACCCTGCGCGCAGGGTGGGCCGCCGGCACCATCGCGACGCCCGCCACCAGGGAGCGGATCACCGCCGCCCTCGCGGAGATCCTCGGCGCCGGGGTACGGACGGGCTCCCTCCGGGCCGACGTACGGCCCGAGGAGGTCACGATGATGCTGCTCGGCGTGTTCCTCTCGACGACGGCGGGCAACAGCCCGGAGCTGACAGAGCGGCTGCTCGACCTCGTGGTGGACGCCCTGCGGCCCGCGGCGAAGCACTGACCGCGGGCCCCGCCCGGGCGGCGCCGGCGGCCGGGCGGGAGGAGACCGCACGCGCCGGAGGCGCCCCGCGGCGGCGGCTCAGCGGAGCGGGAGGAGCATGCCCGCGGCGCCCGTGACGAGTACGGCGTCGATGAGGAGGTCGAAGGTGCGGGGGCGCAGCCGGCGCACGAGGCGCTTGGCGAGCAGGGAGCCGGCGAGCAGGGCGGTGCCGATGACGAGGCCGCGGGCGACCACGGCCGGGGCGAGCACGCCGGCGCCGCCGAAGGTCGCGAGCTTGCCCGCGTAGAGGAGGAGCGCGCTCGCCGCCTCCGAGCCGAGGAACGCGCCGCCGCTCATCCCGTACCCGGTGAACACCGGCACGCTGAGCGGGCCCGTCGACAGCACGAGGCCGGTGAGGAAGCCCACGAGCGCCCCCGCGGCCGCCATGTGCCACAGGCGGACGCGGAGGCGGGAGCGCCGGAGCAGGCGGCGGAGCGGGATCATCGCGAGGAAGAACACGGCGAGGGAGATGTCGACCGCGGCCGGCGGGATCGTCAGCAGCGTGTGGGCGCCGAGCACGGCGCCCGGGACGCCCGTCAGCGCGTACGCGAGCACCGGCCGCCAGCGGATCTCGCGCCACCAGGCGATCACCCGCCCGGTGTTGCCGAACAGGGAGGCGATCGCCATCACCGGGACGGCGACGCGCGGCCCGTACAGGACGACGAGGACCGGCAGGAGGATCAGCGAGGAGCCGGTGCCGACGACACCGCTGAGGACGCCGGCAGCGAGGGCAAGCAGGGAGAGGAGGGACAGCGCGGGCATGCGAGGACCGTTTCCGTCCCGTCGCGGGCGCGGCGGAACCGCTCCTCCAGGCTTTTGTCCTTTGAGATGACCGCACCCCTCCGGTGGCGCGCGGTGGCGCCGCTCGGACCAGCCGTGCCGCGAGGCACCGGAACCCTAGGCGCTGTCGGCACCGCACTATGCCACGCCGGGCCGGGGGCCGGTCAGCCGGGTCCTTCGCTCGTGGCCGCGAGCAGCGGCACCACCACGTCACTGATCGGCGTGGGGATCCCGTGGGCCCGGCCGAGCCGCGCGACGACGCCGTTGCGGATGTCCCACTCCAGCGGCCGGCCCGCCTCCCGGTCGGCGAGGATGGAGGTGCCCAGGTCGGCGGGGAACGACCGGAAGAGTTCGAGGATCTCGCGCGGCACACCGTCGTCGAGGACGGCACCCTCGGCCCGTGCGACCTCCAGGCACTCCCGCAGGTAGTCCACGGCGAGCCGCGCGATGTCGGCGCGGGCGAACACGCCGGCGCGGCGGCCGGTGAGGGCCATGAGCCCGGCGGCGGCGTTCTGCAGCAGCTTGCGCCACGCGGCGGACGTGAAGTCGGCCGCCAGGTCGACGGCGCAGCGCGTGCCGTGCAGCGCGTCGCAGACCAGGCGGGCCGCGGGCGTGTCCGGCAGGGTCAGGCGCGCCTCGCCACGCAGCAGGACCGAGCCGTCCTGCTGGGCCTGCGCGGGGAACCACACGATCGAGGGCAGCACCCGGCTGCCGGGTGCCAGGGGTGCGACGGCCGCCTCCTGCTCGACCCCGTTCTGCAGGACGCAGACGACGGTGCCCGGCCGGCACAGCGCCGTGAGCCACGGCGCCGCCGCGTCGAGCTGGGTCGCCTTGACCGCGAGGAAGACGAGGCCGGCCGGCGCGCCGATCCCTGCCGGGTCGGTCCGCACGGGGCCCGGCACGGTGACGACGCCCTCGGCATCGCGCAGTTCGAGGCGCTCGCGGGCCGTGCGGCCGCAGAGCAGCGGGGTGCGGCCCGCCTCGTGCAGCGCCCCGGCGACGGTGGTGCCGATCGCCCCCGGGCCCACCACAGCGATGGCCGTGCCGTCCTGTGTACTCGGCTGCCGAGAGCCGCTGTTCCGCTCCATACCACCACGTTACCCTGTTACGGATGAATAATGACGACAGTAATCCCATTACTGCGAGCGAGGCGCTCACCCGGTGGCTCGGAACGGTGCGTGCCCGCAGCGGTGGTCTCGCGGCGAGCGAGGCGAAGGTCGTGCAACTCCTGCTGTCCGACCCGCTGTTCGTGGGCACGGGCACCACCGCGCAGGTCGCGGCGCGGGCGGGCGTCTCCGCCCCCAGCGTGGTACGCGCCGCCCGGGCCATCGGCTTCAGCGGCTTCGCCGAACTCAAGATGGAGATCGCCCGCGCCCGCGGCACCGCGCAGTTCTTCTCGCCGCCCGACACGCTCACGGCGGACGCCTCGACGGCGGCGGTGCTGGAGACGGCGATCCGCGCGGGCAGCGACGCGCTGACCGCGCTCGGCGGCGCCCTCGACACCGCCCGGCTGGACGACGCGGTGCGCGCGGTGCGGCAGGCGGATCAGGTGCTCGCCTACGGCGCGGGCCCCTCGGCGACGGTCGCGGCGGACGCCGTCTTCCGGCTGCGGGCGCTCGGCGCGCGGACCTCGGGCATCCAGGACCACGAGTCCGCGATGATCGCGATGCGGCTGCTCGGCCCCCGTGACGTGCTCGTCGCCGTCAGCTCGACGGGGCGCACCGCCACGACGCTCGCCGTCGCCGACGCCGCCTCCTCTGCGGGTGCCACGCTGATCGCGATCACCAACCAGTACGGCACCCCGCTCGCGGACCTCGCCGACATCGCCCTCGTCGTGGGCGGCGTGCCGCTGCCGGCGCAGATGGCCGCCGCGGGCAGCCGGCTCGCCCAACTCGTCGTCGTCGACGCGCTGGGCGCGGCCCTGGCCCTGCGGGATCCCGAGCGCAGCCGCCGCGCGGAGCGTACCGGCATCGACCTTCCGGACATCGTCTGATGCGGGCGGGAACGATCGCGCTCGTCCTCATAGCCGCCGCCGCGCACGCGATATGGAACATCGTGTCGAAGTACAAGCGCGGCGACACCGTCCTGTTCGTCTGGGCGTACACCTGCGCGTCGGCGGTGCTGTGCGTCCCGATCGGCATCCTCCTGGCGGTGGACGGCACCCAGCCCGCCACCCGGCAGCTCGCCGCCGCTTCGGCCGTGTCGGCCGCCCTTCACGTGGCCTACTCCCTGACGCTGCAAGGCGGTTACGACCGAGCCGACCTCGGCGTGGTCTACCCGGTCGCCCGCGGCACCGGGCCGCTGCTGACGATGTCGTCCGCGATCCTGTTCCTCGGCGAACGCCCCACCGCGGCCGCGGTGCTGGGGGGCCTCACCGTCGTCGCCGGGATCGTCGTCGTCACCGGCAACCCGTTCCGCCGCGGCGGCGGGAGCCGCCCGGTGCGCGGGGTGGGCTGGGGCGCCGCGACGGGCGCCTCGATCGCGGCGTACACCCTCTGGGACAGCTACTCGGTCGCGTCCCTGCACCTGGCGCCCGTCAGCTACTACTCCGGCACACTCGTGCTCCAGTGCCTGTTCCTCACCCCGAGCGCCCTGCGCCGCCGGGAACAGATCGCGTCCACCGTCCGACGCAACGCGGCACCTGTCCTCACCGTCGCGGTGTTCTCGCCGCTGGCCTACATCCTCGTGCTCTCCGCCATGCGGACGGCGCCCGTCGCGCTGGTCGCGCCGCTGCGCGAGTCGTCCATCGTCGTCGGCTCGCTCCTCGCCTGGCGGCTGTTCCACGAGGCCCACTTGGCGCGCCGCCTCGTCGGCGCGGCCGCGGTCCTCGCCGGCATCGCGGCGATCAGCCTCTGATGCCCCCGGTCCCGGCCGCCGGTCGCCGTCAGCCGCCGTACACGGGCGTACGGGCGGACTCGTCGACGTGCAGGGTGAAGACGTCGGGGCGCGCGTAGTGGCCGACGGGGTCGAAGTCGAAGCGGGCCCTGGCGAGGTCGTCGAGGTCGAGCTCGGCCGTGAGGATGCCCTCGCCGTCGCGGAGCGGACCGGCGAGGACCTCGCCGAGCGGGGAGACGATGACGGAGCCGCCGCCGATCAGGACGGTGTCGGGCGCGTCGCCCTGGACGGGGTGGAGGTCCGGGGGCAGGGCGCCGCGGCGCAAGTACGGGGCCGCGGCGAGCACGAAGCAGCGTCCCTCGAGCGCGATGTGCCGCATGGTGGCCTGCCAGGCGTCCCGGTCGTCCACGGTGGGCGCGCACCACACGTCGACGCCCTTGGCGTACAGGGCGGCGCGGAACAGCGGCATGTAGTTCTCCCAGCAGATGCCCGCCGCGACGCGGGCGGCGCCGGTGTCGACGACCGGGAGGGTGGACCCGTCGCCCTGCCCCCACAGGTAGCGCTCGGCCGCGGTCGGCATGAGCTTGCGGCGCAGCCCCAGGTAGCCGGAGGGGCCGAAGAAGAGGGCCACGCAGTACAGGGTGCCGCCGCTGCGCTCGACGGCTCCGACGACGGCGTGGCAGCCGAGTTCTGCGGTGAGCGCGGCAAGGGCGCCGACCTCGGGGCCGGACTCCTCGATCGCCGCGGCGTGGTAGCGGCGGAAGAGCTCGCGCCCCTCCGGGGTGCGGCTGCCCACCGTGATGCCGAAGTCGAGGCCCTTGGGGTAGCCGCCGAGGAACGCCTCGGGGAGGATGACGAGTTCCGCGCCCCGGTCGCGTACCGCCGCCCGGATGAGTTCCTCGGCGCGGGCCAGCGCGGCGGGTGTGTCGAACAGCGGCGCGGCCGCCTGGACGACCGCGGCGGTCAGGGTGCGGCGGGACGCGCGCTCCGGGGCTGTGGGAACGGGGGCGGTCGCGGTCGCGGAAGGGGCTGCGGCGCCGGAAGGGGCGGGAGCGGCGGATGCCGCGGGGCTCGGTGAGGGCATGCGGCCGAGCCTAGGAACGCGCGGATTCCCCGGGCAAGCCGGTGTCCTGCCCCGTGGCGCGCGGCCGGGCGGGAACGTACCGCGCGACGGCGCGGGGCGCGGGCGGGCCTGTCGCCCGCGCCCCGCGCCCCGTGTTCCTCCGTCAGGGGCGGCGCGACGGCCCTGGCACCCGGGTCAGGGCGGACCGGGGCAAGAGGAGGGCCCCGGGGGTCGTCGGCGCTCGCCGCGGCCCGCTGGTCAGCACCAGCCTCCGCCGAGGTTGGAGAACGCCGCCCAGGCGGCCTTGGTCCTGGCTCCGGCGATGCCGTCGACGCCGCCGGTGTCGTAGCCGACGTAGTTGAGGAAGCGCTGGAGGGCGCGGACGGTGTGGGGGCCCACGGCTCCGTCGAGGCTGCCCGCGTTGTAGCCGAGGGCGTTGAGGAAGCTCTGCCAGGCCTTCCAGCTGCCGGTGCCGAGCTGGCCGTCGATCGCGCCCGGGCTGTACCCGGCGTCGCGGACGTAGCACTGGACGCTCTTGGCCTCTGCGGTGTTCAGGCCGAGGTTGTCGACGGCCGCCTGGATGGCGGCGGCGCTCGCGGTGGCGGGCCTGACGGGTGCGGCGGTGGCCGCGGAGGCGCCGACGAGACCGCCGGTGGTGAGAGTCGCAGCGGTCAGGACGCCTGCTGACGCTCTCGTGAACCTGTGCTGTGTGCCCTGTGTGTCTCCCCCATATGGCGGTGTCGAGGACGACCGACACGCTACCGCCGGCCCGTTGTGAAGCACTGGTCCCGGTTGCGGGGATTCCCCCCGACCCGTCCTCTCCTGGGCAGACCCGCACCCCGTGAACGCCCTCATCGGCGGCCGGGGTACCTTCGACGGGTGCTGCGAACCCTGCTGACCCGGCGCTGGATCGTCCTGACCCTGGTGCTGGCCGCCCTCATCCCCACCTTCTACCGGCTGGGGCTGTGGCAGTACCACCGATACGAGCAGGCGAACGCGCTCAACCGGATGATCGACCGCAACCAGAGCGCCGCGCCCGCGCCGGTCACCTCGCTGTCCAAGCCCGGCGGCACCGTGCCGTTCTCCCTGACCTACCGCACGGTCTCGGCGACAGGGCACTACGACGCGGCACACCAGTTCGTCGTCAGGCAGCGCACCAACGCGTCGAGCGCGGTGGGCTTCCAGGTCGTCACGCCGCTGATCACCTCCACGGGCGAGGCCGTCCTCGTCAACCGGGGCTGGGTCGCGCCCGCGTCGCAGAGCGGCACCGCCTATCCCGAGGTCCCTGACGTGCCGGGCGGCAAGGTCACCGTGACCGGACGGCTGCGCCCGGACGAGACCTACGCGAGCACCGGCATCCACAAGCGGGCCAGCCTGCCGCCGCACCAGTCCGTGATCATCAACAGCGCCGAGCACGCGCGGGAGATCCCCGACCCGGTCGTCGCGGGGTACATGGAGCTCACCGCCACCTCACCGAAGCCCGCCGCATCCGCGGAGGCCGAACTCGTGCCGGGGCCGCAGCAGGACACCAACTCGATGGCCGTGGTCGGCCAGGGCGTGCACCTGCCGTACGCCATCCAGTGGTGGATCTTCGCCGCCGCCGTGCCCCTCGGCTGGTGGATCCTGCTCCGGCGCGACACGGAGATCGACGCGGAGGCGCGGGCGGCGGCCGCTCCCGGGGACGCCCCCGCGGGACCCGACCCGGAGGCCGAGCCGGAGCCCGCGCCCGCCGCCGCTGCGCCTGCGCCGCCCGCGGGCGGCACGGTCTCGCCCGCAGCCGACCTGTACGCGCTGCTCGGCAACGGCCGGCGGCGGTACCGGGGCGACTGAGGCACCACGGCCGCGCGGCCCGCCCCTGCCGGGGGCTCGGCCTCGGCCCGGCCGCAGGAGCGCGTCTCCCGCGCGGAGCATTCCGGTCGCGCGGACGATTTCGGCACGGCCGAGACGATTTCGGCACGGCCGTCACCATCGAGGGCGAAGTTAGCTTAGCCTTACCTTCATGGCTTCCCGTACGCGTATCCAGCCGGACAGCCCCGCGCTGTTCCGCGCCTCCGTCCTCGCCAGCACGCGCCTCACGCCCAGCATGCAGCGCGTGACCGTACAGGGCGAGCAGCTGCTCGACTTCCCCTGGCGCGGCTACGACCACTGGTTCCGCCTCTTCTTCCGCCACCCGTACCAGGACCGCTTCCACCCGCCCGAGGTCGTCGGCACGACGTGGTGGAAGCCGTATCTCTCGATGCCCGAAGAGACCCGCCCCTACTGCGCCAACTACACGGTGGCCGGCTTCCGCGCCGAGCGCGGCGAACTGGACATCGACGTGGTCCTGCACCGCGGGGACGACGGCGCGCTCGAAGGCGGGGTCGCCATCTGGGCCGCCTCCGTGGCGCCGGGCGAGCAGCTGGCCCTGCTCGACCAGGGCGTCCTGTTCGACCCGCCCGCCGACGCGGCGAGCGTGCTGCTCGTCGCCGACGAGAGCGGCCTGCCCGCGGTGGCGGGGATCCTGCGCTCGCTGCCCCCGGGGACCGTGGGCCGGGTGCTGCAGGAGGTGCCGCTTGAGGCCGACCGCCGGGCCCTGAGCGCGCCGCCCGGCATGCGCGTGGAGTGGCTGCCCCGCGCCGACGCGCGCGCCGTGCCGGGCGCCAAGGCGCTTGCGGCGCTGAGGGAGTGCGCCGGCATCGACCCGCGCGGCTACGCCTTCGTCGTCGGCGAGCGGACGCTCGCGGCGGAGGGCCGCCGCCATCTGCACGGCGCGGGCATGCCGAAGGAGCGCATCACCTTCTCCGGCTTCTGGCGCACCGCGCAGGCCCCGGCGGTCGCGGTCGCCTCGGGCGGCTGACGGGGGCGGCCGCGCCGCGGGCCGCCCCTGCGCCTGGCCGCCGCGGCGGCGCGTTCCGCTGCCGCCCCTCGCGGCCCGCGCGCGGGCGGCCTCCGCAGCGGGGGCCTTCGCCTACGCCGGTACGGCTTCGAGCACGGAGACCAGGGAAGCGGAGGGCGTCACACCGACGAGCCGCAGCCCGGCCTCCCGGAAGACCGCCTCGAACTCCGGCCGGCTGCGCTCCCGGCCGCCGTTGGAGAGCGTCAGCATGTTGAGGTCCATGAGCGGCGGCAGGCCCGTGGCGTCCTCGGTCTCGACGACCAGCTCGGCGACGAGGATGCGGCCGCCCGGGTTGAGCGACGCCCGGCAGGTGCGCAGGACGCGGGCCGCCGAGTCGTCGTCCCAGTCGTGCAGCACGTACTTGAGCAGGTACACGTCCCCCGCGGGCACGGAGTCGAAGAAGTCGCCGCCGACGAAGTCGAAGCGGTCACGGACGCCCGCGGCCGCCGCGGACTCCGCGGCGGCGCCCGCCAGATGGGGCAGGTCGAGCACCGCGCCGCGCAGCGAGGGGTGCCGCGTCATCAGGTTCTGCACGAAGGCGCCCGCCGCGCCGCCGACGTCGACGACCGTCTCGGTCCCGGTGAGGTGGATGACACCGGCCAGGTGCTCGGCCACCCCGTCCGTCATCGCCGACATGGCCGCCGTGAACATCTCTCCCTCGTCGGGGTGTTCGGCGAAGTACGCGAAGAGGTCCTTGCCCATCACGGCCGGCGCCTGCGCCTCGCCCGTGCGCACCGCGTCCGCCAGCCGGTCCCACGGCCGCCAGTGGGAGGTCATCCCGCCCCACAGCGCCAGGTCGCGCAGCGAGCCGGGCCGGCCGGTGCGCAGCGTCTCCAGCAGGGGTGTGGCGGCGAAGTGCTCACGGTCGTGGCAGGACGCCAGGTCGACGGCGACGCAGGCCCGCAGGAAGCGGAACGCGGCGGACGGATCGAGCGACTCGGCCCGCGCGATGTCCCCCGCGGTCGCAGGCCCTTCGGCGAGGTGGTCAGCGATATGCAACTCCGCCGCGGTGCGCACCACCTGGGTCACCCAGTACCCGGTGATCATCTGGAACATCCGCCCTGCCTCCCCGTCGGCGGGCTTCGCGGAACCGGCCGGGGTCAGCGGCTTCTCGTACAGGGTCACAGCACTCCTCGATCAGGTCGTGGCGCCGCCCGCCGTGCCGACTCCCGGGCGGCGCCAGGTCGCTCCGGCCGCACGGCGCGAGGCGGCATCGTGATCGCCCCCCCGCACCCCCGCACCCCGGCCCGGCCCTCAGTCGCCCTTCGCTTGCCCCGTCGCCCGGCGAAGATGCCTGCGGGGGCGGCCATGCACCGCTCGGCGCGTGCGGGTGCGCGGGGTCTCGGACGATGGCCGCAGCTCAGGAGCGGCCTCCCTCCTGGCAGACGCATTGCCGGATGCCGTCCGCCCACGCGGAGTTCCCGCGTCCACGGCGCGGGCACCCGGACGACACCCTCAGCCCTGACCGCCCGCGACGGCGGGTCCCGCGCCGGCCTCCTCGTGCTCCTCCCGGTCCTCCAGGGCGCTGATCGCCGTCGCCGTGAGGCTGTGGGCGACATGGGTGCGCATCAGGTCGGCCGCTTCCCCGGAACACCGGGCGGCGACCAGGTCGACGAGGCGGTGGTGGTCGTCGAGGTCGCGGGTGCGGGGGCCGTCGCCCGGGGGGAGTTCGAGGCCGAGGCGGCGGTAGCGGTCCGACTTGTCCCACAGGTCGTCGAGCAGCCGGACCAGGACGTCGTTGTGCGAGGCCGCGTAGAGCGCCCGGTGGAACGCGCGGTGGGCGCTGAGCGCCTCCTCGCCCCACCGCCGGGTGACCGGCAGCAGGCGCCCGACAGCGGCGCGCATCGCGTCGAGGTCGGCGTCGGTGCGGCGCTCGGCGGCGAGGCCCGCGGCCGTCGGGTCGAGGGAGAGCCGCACCTCGAACAGCTGGCGCGCCTCGGTGGAGCTCATCGTGGAGACACGGACGTCGCGGTGGGTCTCGACCTCGACGAGGCCCTCGCTGCTGAGCCGTCTGATGGCCTCGCGCAGCGGGGTGATGCTCATGCCGAGGGAGGCGGCGAGCTCGTACTGGGCGAGACGGGAGCCGGCGGACAGGCTGCCGGAGAGGATCCGGCCGCGCAGCTCCGCGTAGGCGAGGTCGCTCTTGCTGAGGAAGAGGTTCGCCTCCGCCATGCCCCGCCCTCTTCCGTACGTCACGGCCCTTGACAGCACCCAGTGGATCATCCCACCCTAACAGCGCCCGCATCTTATAAGATATTAGGAAGCACTGTGAAGATCACTGCCGTACACGAGGGCACCGTCCCGATCAGCTCCTCCATCCGCAACGCCTGGATCGACTTCAGTGCGATGGACTGCTCCGTCGTCGCGGTCGTCAGCGACGTGGTGCGGGACGGAAAGCCCCTCGTCGGCTACGGGTTCAACTCCAACGGCCGCTACAGCGCGGGCGAGATCCTGCGCCGCCGGGTGCTGCCGAGGCTGCTGGACGCGCCGCGGGACGCGCTGCTCGACGAGCGCGGCGAACTGGACCCCGCCAGGGCGTGGGACGTGATGATGCGCAACGAGAAGCCCGGCGGCCACGGCGAGCGCTCCGTCGCGGTCGGCGTGGTGGACATGGCGCTGTTCGACCTCGCCGCGAAGATCGCGGACAAGCCCCTCTACCGCTGGCTCTCCGACCGCTACGGGGACGGGGAGCCCGACGACTCGGTCTTCGTCTACGCCGCGGGCGGCTACTACGCGCCGGGGAAGACGCTCGGGGACCTCAAGGACGAGATGCGGGGCTTTCTCGACCAGGGGTACGACGTGGTCAAGATGAAGATCGGCGGCGCCCCGCTCGCCGAGGACCTGCGGCGCATCGAGGCCGTGCTCGACGTGCTCGGCGGCGACGGCTCCCGGCTCGCCGTGGACGTCAACGGCCGCTTCGACCTCGCCACCGCGCTGGAGTACGGGCGGGCCATCGAGCCGTACGGGCTGTTCTGGTACGAGGAGATCGGCGACCCCCTGGACTACCGGCTCAACGCGGTCGTGGCCGAGCAGTACCGGGGCCGCATCGCGACCGGCGAGAACCTCTTCTCGCTCCAGGACGCCCGCAATCTGATCCGCTACGGCGGGCTGCGCCCCGACCGCGACGTCATCCAGGTCGACCCGGCGCTCAGCTACGGGCTGGTGGAGTACCTGCGCATCCAGGAGATGCTGCGGGCGCACGGCTGGTCGTCGCGGCGCTGCGTCCCGCACGGCGGCCACCAGTTCTCGCTGCACATCGCCGCCGCCCTGAAGCTCGGCGGCAACGAGTCGTATCCGGGCGAGTTCCAGCCCACCGGCGGCTTCGCCGACGACGCGCGGGTCAGCGGCAGCCGCGTCGGCCTCACCGAGACCCCCGGCATCGGCTTCGAGGGCAAGGCCGCCTTCTACCGGGTGCTGCGGGGGCTGCACGCCTGAGCCGCGCCGGGGCGCGCCGCACCGCCGCAGGGCACCGCCCGGCGGCACCACCACCGACGATCGTCGTGCAAAGGAGCACCAACGATGACAGCCACCACGGCGCCCGCGCGCCCGCCCCGGCCACTGGCGGGCCGCCTGATACGCGAGTTGTGGTTCCAGGTGGTGCTCGCCGCGGTCCTCGGCATCGCGGTCGGCCTGCTGTTCCCGGGTGTGGGCAAGCAGTTGAAGCCGCTCAACGACTGGTTCGTCGAACTGGTCGAGATGATCGTGGTCCCGGTGGTCTTCTGCGTGGTGACCACCGGCATCGCCGCCATGGACAATCTCCGCAAGGCGGGCCGCATCGGCGTGAAGGCCATCGGCTACTTCGTGGCGCTCTCGCTGGTGTCCATGCTGATCGGCCTGGTCGTGGCCAACGTCTTCCATCCGGGATCGGGTCTCCATGTCGATCCGTCGACACTGAACGCGGGCGATGTCCCGGCGGAGGCCAAGGAGCACGCCACCTTCACCGGCTTCGTCTCCTCGCTGATCCCCGGGTCCCTGTTCGGCGCCGTGACCGGGGACAACATCCTGGCGGCGCTCGTGGTCTCGATCGTCTTCGGCGTGGCGCTCAACCTGACGGGCGAGCAGGCCGCGCCGCTGACCCGCGGCGTCCGGGCGCTCTCCGAGGTGGTGTTCCGGATCGTCGGCTGGGTGATGCGGCTCGCCCCGTACGGCACGTTCGGCGCGCTGGCCACCGTGGTCGCCACCTACGGCGCGGAGAGCCTGCGCCAACTGGGTTATCTGATCGCGTTGTTCACCGGCACGTGCGTGGTGTACACCGTGGTGGTGCTCGGCGCGGTCATGCGGGCCTGCGGGCTCGGCCTGTTCTCGCTGATGCGGTTCCTCAAGGCGGAGCTGCTGGTGGCGCTGAGCACCTGTTCCAGTGAGGCGGTGCTGCCCCAACTGGTGCGGAGGCTGGAGACGATGGGCGTGGGCCGCCCCGTGGTCGGCATCGTGGTGCCCTCCGGCTTCTCGTTCAACCTGGACGGCTCGGCGATCTATCTGACGATGGCGTCGCTGTTCCTCGCACAGGCCGTGGGCGTGGACCTGTCGTGGCAGCAGCAGTTGGCCATGGTCGGCATCATGATGCTCACCAGCAAGGGCACCGCCGGCATCGCGGGCGGCGCGTTCATCGTGCTGGCCAGCACGATCACCGCCGTGGGGCACGTGCCGCTGGCCGCGCTCTCGCTGATCGTCGGCATCGACCGCATCCTCAACGAGGGCCGCGTCTTCATCAACGTCCTCGGCAACGCCGTCGCCACCATCGTGATCGGCAAGTGGGAGGACGACTTCGACCCGGCAAGGGCCCGCGCCGCGCTCTACCCGCAGCGCCCCGCGCCCGCCGGGAAGGCGCCCGCCTGACCACTTCCCCGCGGGTGCGAGGCCGCGCGCTCCCCGGCCCGCGTCGGCGCGGGTCTCCTCCTCACCCCGGACGCCGCCCGCCGCGCGGCGGGGCCTGTAGGCGCGCGGCGATGAGGGTGATGTCGTCGCGCACGTCGCCGAGGTCCCGTGCCAGCCGGGCGCAGAGGCGGGGCAGGGACAGATCGCGGTGGGCGACGGCATGCCTGCGGAGGCGGGTCATCCCGGTGTCGATGCTCTGGACGCGCGACTCCACGAGGCCGTCGGTGTAGAGCAGGAGGGTCGCACCGGCCGGCAGGGTCGTCCGCGCGGTGGGCCGCTGCGCGGTGGGCCGCACCCCGAGGAGCATGGCGTGGGCCCCGTCGAGGTATGCGGCGGCGGGTTCGGGCCCCAGGAGCAGCGGCGGGGGGTGGCCCGCCACGGACCAGGACAGTTCCCAGCATCCGCCCGGCAGCGGGTGGAGCCGGGCGAGGACGAGCGTGGCCGAGTCGGCGAGGGTGAGCCGGGACTGGGCGGTGTCCAGCCGCCGCAGGATCCGGCCCGGGTCCTCTTCGGGGCGGTCGACGGCGAGGGCGCGCAGCATGCTGCGCAGTTCACCCATGCGGGAAGCGGCCTGGATGTCGTGACCTGTCACGTCCCCGACGACGAGGGCGACGTCGCCGCCGGGCAGGGGAAAGGCGTCGTACCAGTCCCCGCCGACCTCGGCCGTGCGCTGCGCGGGCCGGTAGTGGGCTGCCAGTTCCAGTCCCGGCACGGTCGGCAGGTCGGTGAGCAGGGCCCGCTGGAGCGTGGCGGCGATGTCGGCCTGGGCGGCGTGCAGCCGGGTGTTCTCCAGCCCGAGGGCGGTACGCCTGGCGACCTCGTCCGCCAGGACGCGGTCGCCCTCGTCGAACGGCGGGCCGTCCGCCGAGCGGGCCAGGGTGAGCGTCCCCAGCGTCGTCGCACGCAGGCGCAGGGGCACGACCAGGGCGTGGGCGGCGTCCACCAGGCCCAGCAGGTCGCCGTGCGCGGGGGCGTCGGCCCCGGACAGGCCGACGTTCCGCATTCCGGCGCCCTGCCGGACGCCCGCGAGGGCGGCGCGGTGCGCGGGGTGCTCGGGTACCTCCGAGGGGCCGGCAGGGTCGGCGGGCAGGACCCCGGGCACCTGGTGGGCCCAGGCGGTGCGGCGCGGCACCCGGCCCTCCACCAGGTCGATGACGGCGGTGTCGGCGAGCCGCGGCACCAGCAGGCGCACCAGTCGCCCGAGCGCCTCGTCCGCGTCCAGCGTGCTGACCATGGCCAGCGTCAGCTCGCTCAGCCAGGTGATCTCCGCGAGGTCGTACTCCGCCTGTTCGCGCTTCGTCTCGCTGCGCGCGTAGCGCTCGGCGCGCCGGTCGGCCCCGGCGCGCTGAGCCGAGATGTCGTGGAAGACGACCACCGAGCCCGGTCCGCGGCCCGCGCCCGGCGGCAGGGGCGCCACGGAGCGCCACACCGTCAGCGCCGTGCCGTCGGCCCGCAGCAGGACGGCGCGGTCGGCGCCGGGCCGCTGCGGCGGCGCGTCCGCGGGCCCCCACCCGGTGTCGCCGGTCGCCCCGGCCGCACCCGGGCCGAGGACCGCTCGGGCGTCGACACCGGTCAGTGCCCCCGGCGCATGGCCGAGCAGCCGTTCAGCCGCCGGGTTGCACGCGATGACGTGCCCGTCCGCGTCGACCGCGTACACACCGGCACCCGCCGACGCGGTCAGCGCGGCCATCAGCGCCTCGCCCGAGAGCGGGGACGCGGGGTTGTCGGCTCCACGACCGGTGTCCACGCTGCCCAGTGTGCCCGGATCACGGCCCGTACCGCAGCGAGGGTCTTCCGCCCGCGCTCATCCGCGTGCGGTCGCGACCGCGGAGCGGACGTCGGGGAACACCTCGACGACGGTGCCGAGCCCCGTCAGGTCCAACAGCCGCAGTACCTGCGGGACCGCCCCGGCCAGCCGCACCACGCCCTGGCGCGCCTCGGCCAGCCGCATCGCGTAGACCAGGCAGCCGAGTCCCGCGGAGTCCATGAACGTGACGTCCTGGAGGTCCCAGACCATGTGGGCCCTGTGCTGGGCGACCAGCGCGTCGACGGCCGCCCGCAGCGCGGGCACCACGGCCGCGTCCGCCTCCCCCCACAGGACCAGCAGCGCCCATCCCCCGACGTCCCTGGACCGTTCCACACCGGACGCCGGAATCGGCACCGTAGCTCCTTCTCGCCTGGGATACGCCAGCGCTTGTTCCGGGCGCCGGACCCGTCTCGTGCTCCGGTCCTTCAGTCGTCGGCGAGCAGGCCGGTGCGCAGGCTGCCGAGGGCGCGGGCGAGGAGCCGGGAGACGTGCATCTGCGAGCAGCCGAGGGCCTCCCCGATCTGGGACTGGGTCATCTCCCGGCCGAAGCGCATCTGGATGATCCGCCGGTCGCGCTCGCCCAGCGCGGCGAGGAGGGGTGCCAGGGAGGCGAGGTCCTCCACGAGGGCCATTCCGGGGTCTGCCGCGCCGGTGAAGTCGGCGAGGCTGGTCTGCCGCGAGCCGCCTCCCGTCCCGTTGTCGTAGGGCATGTCGAGGGAGGCGCTGTTGTACCCGTTGGCGGCTGCCACACCGTCGCGGATCTCCTCCGGCGGCCGGTGCAGGTGCGCCGCGAGTTCCGCGACGGTCGGGTCGCGGTCGAGCCGCGCGTACAGGACGTCCCTGGCCCTGGCCAGTTCGGTACGCAGTTCCTGGAGGCGGCGCGGTACGTGGACGTCCCAGCTGGTGTCGCGGAAGAACCGCTTGATCTCGCCGACGATGTAGGGGATGGCGAAGGTGGCGAACTCGTTCTCGCGGGACAGGTCGAACCGGTCGATGGCCTTGATCAGCCCGATCATCCCGACCTGGACCACGTCCTCCATCTGGTCCCTGCGGTTGAACCGGCGGGCCGCGAAGTGGACCAGGGACATGTTCATCTCGATGAGCGTGTTGCGCGCGTAGGCGTGCGCGGCCGTGCCCTCCTCCAGGGTCTGGAGCCGGTCGAAGAACACCTTGGACAGGGCTCGCGCGTCGGAGGGGGCCACCGCCTGCGGGTCCTCGATCCACGGCAGTTCACCCGCTTGCCGGACAGCGCGGTCGGGCGTGGCGGGGACGGCGGGATCGACGAGGAAAGGGGCGGGGCCAGACGTCATACGGCATACCTCCGAGAGCCGGGTTCGGCCACACCCGGGTTCCCCTGGAGGGGACGCCCAACCTCCGCAGGGCGGACCGATCGCGACGGCGCGGGCCGGCCCGTCCGGCACATCGCCACGAACCGGCCCGTAAGGGCTCGCGCGTGACGTCCCGTCCGCGCGGGCGCGGGGAGAGGCCCTGGCTCCGCACCGGCGGGCCCACCCCGACGCGCAGCCCTACGACACCGGCCGGGTCCCGGGTCCGCCGGTCCACGGCGTCACGTCACGAGGCGCGCGCCCCCGGCGCCCCGACGTCGGGCCCCGCGGAGGCGGCGATGCGCACCGCGGGCTCCATCGGCTCCGCCGTCTCCTCCCAGGCCGCGCGTCCGCGTCCCGTGTGGTGGAAGAGGAGGTTGAGCGCGGTGGCCGCGACGCAGCCCGTCGAGATGCCCGAGTCCAGGACGATCTTCACCTGCGCGGGGAAGGCGTGGTAGAAGTCCGGCGCGGCGATGGGGATCAGGCCCACGGCCAGCGAGACGGCGACGATGAGGACGTTGTTGTCCCTGTCGAGCCCCGCGCGGACGAGCGTCTGTACGCCGCTCGCGGCCACCGAGCCGAACAGCACGACGCCGGCCCCGCCGAGTACCGGCCGCGGCACGACGGCGATCAGCGAGGCGGCGGCCGGACACAGTCCGAGCAGCACCAGGAAGCCGCCGCCCACCGCGACGACGAACCTGCTGCGGATCCGGGTCATCGCGACCAGGCCGATGTTCTGCGCGAACGCGCTGCACATGAAGCCGTTGAACACGGGGCTCAGCGCCGATCCGAGGGTGTCGGCGCGCAGTCCCGCCGCGATGGTGCGCTCGTCCGCGGGCCGGCCGACGATCTCGCCGAGGGCGAGCATGTCGGCGGTCGACTCCGTCATGGAGACGACCATGACCACGCACATCGACACGATCGCCGCGCCGCCGAACTGGGGGGCGCCGAAGTGGAACGGCGCGGGGAAGCCGAGCACGTCCGCGTGGCGGACGGGACCGAGGTCGGCCTTGCCGAAGGGGACGGCGACGAGCGTGCCCGCCACCATGCCGAGGAGTACGGCGATCTGTTTGACGAACCCCTTGGTGAAGCGGCGCAGCAGCAGCACGATGACGAGGGTCGCGGCCGCGAGGCCCAGGTTCGCCAGTGAGCCGTAGTCGGGAGCGGCCGCGTCGGGCCCCTGCATCCAGTCGAAGGCGACGGGCATCAGGGAGACGCCGATGAGGGTGATCACCGTGCCGGTGACGACCGGCGGGAAGAAGCGGACCATGCGGGAGAAGAACGGGGCGGCGAGGAACCCGAGGAGCCCCGCGACGATCACCGCGCCGAAGATCAGCGGGAGCGCGTCCCGTCCGTCCTGCACGGAGTGGGCGACCGCGAGCATGGGGGCCACGCCGGCGAAGGTGACGCCGTTGACGAACGGCAGGCGCGAGCCGACCGGGCCGATGCCGAGCGTCTGGAGGAAGGTGGCGAGGCCCGCGGTGAACAGGCAGGCGCCGGTGAGGAACGTGAGGTCGGCGGGCGAGAGTCCGGCGGCTGCGCCGACGATCAGGGGCGGCGCCACGACCCCGGCGTACATCGCGGCGACGTGCTGGAGGCCGGTCATCGCCATCCGCAGCGGCGGCAGTCTCTCGTCGACAGGGTGGGGGGCGGGGGCCGCGCGGCCCCCTGTCGCGGTGCCGGCTGTCCTGCCCTGCCTGGTGAACCTGGGCTTCATCGCCACTGCGGCTCCTTAGTCCTTCGCCGGCGGCGGCACGGGCCGCGCGCCTGCACTCTGGAACGTGGTACGAGAACGGGCTCTCCAATTTCCACATTATGGAATAATGGTTCTGAAATGCGGAATGAATGTATGGTCCATTCTCCGGGCCGTCAAGAGATCACACAGGCTCCGCCACCGCGGGCCGCGAGGAGTTCCCGGCGCGGCGCGGGGAAAATCCCGGTACCGCTGAACGCACCAGGCGCACCGCCCGTACCCCCGGGTGACCTGCTCGCGCGGCAGCCGGCCGCGAGCGGAACGACCGGATCACCGAGAACGCAAGGGGAGCAAGCCATGACGGGTACGCAGGGAGCCGCGCGCATCGTGACGCGCAGGACCGTGGTCGCCGCCGCCGGAGCTGCCGGCCTGGGGGCCGCCCTCGTCGCCTGCGGCGGCGGCTCGGACAGCGCGTCGGGCTCCGACACCTCGTCCGCCCCCGCCGACGCCGGCAAGAGCGCGGGCTCCGGGTCCGCCGGCGGTGACGCCCTCGCCAAGACGACCGACATCCCGGAGGGCGGTGGCAAGATCTTCAGCGACCAGAAGGTCGTGGTGACCCAGCCGAAGGCGAACGAGTTCAAGGCGTTCTCCGCCGTCTGCACCCACCAGGGCTGCACGGTGGCGTCGATCAGCGACGGCATCATCCACTGCCCGTGCCACGGCAGCGAGTTCAGCATCGAGGACGGCAGCGTGAAGGGCGGGCCGGCGCCGAAGCCGCTGCCCGCGCAGCAGATCAAGGTCGCGGGCGGCTCCATCTCGCTGGCCTGACGCCGTACGCCCGCCAGGCAGAGCCCCGGCCCCGTCCTTTCTCGGGGAGAGGACGGGGCCGGCCGCGTCTCCGTCGCGCGTCACCCGTAGCTGCGCGCGGGCACCGGGGCCGCCGCGGCGGCCACCGCCTCGGCGAGCGGCGCGACGTCGCGGGCCGCGAGCGGCGAGACGGTGATCCGCAGCCCCTGCGCCGAGGCGGTACGGAACCGCGCGCCGGGCGCCACCGCGTACCCGGCGCGCAGCAGCCGCGCCACCGCGCCCGTCTCGTCCGGCACGGGCACCCATACGTTCATCCCGCTGCGCCCGTACGCCGTGACGCCGTGCTCCGCGAGCGACCGCACGAGGGCGTCGCGGCGCGCCCCGTACGCGGCGGCCACCGCGGGCACGTCCACCGCCCCCGCATCCCACAGCGCGACGACGGCGCGCTGGAGCAGGGTGCTGATCCAGCCGGGCCCGAGCCGCTGGCGCCCCATCACCCGGTCCACGGTCACCGCGTCCCCGGTGAAGACCGCGAGCCGCAGGTCGGGGCCGTACGCCTTGGCGACCGAGCGGACGAGGGCCCAGTGGTCCGTCGTGCCGGCGAGCGGGTGCAGCGGTACGTCCACGATCGCGTGCCCGTGGTCGTCTTCGACGAGGAGCACCTCGCGGCGGGCGGCGAGCAGGGCGCGCAGTTCGACGGCGCGCGCCGCGCCGATCGCGGCGCCCGTGGGGTTCTGCGCCCGGTCGGTGACGACGACGGCGCGGACGCCCGACTCCAGGGCGCGCGCCAGGTCGCCGGGGAGGGGACCCTCGTCGTCCACGCCGACCGGTACGGGCCGCAGGCCGAGTGCGGGCACCAGGTCGAGGAGGCTGCCCCAGCCCGGGTCCTCGACGGCCACGGCGTCGCCGGGCTTGAGGTGGGCGGCGAGCACCCGCTCGACGACGTCGAGCGAGCCGGACGCGACCCCGGTGGGCCCCGGGGGGACGCCGTCGGCGTCGAAGCCCGCACGGGCCAGGCGGTCGAGGTCGGGGTCGACGGCCGTCCTGTGCCCGTAGAGGGTGGGGTGTTCCGCGCTGTGCCGGGCCGCGGCGGCCAACGCGCCGTCCAGCGCGGGCAGCAGGGCGGTGTCGGGGTTGCCGTCCGAGAGGTCCCGCACGCCGGGGGCGACCTCCACGCCGAGCGACCCGCGGGGGGTGCTGGCGGGCCGGTGCCGTACACGGCTGCCCCTGCGGCCCGCCGTCTCGATCACGCCCCGCTCCCGCAGAGTGCGGTAGGCGGCCGCGACGGTGTTCGGATTGACCCCCAGATGGCCCGCCAACTCCCGCATAGGTGGAAGTAGTTCACCCGGTGCGAGATCGCCGGACGCGACCCCGCGCTCCACGCTCGCGGCGATCTCGGCTGCGCGGCGGCCCTCGATTCGATATTCTTCTAGCACAAAGAACAGTATGCACTAGTGCAATGGAGTCCTCATGTCGGAAGCGGACACCGGGGCGCCCTCCCCCGAAGCCGGCGCGTACCGCGCGAGCGGCCGTACCGTGCCCACCCGCGCCAGGGAGCGCGCGCGGTACGACAGGGAGCTGGTGCACCGGGTGCTCGACACGTCGTACCTCTGCCACCTGGGGTTCGTACGGGACGGCGCGCCGGTGGTGCTCCCCACGCTGTACGGCAGGATCGGCGAGCGGCTGTACGTGCACGGCTCCACCGGCTCGCGCCCGCTGCGCGCGGCGGGCGGGCCCCGGGACGGCGCGGGCCGGGGACTGCCGGTGTGCCTGACGGTCACCCAGGTCGACGGCCTGGTGCTGGCGCGCTCCGCGTTCCACCACTCCCTCAACTACCACTCGGTGGTGGTGCACGGGGTGGCCCGCCAGGTCACCGACGAGGCAGAGCGGCGCACCGCGCTCGACGCCATCGTCGACCACATCGTGCCGGGCCGCGCCGAGGACTCCCGCAGGGCCAACGCCAGGGAACTCGCGGCCACCGCGGTCGTACGGCTCGACCTGGACGAGGTCTCGGCCAAGGTCCGCACGGGCGGCCCGGACGACGATCCCGAGGACCTCGCCCTGCCGTACTGGAGCGGCGTGGTCCCGGTCGCGCTGACGCACGGGACACCGGTCCCCGCCGACGGCCTCGCCCCGGGGATCGGGTTGCCCGGCTATCTGGCGGGGGCGGTGTCCTGATGCTCGTCCACCCCTGGGACGCGCCGCGCGACGAGCGGAGCTGGCGCGCCTGGCTCGCGGAGCACGACTTCGGACAGCTCGCGGTGGGCGGCCTGCCGGGCGACCCGCCGTTCGTCCAGCCGCTGCACTTCGCGTACGACCCGGCCGCCGGGGAGCTGGGCGAGGCCGTCACCCACCTCGCGCGGCCCAACCCGCTGTGGGCCGCGCTCCGCGCGTCGCCGCACGTACTGCTGAGCGTGGTCGACGACTACGCGTACATACCGGGTCCGTGGCAGGCGACGGGCGGCGCCCCGCCCGAGCACGGGACGCCGACGAGCTTCTACGCCGCGGTCCAACTGGCCTGCCACGCCCATGTGGTGGACGATCCCGCCGAGAAGGCCGCCCTGCTGAACCGGCAGGTCGGGCACTTCCAGGAGGAGGGCGTCACGGCTCAGGTCGCGCCGGGTGAGCCGCCGTTCGGCCGGATGCTGCCGGGCATCAGGGCCCTGCGCCTCGAAGTGACCGGCGTACGGGCCAAGTTCAAGTACGGCGCGCACAAGCCGGAGGACGCGAAGGACCGCACGGCCGAGGGCCTGCGCTCCCGGGGCGCGCCGCGGGACGCGGCGGCGCTCGCCCACCACACCCGGGCCCGCTCGGGGGACTGACGGGCCGCGCCCCGCGACCGGAGTCCGGGCGCGGGGCCGCCCACGTCACCCCGCGGCGACCGGGGCGCGCCTGCGGCGGCGCGCCGCGCGCGCCTCGGCAGCGGTCAGGCAGACCACCGCCGTGAGCAGCAGGAGCGTGCCCGCGACCGTGGCCGCGGTGAGCCGCTCGCCCAGCAGCGCGACGGCGATGACCGCGGCGCTCACCGGTTCGAGCAGCATGACCACCGAGACGGTCGCGGCCCGCACCACGGCGGCGCCCGCGAAGTAGAGCACGTAGGCGAGCGCGGTCGGCACGGCCGCCACGTACACCAGCAGCCACACCACCTCGGACGGCCGCGCGGTGTGCGGCAGCGCGCCCTCGCCGGAGACCAGCGCGAACGGCAGCAGTGCCACCACCCCGATCGCGCAGGCCCAGGCCGTGGTGGCGGTGGCGTCCGACCGCGATCCTTCGCGGCCGAGCCACCGGGTGAGCAGGGTCATCGCGGCGTACCCGGCGGCGGACAGGACCGCGAGCCCCACCCCCGCGGGCCGTACGGCGGCGGAGCCGGTGCCGTCCCCGCCCAGGGTCAGCACGCCGAGTCCGGCGAGCGCCCCCGCGACGGCGAGGAGGCCGCCCGCGCCGAGCCGCTCGCCCATCAGCACCCGCGCGCCCAGCGCGATGAAGACGGGACCCGCGCCCAGCGTGACGACGGTGCCCACGGCGAGCCCCGTGGAGTGGACGGAGGCGAAGTAGGCGGTCTGGAAGACGGTGAACGCGATTCCCGACCCGGCGATCCGCAGCACCCGGCGGCGGGCCGGCACGGCCGCGCCGGACGGCGCGGCGCCCGGGGTCCCGCGTCGGCGCCCGCGCAGCGCGAGCGCCCCGAGCAGCAGGACGAGGCCGCCCGCGCAGCGCCAGAACGAGAGGGCGAACGGGCTCAGGTCGCTGACGCGGTACACGAGCGTGCCCGCGGCCCCCGCCGTCCCCCAGGCGAGCCCGGCGACGGTCAGGAACAGCAGTCCGCGCCCGACGGAGAGCGCGCCCCCGCTCCGTGGCGGCAGGGGCGCGGCGGCCGGGGCGACGAGGGGCGACAGGGGTACGGCCGCGGCGGAAGCGGCCGGTGCGGAGGAAGCGGCGGCCGGGTAGGCCGGGAGGGAGGAGGAGGCCGTGGAAGAAGACTCCGAAGGACGGGACGAACTCGACACGTGAGTGCTCCGTGGACGAAACGCGCGGACTGGTCGCTTGCTCCCGGGTACGCGGGCAGCGACGAGCCGGCCCGGGGACTGCCCGGGGCCTCGCGTCGTCGGTGGTGTCCGCCCGCGTCAGGCGGCGGGCGGCGGCAGCACGGTCGAATGCATGATCCGCAGCCTACGTGCCGTGGCCGCCGCCGGACAACCGCTCGTCCACCGCGGTGGGTTCCCCCGCGCCATCCGGCTCGGGCCCCGTCCGCGACGGCACACCGCCCGCCGCCACGACGCTCTCCACGGGCTTGCCCGGCGCGCCGCGCTGCGCGACGAACGCGCCGACGAGCACCACGACGCCGCCCGCGAGCTGCGGACCCGACAGGTGTTCGCCGAGCAGCACCCAGGCGAGCACCGTCGCCACCACCGCCTCAAGGCACGCGACCACGCCCGCGACCTGCGGCGACAGGCGGCGCACCGAGACCACACCGGCCATGTAGGCGACGACAGTGGCGATCAGCACGATCCAGCACAGCAGCAGGGCGGCGGCGACCGGGGTGCCGTCCATCCGCACGCTGCCGTCCAGCACGCCCCACTCCATCTGCCAGGGTCGGGCCACCGCCGTCAGGACGACCGCGCCGAACAGCAGCCCGTACGCGATGACCCCCAGCGGGTCGGCGCCGCCGGCGCCGCCGCTGCCGTGGTCCGAGAGGACGAAGTACGCGACCTGGCAGCACGCGGCGGCCAGCGCGAGCAGCAGCCCGAGCGCGTCCACGCTCAGTCCCGACCACACCTCGACCACGCACGCGAGCCCCGCCACCGCGAGCACGACGCCCACCGCGGCCGACCGGGACACCGGCCTGCGCTGGACGAAGCGCACCCAGAGCAGGACGAGGGCGGGCGCCAGGTACTCGATGAGCAGCGCGACGCCCACGGGGATGCGGGAGATCGCGGCGAAGTAGCACGCCTGGACGCCCGCCACCGCGAACAGTCCGAACCCGGCGAGCAGTGCGGGCCTGCGCGTCAGCAGCGCCCGGTGGCGGACGGCCACCGGCAGCATCAGCAGGGCGGCGCCGGTCACCCGGAGCCAGACGACGTGCAGCGGGTCGAGGCCCGCCTCGATCAGCGGTTTGGCGGCGACACCGGAACCGCCGAAGGCAACGGCTGAGGCCAGTGCGAGACCGAGACTGCTCCCCCGACCGCCGGGGGGACCGCCCTGAGTGAGACGCATGGCGCCATCATGACAGTCCGCGTCAGGAGCGTAACCACCGTGACCCCTGTACGGCGGTCCGGTGTACGGCAGCCTGGGTTACGACGGTCCTGCTCGGGCCGCCGGGGCCCTTCACGCCTCGGCGAGCCGGCCGGCCAGCTCGTCCGCGTCGACGCCCGCGCGGGCCAGGACCTCGACGGCCCGGCACTCCTGGTCGGCCGCGAGTCCCGCCAGCAGGTCGACGCCGCGGGCCCGGCGGGCGCCGTCCCCTGCCGCGCGGGTGAGGGCGTACTCCAGCGCGGCGGCCGCGGCGGGCGACCAGCCCCCGCGTCCCGCCTGCGTCACACGCGGCACCGCGCCCGAGTCCTCGACGGTGCCGTGCCAGCGCAGGCCGTAGCCGATGCTGCGCTGGACCAGATAGCCGAGCACCCGGGCCGCCTGACCGCCGTCGCCGACCACGGCGCGCACCTCGGGGTCGGACTCCAGCAGCGAGTGCAGCAGATGGGCGGTGTCGAGCTGCCCGTCGCCGTCCCGGTGGGCGCGCCTGCGGGCGCCCGAGACCACCGAGGAGAGTTCCACGGTGATCCGGGCGTCGAGGTCGACGGGGACGGCGGCGGGGGTTCCACTCCCCCGCGGGATGGGGCGTTGCACACTTCCACCACATCAGTCTCATCCCACCAGGGCATCCCCGGCGGGAAGCATCCGCCCGTCCGTCACTGGTTGGGCCGGGCCGCACGGCTCGTCATCCTTGCGGATGAGATCGCGGAGTACGGACGCCCGGCACCGGCGGAAGTGCTCGCGCCGCCTTGCGCGCGGGGCCGCCGTGCCTCTCGCGGCCCCGCGCGCGGCGCGGCGCGGCTCAGGCGATGACGCGCGCCAGCGAGAACCCGTCGTACCCCTTCGCGCCGACGGTCTGCACCGCGGTGGCGGACAGGCGCGGGTTGCGGCCGGTCAGTTCGAGGAACTCCCTGATGCCCCGCACACCCGGGTCGGCCGCTCCCGCGTCGGCCACGGCGCCGCCCCGTACGACGTTGTCGCCGACGATCACGCTGCCACGCCGGGTCAGCTTGAGCGCCCACTCCAGATAGCGCGGGTTGTTGGGCTTGTCCGCGTCGATGAAGACCAGGTCGAAGGGGTCCACGGCCTCCTCGACGAGCGCGGCGAGGGTGTCGAGCGCGGGCCCGAGCCGTACCTCGGTCCGGTCGGCGAGCCCCGCGTGGGCGAGGTTCCTGCGCGCCACGTCGGCGTGGACAGGATCGGCCTCCAGGGTCACGAGGTGGCCGTCGTCGGGCAGCGCGCGTCCGAGCCAGATGGCGCTGTAGCCGCCGAGTGTGCCGATCTCCAGGATCCGGCGCGCACCCTGGATCTGCGCGATGAGGTGCAGCAGCTTCCCCTGGTGGGGCGTGACGCTGATGGGCGGCAGCCCCGCAGCCTCGCCGGCGCGCAGCGCGGCGTCGAGCGCCTCGTCGTGCGGCACCAGGCAGTCTCCCAGGTACGCGTCCACCGCGGTCCATGTCTCGGTCATACGACTCCCCAACTGTTGTCTCCCACGCCCCTTGCGGCGCGGTTCCCGCACGGGCGGTGCGCCTGCCCCGCCGTCCGCACCGTAAGCGCCCCCTAAGCGCCCCCTCCCGGAGACCGGCGTGGCCCCGCGGCACCCGGCCACGGAGCCCCGCCGCCCCCCCTTTCCCCGTTCTCCCGCTCGTCTCCCCCCGGCGTCGTCGGCAGACCGCCCCACGGGCCGTCGAGGAGGGTCAGTCCTCGTCGCCCGCGGCGCCCTCGTCGTCGTCGGCGAGGATCAGGTACAGCTTCTTGCGGCTCTCGTTGATGACCCCGAGCGCCTTCTTGCGCTGGTCGGCGCTGCCGGTCTTCCAGACCTGCCCGAACGCCTCCATCAGGCCGAACCCGGCCTGGCGGATCTCGTTCATGGTCTCCCAGTCGATCCCCCTGCCCGCGTCCTCCCAGGGCGCGTCGGGGACCGAGTCGGCCTCCGCGCGACCGGCGTCGGTCAGCGTGAAGAGGTTCTTGCCGCCCTCGCTGCGGCTCGCGATCAGCCCCTCGTCCTCCAGCAGCTGGAGGGTCGGGTAGACCGAACCGGGGCTGGGCCGCCAGGCCCCGCCGCTGCGCTCGCCGATCTCCTGGATCATCTCGTAGCCGTGCATCGGCCGCTCCTTGAGCAGCGCGATGATCGAGGCGCGGACGTCGCCCTTGCGGGCACGCCCCCGGCCGCCGCCGCGTCCGCGGCCACCGCCGAACGGCCCGCCGGGCCCGCCGAACCCCGGCCCGAACGGCCCGAAGGCGGCACGCCGCCCCTCGAACCCCCCGCGCCCCCAGGGCCCCCCGAACCCCGGCCCGCGCTCATGCCCGTGTTCGTGCTCGTATCCGTGTGCTCCCTGCATGTCGGTACTCCTTCTCCCCTCGATGTCGTACACCTTTCCGCGTTCGATCGAAGACCGATCGCGATGCCTCAACGATATATCGGAAACAGCTCAACGACAACCCCCCACCCGACCTGCAAGGACTGTCCTGGCGCGCACCAGTGGCCACCGGTCAAGGGCGGCTGAAGGGCGGTCGCCGACACCGGGAGACCCCGCGCGCCCTCCGTGGGGACGCGTGAGGGCAGCAGCGACGTGCCCGCGGGCGACGCCGCGTGGCGGTCGGCCTACCGCGAGCGGCTGGAGCGGGCCGCGCGGGCGGCGACACGTCAGGGCACCGGGCCGGGGCGGATGCCGGCCACCGCTGTCCGAGGCCCGTGCGAAGGTGGGGGCATGGACTTGGAGAGCCTCGTCCGACTGCGCCGGGCGCGTGACCGGATGGACCGCGAGTACGCGGAGCCGCTCGACGTGCCCGCGCTCGCGCGCGGCGCGCTCATGTCGGCCGGCCACTTCTCCCGCAGTTTCCGCGCCGCCTTCGGCGAGACGCCGTACAGCTATCTCATGACGCGCAGGATCGAGCGGGCGAAGGCGCTGCTGCGCCGCGGGGACCTGTCGGTGACCGAGGTCTGCTGGGCGGTCGGCTGTACGTCGCTCGGGTCCTTCAGCTCACGCTTCACCGCACTCGTCGGCGAGAGCCCGAGCACCTACCGGGCCCGCCGCCACGACGAGGGCGCCGCCATCCCGGCCTGCGTCGCGAGGCTCCACACACGACCGGTCAGGAACGGAGAAGCAGAGGCGACATCCCGCCCGTAGCTTGAGTCGCATGGACATCACACTCTCCCAGTGCTTCATCGCCGTCGACGACCACGACAAGGCGCTCGCCTTCTACCGGGGCGTCCTGGGCCTCCAGGTGCGCGACGACGTCGGATTCGAGGGGATGCGATGGGTGACGGTGGGCTCGCCGTCGCAGCCCGACGTGGCCATCGTCCTCGAACCCCCGCTCGCCCATCCGAACGCCTCTGAGGCCGACCGCCGGGCCATGGCCGAGCTGCTGGCCAAGGGCCTGCTGCGCGGCGTCATCTTCAGCACCGACGACTGCGACGCCACCTTCGAACACATCCGCGCCGCGGGCGGCGAGGTCCTCCAGGAGCCGGTCGACCAGCCCTACGGCGTCCGCGACTGCGCCTTCCGCGACCCGGCGGGCAACATGCTGCGCTTCAACCAGCCACGTAGGGGCTGACGGCACGGCGCCGCCCGGCACGGGCCCTGCCGGCGCGCGGCCGGGGACCGTACAGTCGGCAAGCCCACCGGTCCGAGCCCGCCCGGCGCACAGCCCGCGCCCGCCCGGCGCACCATCCGCACACCCGCCCCCCCACGCCCCGCCCGGCGCCCCACGCGTACGCCTTCAACGTCCCCTCGGTCAGCGCCAGCGGCGCGATCACCGTGGAGCGGGGCGACCGCAAGGCGGTGAAGGCGACCTTCCGGCGCACCGGCGGAATGTGCCCGCGCTGCGAGGGCCGCGGCTCCGTCTCCGACATCGCCCCCGCCCGGCTCTACGACGCCTCGAAATCGCTGGCCGAGGGCGCCCTCACCGTCCCCGGCTCCACCGGCGGCGGCTGGAACGCCCGGCCTTACGCGGAACACCGCCTCGGCGGGCGCGACATCAGCGAAGTGCTCGCGATGTCGGTGGCCGAGGCCGAGGAGTTCTTCTGCGCGGGCGAGGCGCGCACCCCCGCGGCCCACGCCGTGCTGCGCAGGCTGGCGGACGTGGGACTCGGCAATCTCAAGCTCGGGCAGCTGCTGACCACGCTCTCGGGCGGGGAGCGGCAGCGGCTCAAGCTGGCGGCGCACAAGCCCGCGGAGGGCGGCGACGGCGTGTACGTGCTGGACGAGCCGACGGCGGGCCTCCACCTGGCGGACGTCGAGCAGTTGCTGGCGACGCTGGACCGCCTGGTCGGCTCCGGCACGTCGGTGGCCGTCGTGGAGCACCACCAGGCGGTGATGGCCCACGCCGACTGGATCATCGATCTGGGTCCCGGCGCGGGCCACGACCGCGGCCGGGTCGTGTTCGGGGGCACACCCGCCGGCCTGGTCGCCGCCCGCACCACCCGCCCGCACCACCCGCACAGCCGCACACCTCGCCGCCTACGTCGGCACCTGACGCACCGCGCCGGATCCCGGCCGCGGAGCCGGCGTGCGCCGCTGTGCCGCGGGCCCCGGGGCGTCCACCCGACACGACGTCGCACACCGGACGGTCGGGCTCATGGCCCGCCCGATACCCGGCCCCCGCCGGCCGGCCCCGCCTGCCTGCGGTCCGGCCGTCCCGGCCCACCCGGCGCCGCACGCCTGGTGGGCCGCCCGCACGGCGAGTCCCCCGCCCGGCCGCCGCCCCCACCAGCCGACGGGCCCCGGCCGGGCCGGTGGACTGCCAGCGGGCGGTGTGCCCGTCCGGCGGCCACCGGCACGGGCTCACGCCCCGGCGCGGGGGCCACCCGGCGCGGATTGGCGTTGGCCGGGGCGCGTCCCCGCGGCCTACGGTCTGCGCCATGCGTATCCGAATCGTCGACGCTTTCGCCGAGCGCCCCTTCGAGGGCAACCCGGCCGGGGTGCTGCTGCTCGACACCGCCGGCTTCCCCTCCGACTCCTGGCTGCGGCAGGTGGCGGCCGAGGTGAATCTCTCCGAGACCGCCTTCGCGCACCCGCTGCCGCCGGACGGCGGCGCCGACTGGGCGCTGCGCTGGTTCACCCCTGAGGCCGAGGTCGCCCTGTGCGGCCACGCCACCCTCGCCACCGCGCACGTGCTGCGCTCCGCAGGACTGGCCGCGGGGCCCGTGCGCTTGCGCACGCTCTCGGGCGTGCTGACGGCCGACGCGCACGCGGACGGCCGCATCACACTGGACTTCCCCACGTCGACGCTGACGCGGGTCCCGGTCCCGGACGGCGTGGAGAAGGCGCTCGGCGCCACGCCCGTCTCGGTGCACGCCACGTCGGAGCGGCTCGGCGACCTGCTGGTCGAGCTGGCCGACGAGCGGACCGTACGGGAACTCGCACCCGATGTCGACGCGCTCAGGCACCTCCCGGGCCGCGGCGTGGTGGCCACGGCGGCCGCCGCGCGTCCGGAGGAGGAGTACGCCTATGTCTCGCGCGCCTTCTACCCCGGCATCGGTCTCTCCGAGGACCCGGTCACGGGCAGCGCGCACACGGCCCTCGCGCCGTTCTGGTCGGCCCGGCTCGGCCGGGAGACGCTGACGGGGTTCCAGGCGTCGGCCCGTGGCGGGCGCGTGGTGACGTCGCTGCGCGGGGACCGTACGCTCCTGACGGGTACGGCGGTCACCGTGGTCGACGGCGAGCTGCGGGCGGGACCGGCCGACGGGTGAGCGTTCAGAGCGTCGGCAGCCAGCTGACGTGCCCGGCGAGCAGCGCGTAGCCGACGAAGGCGCCGATGTCCATCAGGGAGTGGGCGACGACCAGCGGTCCCACCCGGCCCCACCTGCGGTAGAGCAGGACGAAGACCACGCCCATCGCCAGGTTGCCCGCGAAGCCGCCGAGCCCCTGGTACAGGTGGTACGAGCCGCGCAGGACGGCGCTCCCGGCGAGCGCCGCCACCGGTGTCCAGCCGAGCCGGTCGAGCCGCCGCAGCAGGTAGCCCACCACGACGACCTCTTCGAGCACGGCGTTCTGCACGGCGGAGACCACCAGCACGGGGTACTTCCACCACACGTCGGGCAGCGACTCGGGCACCACCGTCAGGTTGGCGCCCGAGCCCTGCGCGAACAGGTAGAAGACGATGCCGACGCCACCCACACAGGCGGCGATCGCGGCGCCCCAGCCGAGGTCGAAGCCGGGCCTGCGCCGGTCGAATCCGATCGCGCGCAGGCTGCTGCCCTCGCGGAACAGCAGGTACGCGACGAGGACGACGGGCACCAGGGCGGTCGCGATGTCGAACAGCTGCCAGGTGAGGTCGAGCCACGGGCGGCCCGGGGCCGCCGAGGCGTTGAGGTTGGCGGCCTGGTTCTTGAGCGAACCGCCCTTGGTGACCGAGCCGATGAAGCTGATGAGCGCGGACACGCCGCTCGCTCCGAGGGAGAGCGCCAGCACGATCAGGGTCTCGGTCCGCAGGGCTCTGCGGGTGAGGGTCGTGTCTCCGGGACGGGGTTCGGTCACGGCCCCTGCCTCCACCTGCACACCGGCCTCCACGGGTACGCGTCTGGGTCGGCGCGCGGGGCCGACGTGCACAAGTTACGCCGGGTGTCTGTGCGAACGCCCCGCGACCCGGCCGGGGCGGCAGCGCGGCGGCGCACCCGCCCGGACGCCGCCGCCCGCGCGTGTCGCCGGGCGCGCTCAGTGCGACGGCAGGCGCCCCGACTCGTCGGGGCCGGGGAAGCCGACGGGCCAGGTGTGCACTGGACTGCCGTGGTGCATCAGCTCGCAGTACCGCCGGGTGGTGGCGGCGAACGCCGCGTCTCGTTCGAGCCCCGCGTCCAGCGCCCGGTGGAACGTTCCGACCTGCCACGACGCCCCGTTGATCCGCCGCTTGCAGCGCTCCTCGATGACCCCCAGGTACAGGTCGCGGTCGGCGGGCTCGATCTGCCACGCGTCGAGCCCGGCGGCCGCGAGCGGGAGCAGCTCCTCCCGTACGAGGTCGACGGCGGGCCTGGTGACGAGCCCCGACGACCTGCCGTGCCGCGGCCAGCGCAGCTCGGCCTCGATGCCGTGGCGGCAGGCGGTGTCGAAGTTCTCCGTTGCGGCGGAGAACGGCATCCGCTTCCACACCGGCCGGGAGTCGTCGGCGAGCGCGCGCACCAGCCCGTAGTAGAAGGCGGCGTTGGCGATGACGTCGGTGACGGTGGGCCCCGCGGGCAGCACCCGGTTCTCCACCCGCAGGTGCGGCACACCGTCGGCGACCTCGTACACCGGGCGGTTCCAGCGGTAGATGGTGCCGTTGTGCAGCGCCAGTTCCTGGAGGGCGGGCACTCCCCCGTCGTCGAGGACCTTCTGCGGGTCCTCGTCGGACATGATCGGCAGCAGCGGCAGGAAGTAGCGCAGGTTCTCCGCGAAGAGGTCGTACGGCGAGTCGATCCAGCGCTCCCCGAACCAGGTCCTCGGCCGGACGCCCTGGACCCGGAGCTCGGGCGGCCGCACATCGGTCGCCTGCTGGAACAGCGGCGGCCGCGACTCGTGCCAGAGCTCCTTGCCGAACAGGAACGGCGCGTTGGCTCCCAGGGCGATCTGCACGGCGGCGACGGCCTGCGCCGCGTTCCACACGTCGGCGAACCGCTCCTGGGTGACCTGGAGGTGGAGCTGCACGGAGGTGCACGCGGCCTCAGGGGCGATCGAGGGCGAGGTGGCGACCAGCCGCTCCACGCCCTCGATGTCGAGGCGGAAGTCCTCGCCGCGCGCGGCCCGCATCTGGTCGTTGAGCAGGGTGTAGCGGTCGACAGCCGACAGGCTTCCCGAGCCGACGTCGTGGTGGCCGAGGGTCGGCAGGATTCCGATCATCACGATGCCCGCGTCCACCTCCTCGGCTTTGCGGTGGGCGTATCCGAGCCCCGCGCGGAGTTCCTCCGCGAGCTGGTCGAGAACCCGTCCGTTCAGACGGTGCGGCGCGATATTAACTTCCAGGTTGAACATCCCGAGTTCGGTCTGGAAATCGCGGCTCGCGATACGGCTGAGGACCTCGTGGTTCATCATCCGGGGCAGGCCGTCAGAGCCCGCGAGATTCAGCTCGATCTCCAGCCCCATCAGATTCCTGGGCTTGTCGAACCGTTTCTCGGCGAGCAGCCTCCCGAACACCGAGAGGCACTGCCTGAGCCTCTTGCGGTACTGCTCGCGGCCGGCCAGATCAAAGCTCGCCGCTTCGACCTTCTCACCCATCGACGTGTCCTCCTCGGCGTGGACGGCCCGCGGCCGGTGCGCGCGCCTCGCTCGATGATGCCCCCGCGAGGTGATCCCTAACGTCCCGCGCACACCGCGGGGAGCGTCCCCAGGACACCCCGGGGCACCGGCGGTGAATAGCGGGAAGGGCGACGCGGCACATACAGGACGACTGTGCCGGAGGTTCGTGCGCGCGTTCCGCGCCGCCCCGGAATGCCCGCCGCATTCCGGGGCGGCGGGCCCACGCCCGCTGCCGCGGCGCCGCCCCGCTTCCGCGTTCCAGCCCTGCGACGCGCCTTTCCGGCATACGGTTGGACTCGGCGGCACAGGGTCGCGAGCGCGGTCGCGGGCAGGGAACGGGCAAGGCGTCGGGCACGGTGGCGGCCGCACGCGCGGAGCATGTGCCCTCGACATACGACAGACGGCATGGACCGCCGCACGGTACACAATGTGACGCAAAAATGCTGGACTCCTTTCGGCCGTCCGGCTCAGGCACATCCTCGCAGGCGGGGAGGGGCGTGCACGAAATTCTTCTAGCAAAGAGGCTCACGAGTGGGGCCGGATAGTGACTTGCCCGCAATAGTCACGACAGCTAGAAGAAACATCGCGTGAACACGCGTCGTATAAACTTTGCGGACGAGGTGGAAAGCGGGCGCAAGGCCCAGGCCCCCGGATCACGCTTCCGAGTCCGCACGCCGACAGAGCCGTCCGCACCTCCTTCCGCACCCGCGCTGCACCCTGTCTCCTGAGCGAGAGGCAACCCACCATGCCGCTGCATGTCCCCCCGGTACCCGCACCCGCCCTGCGCAGCGTTCTCGCCGCCCTCGGCTCCCCCGCCGCCGTACGGGAGGCCCCGACCCCGGCCCTGCGGTCCGCGGGCGGCGCGCTGAGCCCCGAACTCCCGCTTCCGCTCCACGTACTGGACGCGCCCGCGGTCCTCACCGCGCCCGACCCGCTCGACGGCTCGGAGCCCGCCCCGCACACCCGCCTGACGGGATGGCGCTTCGCCATCCGCGCGGGGGACCGGCTGGTCGCCGCCGCCGACACGATGCTCACCGCCGACGGCTGGGCCTTCTCCCGCTTCTTCGAGGGCCCCTACGTCACGGCGACCGAGCGGGCCCTGCGGCAGGCCGAGGGGCTGACGGCCGGGTACCAGCCGCGGCTGCTGTCCGTGCCGGGGCTCTACATGCTGACGCTGTGGCTGCACGGGGACACGGAGGCGGACCCCGCCGCCGGCGCGGTGGACCCGGCGGACCTGCTGGTGCCGCTGGCGCCCGCGCCTCCCGGCTTCGCGGCACACCGGCCGCACCGGGCGGCCGAGCTCCTTCCGGTGATCCGGCTGCGGCTCGCTCCCGCGCCCCTGCTGGGTACCCCCGCCTGACCTGCGACGCAGCGGCTTCTGACGCCCCGCGGCCGGACCGGCCGCGGGGCGTCGCGCGTGAATGCGTGGCACGGCAGGACCAACGGGCATCCACCACGGCCGAGTTGGGCCGAGCGGCCGACCGGGTGACGGCCCGGGTGCCGGTGCGGCGTGCTGCGGGGAAATCCCCGCGCCGCGCCCCTCGCGGGACCAGACTGGCGGGGTCCTGACGAGAGAGACGGGGGCAGTTCATGCAACGCGCACCGCGCTCGAAACCCGGCGCCGCCCCACCAGGGGGCGCCACCTCACCGGCCGCCCGCGGACGGGACCCCGAGTCCCGGAGCGCCACAGCACCCACCACGCGAGGGAACCCGCCCATGTGCCGCCACCAACCAGCCTGTCCCAGCGCCCGCTCGGCCGACCGCGAGGCGGCCCGCCCCCTGGTGAGCCGCCCCGAGCAGGGGTGGAGCCTGCTGTGCAACGGAGTCGTCCTGTTCGAGGACACCGGCGAACTGCTGCCGGACGGGCGGGTGGTCGCGCCGCACCGTACGCCCAGGGCCGCCACGGCCGCCTGAGCCGCGCGCGGCGGCACATACGGCACAGGGCCCGGCGCCGAGCGGACGCTCGGGCCGGGCCCTGTGGTGTGCCAGGGGCGCGCGGATCACGGCCGCGCGCCCGGCGCGCTCAGTGCTCGTAGGCGTCGAGCGGCGGGCACGAGCAGACCAGGTTGCGGTCGCCGAACGCGCCGTCGATGCGCCGCACCGGGGGCCAGTACTTGTCCGCCGCCGAGACGCCGGGCGGGAAGACCGCGGTCTCCCTGCTGTAGGGGTGCGGCCAGTCGCCGCCGAGCACGGCCGCCGTGTGCGGCGCGTTGCGCAGCGGGTTGTCGTCCGTGCCCCACTCGCCCGTCGCGACCTTCTCGATCTCCGCGCGGATCGCGATCATCGCCGCGCAGAACCGGTCGAGCTCCGCGAGGTCCTCGCTCTCGGTCGGCTCGATCATCAGCGTCCCCGCGACCGGGAACGACATGGTCGGCGCGTGGAACCCGTAGTCGATCAGACGCTTGGCGATGTCGTCGACGCTGACGCCGGTCGCCTTGGTCAGCGGGCGCAGGTCGATGATGCACTCGTGGGCGACGAGCCCGCCGGGGCCGGTGTAGAGCACCGGGTAGTGGGGTTCGAGGCGCTTGGCGACGTAGTTCGCCGCGAGCACCGCGACCTGGGTGGCGCGGGCCAGGCCCTCGCCGCCCATGAGCCGGACGTACGCCCAGGAGATCGGCAGGATGCCCGCGGAGCCCCACGGCGCGGCCGAGACGGGGCCGACGCCGGTCTCGGGGCCCGCGGCGCTCTGGAGCGGGTGGTTGGGCAGGTACGGCGCGAGGTGCGCGCGCACGCCGATCGGGCCGACGCCGGGACCGCCGCCGCCGTGCGGGATGCAGAACGTCTTGTGCAGGTTGAGGTGGGAGACGTCCGAGCCGAAGCGGCCCGGCTTGGCCAGGCCCACCAGCGCGTTGAGGTTGGCGCCGTCCACGTAGACCTGGCCGCCCGCGTCGTGCACGGCGGCGCAGACGTCGCCGATCTGCTCCTCGAACACGCCGTGCGTGGACGGGTAGGTGACCATGAGGACGGCCAGCTCGTCGCCGTGCTGCTCGATCTTGGCGCGCAGGTCCTCGACGTCGACGTCGCCGGACTCGCTGGTCTTCACGACGACGACCTTCATGCCCGCCATGACCGCGCTCGCCGCGTTGGTGCCGTGCGCGGAGGACGGGATCAGGCAGACGGTGCGGTGCGTGTCCCCGTTGGCACGGTGGTACGCGCGCACCGCGAGCAGGCCCGCGAGTTCGCCCTGGGAGCCGGCGTTGGGCTGGAGCGACACCGCGTCGTACCCGGTGACCTCGGCGAGGCGCTCCTCCAGCTCCCGGACGAGGGTGAGGTAGCCCTGCGCCTGCTCGATGGGCGCGAAGGGGTGCAGGGCGCCGAACTCGGGCCAGGTGACGGGCTCCATCTCGGTGGTGCCGTTGAGCTTCATGGTGCAGGAGCCGAGCGGGATCATGCCGCGGTCGAGCGCGTAGTCCCGGTCCGAGAGGCGGCGCAGGTAGCGCAGCATGGACGTCTCGGAGCGGTGGTTGTGGAAGACCGGGTGGGTGAGGTACTCGCCGGTGCGCAGCAGGGCCTCGGGCAGCGCGTCGGCCGCCTCGGCGTCCAGCGCCTCGATCTGCTCGGCGCCGCCCGGCACACCGAATGCGGTCCACACGGCGACCAGCTGGGCGCGGCCGGTGGTCTCGTCGCAGGCCGCGGAGACGTGGTCGGCGTCGACGAGCCGCAGGTTGACGCCGCCCTCGCGGGCCGCGGCGACGACCTCGGCGGCCCGGCCGGGCACGCGCAGGGTGAGCGTGTCGAAGTAGGCGTCCTCGGTGACCTCGACACCGCAGGCCCGCAGGCCCGCGGCGAGGACCGTGGCGTACCTGTGGGTGCGGCGCGCGATGTCGCGCAGCCCTTCGGGACCGTGGTAGACGGCGTACATGCCGGCCATGACGGCGAGCAGCACCTGCGCGGTGCAGATGTTGCTTGTGGCCTTCTCGCGGCGGATGTGCTGCTCGCGGGTCTGGAGGGCGAGCCGGTACGCCCTGTCGCCGTCGGCGTCCACGGAGACGCCGACGAGGCGTCCCGGCAGGCTGCGGGCGAACTTCTCGCGAACGGCCAGGTAGCCGGCGTGCGGGCCGCCGAAGCCCATGGGGACGCCGAAGCGCTGGGTGGTGCCGACCGCGATGTCCGCGCCCAGTTCGCCGGGCGGGGTGAGCAGCGTGAGGGCGAGCAGGTCGGCGGAGACGGTGACGATCGCGCCGAGCTCGTGGGCCTGCTCGATCACGTGCCGCGGGTCGCGCACGGCACCTGAGGCGCCCGGGTACTGGAGCAGGACGCCGAAGACGCCGCGCCCGGCCACCTCGGCGGGGATGCCGTCGCTCAGGTCCGCCACGACGACCTCGACTCCGGTGGGTTCCGCGCGGGTGCGGATCACGGCGACGGTCTGCGGCAGGGCGTCGGAGTCGACCAGGAAGACACCCTCCTTGACCTTGCCGACGCGGCGCGCGAGGGCCATCGCCTCAGCCGCTGCGGTGCCCTCGTCGAGCAGCGAGGCGCCCGAGGTGGGCAGCCCCGTCAGGTCGGCGACCATCGTCTGGAAGTTCAGCAGGGCCTCAAGACGCCCCTGCGAGATCTCCGGCTGGTACGGGGTGTAGGCGGTGTACCAGGCGGGGTTCTCCAGCACGTTGCGCAGGATCACCGGCGGCGTGTACGTGCCGTAGTAGCCGAGCCCGATCATCGGCGCGAGCACCTGGTTGCGGTCGGCGAGCGAGCGCAGTTCGGCGAGCACCTCGGCCTCGGTGCGGGCCCCCGGCAGGTTCAGCGCCTCGGCGCTCCTGATCACGTCGGGGACCGCCGCGGAGGTCAGCTCGTCCAGCGATCCGTAGCCGATCTGGGCGAGCATCTTGGCCTGGGCCGCCGCGTCGGGCCCGATGTGGCGGTCTTCGAAGGGGATGCCGCGCTCCAGCTGTGCGAGCGTCTTGCGGTGGGCGGTCATGTGCGGAGGGCCTCCTGGTCGGCGCGACCTGCGTGGGACTCCGCTCGGCGGCGAGCGGTGCCCGGACGGCCTCCCCCTCTGTCATGGACCTGAGAGCTTCACCTGCCCCGCGCGGCGCGCCGCGGGACGGTTTTCACCGTCGGTGAGGGCGGAGGCCGTGGGCGCCCGTCCTGCTTTTCAGAGTGACCTCGTCCGCGCGGTACGGGGTGCCTGAGAGATTCCGGGGAGGATTTGCTCCTTCGGCGCCCCCGGCGGGCTGCCGGAGGACTCTCCCGCGCGGGGTCAGTGGCCTCTGCCAGCCTACCAGCGGAGTCGCCACCGGCCCTGGTGCGCTGCCTCACGCCCGCCCTCTCGCGGCTCCCACCGGGCGCGCCACCAGAAGCACCTTTTTGTAGTATTTGCCTCAGATGCGACCTATGGGAGGCACCGTGGAGACCGACATCGATCCGCGCAGTCTGATCGGCCGCAAGGCGTTCGACAGCGCGGGGCACAAGATCGGCACGGTGGACGAGGTCTACCTGGACGACGCCACCGGGGTCCCCGAGTGGGCCGCCGTCCGCACGGGTCTGTTCAGCAGGGACGCGTTCGTCCCCCTCGAACCCAGCGCCCTCGTCGACAACACCCTGCGGGTCCCCTTCGAGCGCTCCCTCATCAAGGACGCCCCCGACTTCGGCGTGGGCCGCCACCTCTCCCCCGAGCAGGAGCTCCAGCTCTACCACCACTACGGCCTCGAACTGCCGCCCGCGGCCCCGCCCGAGCACCCGGCCGCCCTCTCCGACCGGGACGCGGAACGCGACTTCGGCCACGTCGCAGGCCAGGACGACTGACCGCCCGCCGCTAGCTGCTCGCCTCCCGGCGGCCCCCGGGCACCAGCGGCAGCGGATCCGAAGGCTCCAGGTCCGGGTCGTCCAGCCAGAACGTCCGCACCCGGCCCACCGGCGAGCCGGGCTCCTCGAAACGCACCGTGACCCGGCGCGCCCCGCTCCCCTGCACCCAGCCGGGCCCGTACGCGGCATGGCGCACGTCGTGGCCCGCCTGGTACCGCCGCTCTTTCCGGGCCGTCGCGGCGGAGTCGGGCGGGGCCTGCGGCGGCGCCGGCTCCGCAGCCGCCGCGGGCTCGTCGGGCAGGGCGACCGGCGCGTCCACCCCGGCCCCCGGGCCGGCCTGCGCGAACAGGTCCTCCTGGGTGAAGTCCGCGAGCCCCGTGACGCCCACCCCCAGCAGCCGCACGCCGCCCGTGGTGTCCACGGCGTCGAGCAGCCGCCCCGCGGCCTCCCGCACCACCGAGACGTCGTCCGTGGGCCCGCGCAGCGTCTCGGAGCGCGTCAGCGTCGAGAAGTCGTACCTGCGGACCTTCAGCACCACCGTCCTGCCGGATCTGCCCGCGGCCCGCAGCCGCTGCACGCAGCGCTCCGCGAGCCGGTCCACCTCGGCGCGCACCCGCACCCGGTCGTGCAGGTCGACGTCGAAGGTGTCCTCCACGGAGACCGACTTCGCGTCCCGGTCGGAGACGACGGGCCGCTCGTCGAGCCCGAGCGCCATCCGGTAGAGCGACAGTCCGTGCGCCCTGCCCACCAGCCGTACCAGCTCGTCCTCGCCGGCCTCCGCGAGGTGCGCCACCGTCGTCATGCCGGCGCGCCGCAGATGGTCGCCCGTCGCGGGCCCCACGCCGGGCAGCGTGCGCACCGGCATCGGCCCGAGCAGCTCCCGCTCGGTGCCCGGCTCGATGACCACGAGGCCGTCCGGCTTGGCCTCCTCCGAGCCGATCTTCGCGAGCATCTTGGAGCCGGCGAGCCCCACCGACCCGCTCAGCCCTGTCACGGCCCTGATGTCCGCCCGCAGCCGCTCCCCCCTGGCCCGCGCCGAGGCGCTGTCCCAGGCCGTGCCGCCGGCCTCCAGGTCCACGAAAGCCTCATCGAGGCTGAGCGGCTCCACGAGCGGCGAGAGCCGCCCCAGCAGCTCCATCACCTGACCGCTGATCGCGCGGTAGAGGGAGAAGCGCGGCACCAGGTACGCGGCGTGCGGCGCGAGCCGCCTGGCCTGCGCCGTCGGCATCGCCGAGTGGACGCCGAACCGCCGCGCCTCGTACGAGGCCGTCGCCACCACCCCACGCGGCCCGATCCCGCCGACCACCACGGCCTTGCCCCGCAGGCTCGGCTTGGACGCCTGCTCCACCGAGGCATAGAACGCGTCCATGTCCAGGTGGAGGATGGTCGGCGCGCGTCTCATACCCCCGATGCTGCCGCACGGGTCCGACAACGGCGCCCTGCGGACACGCGCGGCCGCCGTGGCGGGGCGCCCGCCCGGGTCAGACCGCCCGGTCGCGGCGCCTGCGCGCCAGCTCGTCCCCCGGGTTGTTGCCGACGAGGGTCTCCCCGGTGTCGACGCGCTCGCCGTGCAGCTGAGAGAGCGCCGCCTCCACGTCGCGCCACACCACGCCCACGGCGATTCCGAAGACGCCCTGCCCGCACTGGAGCAGCGAGACGACCTCGTCGGGCGACGTGCACTCGTGGACGGTCGCGCCGTCGCACATGAGCGTCATCCGGTCCAGGTCCTTGAAGCCCCGGTCCCGCAGGTGCTGGACGGCCGCCCGGATGTTCTGGAGGGCCACACCCGTGTCGAGGAAACGCTTGACGATCTTCAGGACGACGACGTCGCGGAAACCGTAGAGGCGCTGCGTGCCCGAGCCGTAGGCGGGCCGCACGCTGGGCTCGACGAGGCCGGTGCGCGCCCAGTAGTCCAACTGGCGGTACGTGATACCGGCCGCCGCGCAGGCCGTGGGCCCGCGGTACCCGACACTCTCGTGCGTGGGGTCGACCGAACTGCCGTGAAGCCGGTACGCGCTCGCCGTCGTACCGTCGCCGCTGCTTCTCACGCCGACCTCCGTCCTTGACCTGCCTTCACGACGGTAGGCAGTCACTCGGGGTGCGTCAACGATCGCCGCACTCGCCACGCCGAGTGATAATCACCCTGAGGGTGGTTTAGCGTGCCCCATTCCGGGGAATGGCTCCTCGAATTGTCCGAGCCAGAGCATGATAGCCACTTCCCGGCGGCCCTCCGGCCACCGGATCGGCGCCCCGCGCGGCCGAGTTGGCCGCCGATGCGCCGACCGGCACCTCACTGGCTGTTCGTCCCGAAGTCCTCCGGCGAGATCTGGTCGAGGAACTCGCGGAACTTCTCCACCTCGTCCTCCTGTTCGTCGGGGATCGCGATCCCGGCGTCGTCCAGGACACCGTCGCTGCCGTAGATCGGCGTTCCCGTGCGCAGGGCGAGCGCTATGGCGTCGGACGGCCGCGCACTCACCTCGACTCCGCTGGCGAAGACCAGCTCCGCGTAGAAGACCCCTTCGCGGAGGTCCGTGATGCGTACTTCCGTGAGCTCCTGGCCCACCGCTTCGAGGACATCCTTGAAAAGGTCGTGCGTCAGCGGTCTCGCCGGTGCCATGCCCTGCTGTGCGAAGGCGATGGCGGTGGCCTCCCCAGGTCCGATCCAGATGGGGAGGTACCGATCGCCTCCCACTTCGCGCAGGAGCACGATCGGCTGGTTGGAGGGCATTTCCACCCGGACACCCACAACGTCGAGCTCGTTCACACAGCAACCCTAGGACGTGCCGTGCGGGTTTGGGTAGTCGGGCACCGCCGGGATCAGTCCGGCCGGCCATGGAGCGCGGTACGCACGAGCGCCGCGTGCAGCCGTACGGACAGTCCCGCGAGCTCCCGCATGGTGGCCTCCGCATGGGCCCTGGTCTGCGGATTACGGTGCCGGCGCAGCGGCGCGACGACCTGCTCGACCAGCCCCGCCTCCCGCTCGGCGGCCGCTTTCATGATCCTCAGATGGCGGGGTTCGAGGCCAAAACGGCCGAGATCCGCCACCAGCCGCGCCACCTGGACGGTGTCCGCGTCATAGCTGCCGTCGGGCTGTGCCGCGATCAGCCCGTACGACTCCCACGCGTCCAGGTCGTCCGCCGACACCTCGAGCGCGGCGAGCAGCTCGGCGCGCCCCACCCGAGCAGCCGTCGGCCCTTCCTGCTCAGGGACCGCGGCCACGGGCCAGCTGTCGCGGTCCCGCTGGGGCCCCGGCAGCGCCACCTGCTCGCCGCGTCCGAGGGCCTCCAGATGCTCCTTGATGACCTTCAGGGGAAGATAGTGGTCCCGCTGCATGCGCAGCACCAGGGCGAGCCGTTCGACGTCCTGAGGGCTGAACTTGCGGTACCCGGAGGGGGTCCTGCGCGGCTCCACCAGTCCTTCAGCCTCAAGGAAGCGGATCTTCGAGATGGTGACCTCGGGGAACTCGTCGCGCAGCCGCGTGAGCACCGCTCCGATGCTCACCAGCGGCTCGCCCGCCGGGGCGGTGCCGCGGTCGGCACCGCCCTTCGGTGTACGCAACACGTGCCCTCCGGGGGTCACACGCCCCGCTGGCTCGCGTGGAAGACCAGCCGGTACTTGCCGATCTGGACCTCGTCGCCGTTCGCCAGCAGGACCGAGTCGATCCGCTCACGGTTGACGTAGGTGCCGTTGAGGCTGCCGACGTCGGAGACGGTGAACAGCCCGTCGGCGCCCCTGCGGAACTCCACGTGCCGACGCGAGACCGTCACGTCGTCCAGGAAGATGTCGCTCTGCGGGTGGCGTCCCGCCGTCGTCAGCTCGCCGTCCAGCAGGAAGCGGCTGCCCGAGTTGGGGCCCCTGCGGACGATCAGCAGCGCCGAGCCGAACGGGAGCGCCTCGACGGCCGCCTGGGCCTCGGGGCTGAGCGTGGGCAGCTGCGTCTGCCCGGTGGTCTCCGGATCGTACGCCTCAAGGCCGGAGATGGAGATCGTGGACGTCGTCTCGGAGGCGCGCTCACTCGGCACACCGGCGCGCAGCGGAGCGCCGCAGTTCGAGCAGAAACGGCTGGCCTCGGCGTTCCGATGCCCGCATCTTGAGCAAACCAGGGCCGACATGGCGGGGTCCTCCTGCCGTGGCTGCCCCGCCCGAGGGTCGGTCGCGAACGAGGCCGTGGGAAAGTCTCCACTCGTACTTGAGGTTGACGGTTCCCCGAAACCTATGCGGCCTTGCCCAGCAGGGTCAACAGACGACGCGCCGGTGCCCGCGGAGCCGCCCACCTCGTCGCGGAAGAGGGGCCGGCCGCCGCCCTGCTCCTCGTCCTGCCCCTGCCGCGACGCACGGTGACGGGCGCTGCCGCCCTCCTCGCGCGTCTTCTTGCCGAACAACTTCGCAAACCAATTCACGGGCGATTCCCCTTGACCGAAACAGACCCGCCCGTGGGGCAGGACGACATCTCACTGAACACGCCTGCCGACCCGGACATCTTGACAGCGTCCGTATACACCGAACAGTTTCCACCACACATCACGCTGATCGTGCGTCGACCCCCCGCAACCTCTTGCCCGCACGGCACCTGCGCCATGCACCCCCGCGTCACCGGGAGGACGACCGAGCGTAGCCAGGCTGCTTCGCCGGTCGCAAGGCGTCCACGACCACCTTCGAGGAGCCGGTCACGGTGGCCGTGGCCTGCTCCTTCTCCAGTGTCTGCACCACTCCGCCCGGGATGTTGAGCGCCGGCTCCAGGTCCTGGGGCCGGCCGATCACCGTGAACCGGTAGGGAGGCCGTACGGCCCTGCCGTCCACCGCGATGTCACCCCCCGTTCCCGTGAAGTCGGTGTCGGCGACGACGCGTACACCGTTCACCTGGATCGCTTCCGCACCCGCCGCCCGCAGTTCCTGGACCGTGTCGAGCAGCATGTCGGACTCCACCGTGTGCCGTGCGTCCTGCACGGTCAGGGTGATCCCGGGGCCCTGCGCCGCCGTCGTGCCGGCGAGGATGCCGAGTTGCTGCTCCTTCTTACGCGTCTGCCTGCGCGCCTCCTCCGCCTGGTCCGAACTGTTCTCAAGACCCGTACGCTGATCCACCAGATCCTGCTTCTCGTCCTCAAGACGCTGTGTGCGGTTGTCCAGTTCATCGAGGATACGGACAAGATCCTCCTGACGCGCGCCGCGCAACGCGCTCCCGTCGCTGTGCGACCTGACCTGGACGGCGAGACCGAGGCCCAGCACGAACAGCAGCACCGCCACCGCGAGTTGGGCCCGGGTGACGCGCGGCGGCCACAGTCCTGCGGCGAGCCGCTGCCTGCCGCTGACCGGCGGTCTGCCCTCCGGGGGCGTGTCCTGGCCCTGGACGCCCGGGGGCTGTGAGGTACTCATCGGCGTCAGGCCCTGAAGACGTGCCGGCGGATCGCCGCGGCGTTGGAGAAGATCCGGATGCCGAGCACCACGACGACACCGGTGGACAGCTGCGCCCCGACACCGAGTTTGTCGCCGAGGAACACGATCAGCGCGGCCACCACCACGTTCGAGAGGAACGACACCACGAAAACCTTGTCCACGAAAATGCCGTCGAGCATGGCGCGCAGCCCGCCGAAGACCGCGTCGAGCGCGGCGACGACGGCGATCGGCAGGTAGGGCTCGACCACCGCCGGCACTTCGGGCCGGACGAACAGCCCGACCACGACTCCTATGACGAGGCCCAGTACGGCGATCACGATGTGCCCTTCCCTGTCTTCCCTGTCTCCCCGGCCTCACCCGGGCTCGCTGCGGTGGACGGCGAGCCGTCGCCGGACGGCACCGGCTTCGCGGTCCGCACAATCAGGCTCGGCGCGGCGGGCAGCCGCACGTCGTCCCGCGCGGACAGGGACGTGCGGATGCCGAAGTCGTTCTTGAGCGACGCCAGGTACCTGCCGTCGGCGCTGCCGCGGAAGGCGGACGCGAGCTTCGCGCCGTCCCCCACCGCGAGCACCGTGTACGGCGGCACCAGTGGCCTGTTGTCGACCAGTATGGCGTCCCCCGCGGCCCTGATGGCCGAAAGCCCCGTGAGCCGCTGGTCGTTGACGGAGACGGCCTCGGCGCCTGACGACCAGAGGCCGTTGACGACACGTTGCAGGTCGTGGTCGCGCACCCGGCCCGTGTCGGAGAAGTCGTCGTTCTCGCGCGGGCCGCCTTCGCCACCCGACTCGGAGTCCTTGGCGTCGTCCACGACGAGTTTCACGCCGGGTCCGCGCACAGCGGTGGCACCGGCCAGCAGCGACACCAACTGTCCGGAACCGCGTCCGTCTTGTTTCAGCGCGGCCTGCTGGCGGCGGCCGACGTCCGCCCGCAGCCCGTCCACCTCGCGCTCCAGCGCGTCGGCGTGCCGGGTCTCGCTGCCGACCCGGTCGATGAGCTCCTGGCGCTCCTTGGCCACGACCGGCGCCGCGTGGCGGGTCTGCGCGGCGCCCAGGGTGACCACCAGCGCGGCCAGCACGAGGCCGCCGCCGAGCCAGAGTTTGGCCCGCAGGGTGCGCGGCAGGGCGCCGTCCCCGGCGCGCCTGCGCGCCGCCGCCTCGGCGTACCCGTCGTCGAGGCTGTGGTCCATCACGTTGGTCAGCAGCGACATCGACGCGTCGGGACGCGCTCGCCCCGCGTCGGTGCTCCGTGTGGGGGACTGCTGCGGCATGCCGCACATCGTCGCATGTCGCCGCGCCCGCCACCGACACGGCCCCGCGCCACGGACATGGCCCGCGTCCGTGGCCGCGGGCCATGTCCGTGGCAGCGGGCGGTCAGTGCCCTGCGCTGTCCACGATGGTGGACCACTCGTCCAGCAGGGCCTGCGCGGACGCGTCGTCCGGCCCCTCGGCCCACAGGTGGGTGACGGCCTCCGCCGGGTCGGGCAGCACCATCACCCAGCGGCCGTCGGCCTCCACGACCCGCACCCCGTCCGTGGTGTCCACCTGTCGGTCTCCCGCGGCCTCCACGACGGTCCGCATCACGAGGCCCTTGACGGCCCACGGCGTGGCCAGGTCGCGCCGCAGGACGTGGGCCCGCGGGATGCGCGCGTCGATCTGGCTGAGGGTGAGCTGGGTACGCGCCACCAGGCCGATGAGTCGCACGAACGCCGCTGAGCCGTCCAGCACGCTGCTGAACTCCGGCACCAGGAAGGCGCCCCTGCCGTCGCCGCCGAAGATGGTGGTCTCCTCGCGGCCCACCCGCGTCAGGTCGTCGGGCGACGTCGTCGTCCACTCGACCTGGGTGCCGTGGTACGCGGCGACCTGCTCGGCGATCCGTGTCGTCGTCACCGGCAGCGCGACACGGCCGCTGCGCCGCTCGGAGGCGACCAGGTCGAGCAGGACGAGCAGCGCCCGGTCGTCCTCAATGATCTTGCCCCGCTCGTCCACGAGGGAGAGCCGCTCGCCGACGGGGTCGAAGCGCACACCGAACGCGGCCCGCGCCGACGCCACGATCTCGCCGAGCCGTACGAGCCCGGACCTGCGGGACTCGGGGGTCTCCGTGGGCCTGGACTCGTCGAGGCCGGGGTTGATGGTCAGCGAGTCGACGCCGAGCCGACCGAGCAGGCTGGGCAGGACGAGCCCCGCGCTGCCGTTCGACGCGTCGACGACGACCTTGAGGTTGGCCTCGGCGATGCCCGTCGTGTCGACGCTGCGCAGCAGCGCGCCCGTGTACGAGTCGAAGACGCTGGACGGGAACTGCAGGTCCCCGATCTCGCCGGGGAACGCCCTGCGGTACTCCTGGCGCGCGTAGACCCGGTCGAGCTTGCGCTGCCCCGCCTGGGACAGGTCGGCGCCCCGCTCGTCGAAGAACATGATGTCGACGGAGTCGGGCACACCCGGCGTCGTGCGGATCATGATGCCGCCCGCGCTGCCGCGCGCGGTCTGCTGCCTGGCGACCGGCAGGGGCACGTTCTCCAGGTCGCGCACGTCGATGGCGCTGGACTGCAGCGACGAGATCACGGCCCGCTTGAGGGCGCGCGCGCCACGTGAGTGGTCACGGGCCGTGGTGACCGTGGAGCCCTTCTTCAACGTCGTGGCGTACGCCCCGGCGAGCCGGACCGCGAGTTCGGGGGTGATCTCCACGTTCAGGATGCCGGAGACGCCCCTCGCGCCGAACAGATTCGCCTGTCCTCGCGACTCCCAGATCACCGACGTGTTGACGAACGCGCCGGCCTCGATCGTCTTGAACGGGTAGACGCGGACATTGCCCTGGATGATCGATTCCTCGCCGACGAGGCACTCGTCGCCGATGACCGCGCCGTCGTCGATTCTCGCGGCCCGCATGACGTCGGTGTTCTTGCCGATGACGCATCCGCGGAGGTTGCACTGCTGGCCGATGTAGACGTTGTCGTGGACGACGGAACGGTGGACGAACGCGCCGGACTTCACGACCACGTTGGAGCCGATGACCGTGTGCTCCCGGATCTCGGCGCCGGCCTCGACCTTCGCGTAGTCCCCGATGTACAGCGGCCCGCGCAGCACCGCGTCCGGGTGGACCTCCGCGCCCTCGGCGACCCAGACGCCGGGCGAGATCTCGAAGCCCTCGATCTCGACGTCGACCTTGCCCTCAAGGACGTCGGCCTGCGCCTTCTGGTAGCTCTCGTGGGTGCCCACGTCCTCCCAGTAGCCCTCGGCGACATAGCCGTAGATCGGCTTGCCCTCCTTCATGAGCTGCGGGAAGACATCTCCGGACCAGTCGACGGAGACATCGGCCTCGACGTAGTCGAAGACCTCGGGCTCCATCACGTAGATCCCGGTGTTCACCGTGTCGGAGAAGACCTGGCCCCAGGTCGGCTTCTCCAGGAAGCGCTCGACCTTGCCTTCCTCGTCCACGATCGTGATGCCGAATTCCAGCGGGTTCGGGACCCGGGTCAGGCACACGGTGACGAGCGCGCCCTTTTCCTTGTGGAAGGCGATGAGGTCGGTCAGGTCGAAGTCGGTCAGAGCATCGCCCGAGATGACGAGGAAGGCGTCGTCCTTGAGGGCCGCCTCCGCGTTCTTCACGCTGCCGGCGGTGCCGAGCGGCTTCTCCTCGTTGGCGTAGCTGAGCTCCATGCCCAGCTCCTCGCCGTCGCCGAAGTAATTCTTGACGAGTGACGCGAGGAACTGCACGGTCACCACGGTCTCGGTCAGTCCATGGCGCTTGAGCAACCTCAGCACGTGCTCCATGATCGGCCGGTTGGCCACCGGCAGGAGCGGCTTGGGCATGCTTGAGGTCATGGGGCGAAGCCGAGTACCTTCACCACCGGCCATTACGACGGCCTTCATGTCGGAAGCGTCCTCCTCGAAGAGACGATCTCGCCGACTTCACCCGTCAGGGCTCACCGGGCCTGGCGTCAGGCGGGCGGCTCTGCGACGCTGCAAGGCCACTGTGACGGGATCAGCCGGTCACCGCGTCTGCGTTGACAAGCCGGCGGACCTGGACCACGTACAGAATCCCTGCCCACCAATAGAGGGTTGTACCCCATCCTGCGAACGCCCATCCGAAAACTTCGGCGAGTGACGCAAGCCACCCACTTCCGTCACTGAGCAACAGCAGCGGGAAGGCGTACATCAAGTTGAAGGTAGCCGCCTTCCCCAGGAAGTTCACCTGGGGCGGCGGATAGCCGTGCCTGCGGAGAATGCCCACCATGACGAGGAGCATCAGCTCGCGCGCCAAAAGTACGGCGGTGAGCCAGAGCGGCAGGATGTCCCGCCAGGTAAGCCCGACGAGGGTCGACAGAATGTAGAGCCGGTCGGCGGCGGGGTCGAGGAGCCGCCCCAGCTTGCTGATCTGATTCCAGCGCCGGGCGAGCTTGCCGTCGAGGTAGTCGCTGACACCGCTGAACGCCAGCACGAGCAGCGCCCAGCCGTCGGCCTTGGACTGTCCGAACTCCGGCCGCAGGATCAACCACAGGAACACCGGTACGCCGACCAGGCGGGCCATGCTGAGAATGTTCGGGACGGTGAGCACCCGGTCCGTCTGTACGCGGGTCTCCTGGACCTCCACCCGGGGGCCTCCTGTGGGAACGATCTGACGATGCCACCTGACCCTACCCGCACGGGTACCGGCCCGTGGCGACGGGGGCCTGCACAACGCAGAAAGGGCCCGCACCACCCGGTGCGGGCCCTCCCCAACTCCCTCTTTTTCAAAAACTGTTCGGCGGCGACCTACTCTCCCACAAGGTCCCCCTTGCAGTACCATCGGCGCAATAAGGCTTAGCTTCCGGGTTCGGAATGTAACCGGGCGTTTCCCCTACGCTATAACCACCGAAACACAAAGAAACCAACCAGCAAAACAGCCGTTCGTGGTTTCAGAACCAACACAGTGGACGCGAGCCTCTATGGACAAGCCCTCGGCCTATTAGTACCGGTCAA
>NZ_BAABEP010000014.1:0-127323 GCF_039540215.1 Streptomyces tremellae
TCTACGACCCACAGCCCGCCCCATCAGCTTGACGAAACCCATAGGGGCACCCCCCCGCGGCACCCGAGCACAGGCGGCCCGCCACCCGGCTCACCCCGGGCGACGGGCCGCCGCCGCGTTCGCCACGCCCGCCACCGCGCAGCCGCGCCGGACACGGGCGGGACGGTGTTCCGGGATACACGGTGTTCCGGGATTTGGGGCCGCCGTGGCCCGTGTAAGCGGTCGCGGGTCGGGCAGGCGACCTGGTCCGGGGGCGGGGCCCCCGGCGCGCGGGCCCGTCGCGGGAGCCGCGCGGCGCGTGCCTGCCCGGCTTGCCATCGCCCTGCTGTGATGAGGGAGGATGGCGGGAACCGTACGAAGGGATAAACACGGTGAGCATCGATCCGTCCGCGATTCCCAACTTCGGGGGGCGCCCCGAGCCGGAGCCGGCTTCTGGAGCGGCGGCTCCCGTCGTCGTCCCCGACCAGGACCTGGTCAAGCAGCTCCTCGACCAGATGGAACTGAAGTACGTCGTCGACGACGAGGGCGACCTCGCCGCGCCGTGGGAGGAATTCCGCACGTACTTCATGTTCCGGGGGGACGAGGAGCAGCAGGTCTTCTCCGTCCGCACGTTCTACGACCGGCCGCACGGCGTCGACGACAAGCTGCGGCTCCTTGAGCTGATCGACGACTGGAACCGCCGCACCCTGTGGCCGAAGGTCTACAGCCACGTGCACGAGGAGGACGACGGCCCGCCGACCGTCCGCCTGATCGGCGAGGCGCAGATGCTGATCGGCACCGGAGTGGGTCTCGACCACTTCGTGTCGTCGACGGTGAGCTGGGTGCGCGCGTCGATCGAGTTCGACAAGTGGCTGGTGGAGCAGCTGGGCCTTGAGCCCGGCGACGAGAAGCCCGAGGACGCGTAGCGGCCCCTGCCGAGGCGCGAAGCCGCCGGCCCCCGGGCACCGCACGCGGTGCCGGGGGCCGGCGGCTTTCCCGTCTCCCCGCGCGGGCCGCGCCGCCGAGGCCGTACGGGCCCAGTACGACACGGCCTAGGGTGGCCAGGAGCGCGGGGAGACGGCCCCCGCGGCACGGAGCGGGAGAGGCCTCGATGGACACGGTGAGCGGTACGGCCCCGCGGCCCGCGGCGCGGGTGCGGGGGATGGCGACCTCGATCTTCACGGAGATGACGGAGCTGGCGCGCGCCACCGGCGCGGTCAACCTCGGCCAGGGCGTGCCGGAGCTCGCGAGCCCGCCCGCGCTGCTGCGGGACGTCGCGGACGCCGTGCTCGCAGGGCACAACCAGTACCCGCCCGCCGTGGGCCTGCCCGCGCTGCGTGAGGCCGTCGCCGCGCACCAGCGGCGCCTGTACGGGCTCGCCTACGACCCGGCGGCCGAGGTCCTCGTCACCACCGGCGCGACAGAGGCGCTGGCCGCCGCGCTGCTGGCGCTGTGCGACCCCGGCGACGAGGTCGTCGCCTTCGACCCCTGCTACGACGCGTACGCGGCCGACGCGCGCCTCGCGGGCGCCACCCTCGTCGGGGTGCCCCTCGTCCCGGACGGCGACGGCTTCGCGCTTGACGCGGACGCGCTGCGCGCCGCCGTGACGCCCAGGACGCGCGTACTGCTCCTCAACACCCCGCACAACCCGACGGGAAAGGTCTTCACCCGCGCCGAACTCGCCGCCGTCGCCGAGGTGTCGGCGGAGCACGGCCTGACCGTCGTCACCGACGAGGTGTACGAGCACCTCGTCTACGCGGACGAGCCGCACCTGCCCATCGCCGCGCTGCCCGGCATGCGGCAGCGCACCCTCGTGGTGTCCAGCGCGGGCAAGACCTTCAACACGACCGGCTGGAAGGTCGGTTGGGTGTGCGGGCCGGCGCCGCTCGTGACCGCGGTGAACGCCGCCAAGCAGTTCCTCACGTACGCCTCCGGCACGCCCTACCAGGCGGCGCTGGCCCGCGCGCTCGACGGCGTGGAGCAGTGGGCGGCCGGCCTGCGCGCAGAACTGCGGGCGAACCGCGATGTGTTGACGGAGGGCCTGCGCGCGGCCGGCCTGCGTCCCTTCCGCGCGGACGCGGGCTACTTCGTCCAGGCCGACGTGCGCCCCGCCGGCTACCACGACGGCACCGCCTTCTGCCGCGACCTGCCAGGACGCGTGGGCGTCGTGGCGATCCCCACCGCCGCCTTCCGGACCGCGCAGGGCCCCGACTGGCTGGTCCGCTTCTCCTTCTGCAAGCGCCCCGAGGCCCTCGCGGACGCGGTGGAGCGCCTCGCCCGGCTCGCCGGCTGAGGCCGCCGGGCGGCGCGGGATGTCCGGGAAACCCGGGCGTTCCTCGACAGTTCCGCAACACGGCTTTGGGACGCGCGCGGGTGGGGAGACGACAGACCAGGACACCTACGGGGGAAGGCTGGTGATGTTCCGGTGTGGATCATCGCGGTAATCGTCGTGCTGGCGCTGTTCGTGGCCTTCGGGGCGCGGCGGGGGACGAAGCGGGGGAAGCGGGGGGCCGGCGGTTCTTCGGCCGGTGAGGGCAGTTGGTGGGCCGGGGGCGGTGCGGCGGCGGACCCGCGGCACGGCGGCGGGCACCACGGCTCGCACCACCATGGCGGCGGCGGTGGCCACCACGGCGGCCACTCGTGCGGAGGCGGCGGCGGGCACGGGGGCCACTCGTGTGGGGGCGGCAGCTCCTGCGGCGGCGGCAGTTCCTGCGGCGGCGGCGGCAGTTCCTGCGGGGGCAACTGACGGCGCACCGGCCGCGGCCCTCCTCGGGCGGCGCGGGCGTGCGGGTGCCTGCCGGTGGGGTGATCTGAACACCTGAACACCTCCGCCCCCGAGCGGATGGAAACCCTGCCAAGTTGGGTAAAACCGCTGTGGGTGCAGCGGACTTCGTGATTCGCTGAGCGTGTCTTCGACAGCCCTCGGGCTCCCGGGACCTTCCCGCGGAGACGAGGAGGCGGCCCTTCGCCGCCGTCCCCCAACCTCTTTCCCGACCGGGGACGACCCCGGTCTCCCGGGGCTGCCCCCGGCCCATCCGTCACGTGTGTCTGCGGAGCCGTTCCATGCTCACCACCCTCCATACCGCCTACACCGACACCCGCGCCGCCGACCTGGCCTGGGCGCTGGGGCGCGGGCCGCTGCCGGCCCTCGCCACGCTCGACCTCGACCTCGCGGGCGCGAGACTCCAGCTGCGGCTGCTCGGCGCCTCCCACCAGGTGCTCCTCGAAGAGGGCGGGGGTGCGTGCTCGGAGACCGTGGCGTGCCTCCCCGGCCGCACCACCCCGCTGCCGCTCGGCGTCTCCGAGCGCGTCGGCACCTGGGAGTACGAGTTCGCGGCGCGCGTGGAGCACCTGTCGCAGGGCCGGTTCGCCGGGCGCGCACAGGAGTTGCTCGCGCTGGTCGCCGACCATCCGAACGGACTCGCGGGGACCTTCCCCGGCTCGCCGTACGCGTTCACCGCGCTGCTCGCCCACCGCGACGAGGGCGCGGTGCGCTGGCGCACCTGGCACGCGTACCCGCAGGAGGGGCAGCTCGTCGTGACCCGTACCCGGGTCGGGGTACGGGTGCCCGCCGCCGTGGGCTGAGGCGGATTCGCCCGCCCGTTGACGTGTAAGCCGGGAGATGCACCCGTGTGGGTGACGGTGAGCACGTGGTTTGTGACGTAGCGTGACCACATGATCGACCAGTACGCCACGGCGCAGCGCGGCCCGACGCCGACCGGGCCGACCTCGCCCTGCCGCGGTTCCCGGCTGCCGGTGCGCGCCGACGCGGTCAAATTCCTGGTGCTGGTCGTGGTGTTCGTCTGCGCGGCCTGCGGGCTGGTGTACGAGCTCGAACTGGTCGCCCTCGGCTCGTACCTCATCGGGGACTCGGTCACCCAGGCCTCCGTGGTGCTCTCGGTGATGGTGTTCGCCATGGGCATCGGCTCGCTCCTCGCGAAGCGGCTGCGGACGCGGGCCGCCGTCGGGTTCGGCCTGGTGGAGTCGGTCCTCGCGCTGGTCGGCGGGATGTCGGCGCTCGCGCTGTACGCGAGTTTCGCGTGGCTCGGCGAGTCGCGCGGCGCGATCGTCGCCTTCTCGCTGGCGATCGGGGTGCTGACGGGTGCGGAGATCCCGCTGCTGATGACGTTGATCCAGCGGGTGTCGCGGCAGGACGCGGGCGCGGCCGTCGCCGACCTGTTCGCGGCGGACTACGTGGGCGCCCTCGTGGGCGGCCTCGCCTTCCCCTTCCTGCTGCTGCCGTGGCTCGGGCAGCTGACCGCGGCGATGGTGACCGGCGGGGTGAACGTGGTGGCGGGGGGAGCGCTGGTGCTGTGGCTGTTCGGCCGCGACCTCTCCCCCCGGGCACGCTGGCTGCTGCTGACGGCGAACGTCGTCGTGCTCGCGGTCCTCGCGGTGGCCGCCGCGACGGTCGGCGACTTCGAGCGGGCCGCACGCTCCGCGGTGTACGGGCCGGGCGTGCGGGTCGCGGTGCACACGAGCTCCCAGGAGATCGTGCTCACCGGCGGCGCGCGGGGCCCGCTCGACCTGTACCTGGACGGCAGGCTCCGGGTCAGCGGCCGGGACGAGTACCGCTACGACGAGGGCCTCGTGCACCCGGCGATGGCGGGCCCGCACGCCCGGGTGCTGATCCTCGGCGGCGGGGACGGGCTCGCGGCGCGTGAGGCGCTCACCTACCGGGACGTCGCCTCCGTCACGGTGGTGGACATCGACGGGGAGGTCGAGCACCTGGCCCGTGAGGACCCGGCGCTCAGCGCCCTCAACGCCCACGCCTACCGCGACCCGCGGCTGCACGCGGTGGTCGGCGACGCCTTCACCTGGCTGCGGCGCGCGGTGCGCACCGGCGGCGACGGCCGGTTCGACGTGATCGTCTCCGACCTGCCGAACCCCGGCATCACATCGAGCGCGAAGCTCTACTCGCAGGAGTTCTACGGCCTCGCGGCCCGCGCCCTCGCGCCCGGCGGGCGGCTCGTGGTGCACGGCGCCTCCCCGGCGGCCGACCCGCGGGCCTTCTGGACGGTGGACGCGACGGTGCGCGCGGCCGGGTTCCGTACGGCGCCCTACCGGGTGCCGGGCCCCGCGGACGGCTTCGCGAGCGGGCCCGACAGGACGAAGCGCGTCGGCCGCGACACCGCGCGGCAGGACTGGGGGTTCCTGCTGGCCGCGCGCGGCGGCACGGCGCCGGTGCCGCGCCTCGCCGCCGACGCGCCGAAGCTGCGGTCGCTGGATCCCGCGGGCCTGCGCGCGGACGCCCTGGCCGCGGCGCGTGCCAGGCCGCGCTGGGCGGCCGGGCTGCCGCCCTCGACTCTCGTTCACCCGAGATACGGCGAGTGAGCGCCGTGGGGGCGGTGCTTAAGTAGGCTCGGTCCCATGGACCACGAGGTGTTCGTTCCGGTTACGGCGGAGGCACTGCGGCGCACGCTGCGTGACCCGGCGCGGGTCGCCCGGTGCGTCCCCGCGTTCCAGCAGGACGCGGAGGACGGGCAGGGGGCGATCACCGGCCGCCTGAAGGTCAGGGCGGGCGGCCACACGATCACCTACCGGGGCGCGCTCGACGTGACCGAGGAGGACGACGGCGTCTTCACGGTCAGGGCGGAGGGCGAGGAGGTCCGCGGCACGGGCTCGGTCTCCATCACGCTGGACGTGCGGCTCGCGCCCGCGGTCTCCGTGTCCGCGCCGCCGCCCGGCGGCGCGGGGCCCGCCGCCACCAACGGCACGGACCTGGGCTTCACGGGCGTCTCCCGCGCGGAGGGCCGGCTCGCCGACCTGCCGCCCGCGACGGCGACCCAGGCCGCGCGGCGGCTGCTGGATCGGTTCGCCGCCCGCCTCGCAGACGAGAGCGCCCCGCACAAGGACGCCGCCCCCGGAGCCCCGGACAGCGCGGACGAGGCGGCGCGGCCGCTGCCGCCGAAGGGCACGTCCCCCTCGGCGCCCGGCTCGTCGGCGCCGTCGTCGCCCGACGTGCCGCTCGCGGGCGACACGGTCGCGGGGGACGGCGACTTCCACATCCCCGAGGGCTTCGACGACCTGGACGACGCCGCCTACGACGCGGGCGGCGCCGGCCCCGACGACGCGGGCGAGGACGCCGCCGACGACGACGGCCCGCCCGCCGAGGCCGCGCACGCCCGCAGGACCATGATCGGCCGCAGCGCCGAGGAGGTCGACCACGCGCCGCCCCGCGGCCGCTACGCGCCCATCCCGCTGCCCGAGGCCGCGACCGCCGTGGGCTCCCTGCGCTGGGTGGCCCCCGCCGCCGCGCTCGCCCTCGCCTCCGCCGTGGTCGTCACCAGGGCGCTGCGGCGGCGGCGCTGAGCGGCGGGGCGCGCGCCTCCGCGGCAGTATGTGCGGCCCGGCGGACCGTGAGCGGCGGCCGGCGCCGCGCCCAGCGCGCCCGGCGCCCCCCCCCGCCGTGTGCGCGGCGGCGCAGACGGGCGAACTACGCTGCTCGTGTGAGTGATCTGAAACTTGCCGCGGGCGACGTCAGCGTCGGGATCGCGGCCGACAACGGCGCCAGGGTCAGCAGCCTCGTCATCGGCGGCGCCGAGCTGCTGCGGCAGGGGCCGCGGTACGGGTGCTTCCCGATGGTCCCGTGGTGCGGCCGCATCGCGCAGGGCCGGTTCCGCAACGGCGAGACGCGCCACCAGATGCCGCTGAACTCCCCGCCGCACGCCATCCACGGCACCGGCCGCGACACCGCCTGGCGGGTGCGGCACGCCGAGGACACCTCGGCGGTGCTCACCTACGAGCTGGGCGAGCCCTGGCCGTACGCGGGGCTCGTCACACAGACCTTCACGCTCACGGAGGACTCGCTGGAGCTGACGCTCGGCGTGGAGACCCGCTCGGAGTCGTTCCCCGCGCAGGTCGGCTGGCACCCGTGGTTCAACAGGAACCTCGGCGGCGAGGACGCGGCCCTCGCGTTCGCGCCCGCCTTCCAGCTGGAGCGCGGCGACGACCACCTGCCGACCGGCCGCCGCGTCGACCCGCTGCCAGGACCCTGGGACGACTGCTTCGGCATGCCGGACGGCGTCGAGGCGACCCTGACCTGGCCGGGGCAGCTCGCGCTGACCGTGTCGAGCCCGGCCCGCTGGGTCGTCGTCTACGACGAGCAGGCCGAGGCCGTCTGCGTGGAGGCCCAGTCGGGGCCGCCGGACGGGCTCAACACGGACCCCCAGCTCGTCACCAGGCTCGAACCGCTGGAACTCGCCGCAACCTGGTCGTGGGAGCGCCTCTAAGCTCGGGGTCATGACCTCTACGAACGACTCCAAGGGCGAGCTGCTGCAGTCGATCAAGGACCTCGCCGTGGTGCACGGCAAGGTGACGCTCTCCTCGGGCATCGAGGCCGACTGGTACATCGACATGCGGCGCGTCACCCTCGACGGCCACGCGGCGCCGCTCGTCGGACAGGTGATGCTCGACGCCACCGCGGGCCTCGACTACGACTGCGTCGGCGGGCTCACGCTGGGCGCCGACCCCGTCGCCACGTCGATGCTGCACGCCGCGGCCGCGCGCGGGCGGCGCCTCGACGCGTACGTCGTGCGCAAGGAGCAGAAGCAGCACGGCATGAAGCGCCGGATCGAGGGGACCGACGTGAAGGGGCGGCGCTGCCTCGTGGTCGAGGACACCTCCACCACCGGCGGCTCGCCGCTGACCGCGGTGGAGGCGGTGCGCGCCGCGGGCGGCGAGGTCGTCGCCGTCGCGGTGATCGTGGACCGGGGCGCCGCGCGCGCGGTCGCGGACGCCGGCCTGCCGTACGTGGCCGCCTGCACCGCCGCCGACCTCGGTCTCGTCTGAGTCTGGAAAGATACGGGGCGACGACGACGTCGCCCCCAGGTCAGGGACACGCACGTACCTCAACCGCACATCACATAGGAGCGGCACCATGCCCATCGCAACCCCCGAGATCTACGCCGAGATGCTCGACCGGGCGAAGGCAGGCAAGTTCGCCTATCCGGCCATCAATGTGACGTCGTCCCAGACCCTGCACGCCGCCCTGCGTGGTTTCGCCGAGGCGGAGAGCGACGGCATCATCCAGATGTCGACGGGCGGCGCCGAGTTCCTGGGCGGCCAGTACAAGAAGGACATGGTCACGGGCGCGGTGGCGCTGGCCGAGTTCGCGCACGTCGTCGCGGAGAAGTACGGCATCACGGTGGCGCTGCACACCGACCACTGTCCCAAGGACAAGCTGGACGGCTATGTCCGCCCGCTGCTCGACATCTCCGCCGAGCGTGTGAAGGCCGGCCGCAACCCGCTGTTCCAGTCCCACATGTGGGACGGCTCGGCGGAGACGCTCGCCGACAACCTCGCCATCGGCGAGGAACTGCTCGCTAAGGCCGCCGCCGCGAAGATCGTCCTGGAGGTCGAGATCACCCCGACCGGCGGCGAGGAGGACGGCGTCAGCCACGAGATCAACGACAAGCTGTACACGACCGTCGACGACGCGCTGCGTACCGCGGAGGCGCTCGGCCTCGGCGAGAAGGGCCGCTACCTGCTGGCGGCGTCGTTCGGCAACGTCCACGGCGTGTACAAGCCGGGCAACGTGGTGCTCCGCCCCGAGCTGCTCAAGCAGCTCCAGGACGGCGTCGCGGAGAAGTACGGCAAGCCCGCGGGCAGCCAGCCCTTCGACTTCGTCTTCCACGGCGGCTCCGGCTCGTCCGAGGAGGAGATCGCCACCGCGCTGCAGAACGGCGTCGTGAAGATGAACCTGGACACGGACACGCAGTACGCCTTCACCCGCCCCGTCGCGGACCACATGTTCAAGAACTACGACGGCGTGCTGAAGGTCGACGGCGAGGTCGGCTCGAAGAAGACGTACGACCCGCGCACCTGGGGCAAGGTCGCGGAGGCCGGCATGGCCGCGCGGGTGACGCAGGCGTGCGAGTCGCTGCGGTCCGCGGGAACGCGCATCAAGTAGCGGGCCGGCCGCCGGTACGGCGCTCACAACGGGCCCGGTCCTCGCGCGCGGGGGCCGGGCCCGCGGTGTGCCCGGGGCAGGCCGGGCCCGCCTGTGCCGTACGGAGGCGGGCCGTACGGAGGCGATCCTACGGAGGCGGGCCGTACGGAACCGGCCGACTCGGGACCCGTCGCGTCGACCGGGTCGCCAGGGGCGGCCCCTGCGGGGATGATCCGGGGTATGGACATCCGCCTGTCCTCGGCCAAGGGGCGCTGGGTCATCCTCACCACGGTGCTCGGCTCCAGCATGGCCCTGCTCGACTCGACCGTCGTCAACGTCGCCCTGCCGCACATCGGCGACGACCTGGACGCGCGGCTCGGCGCGCTCCAGTGGATCGTCAACGCCTACACGGTGACGCTCGCCGGCCTCATCCTCCTCGGCGGCTCGCTCGGGGACCGCTACGGGCGGCGCAACGTCTTCGTGCTCGGCGTCGTCTGGTTCGCGCTCGGCTCGCTGCTGTGCGGGCTCGCGCCCAACGCGGAGGTCCTGATCACCGCCCGCGCCCTCCAGGGCGTCGGCGGCGCGCTGCTGACGCCCGGGTCGCTCGCCCTGATCCAGGCGAGCTTCCACCCGGACGACCGGTCGCGGGCGGTCGGCATCTGGTCGGGGCTCGGCGGCGTCGGGGCTGCCGTGGGCCCCTTCGTCGGCGGCTGGCTGGTGGACGGGCCGGGCTGGCGCTGGGTTTTCCTGATCAACCTGCCGCTGGCCGCGCTGTGCGTGCCGGTCGCCCTCAGGCACGTACCGGAGTCGCGGGACCCGCAGCACCACGGGCGGTTCGACGTGGCGGGCGGGGTGCTGGGCGCGGCGGCGCTCGCGCTGGTGACGTACGCCCTGATCGGCGCCGCGTGGTGGGCGGGCGCCGCGGGGGTGCTGGTGGGCGCGGTGTTCGTGGGGGTCGAGCGGCGGCGGCCCGACCCGATGCTGCCGCTGACGATCTTCTCCTCGCGCCAGTTCACCAACGTGAACCTGGTGACGCTGTGCGTGTACGCGGCCTTCGGCGGCTTCTTCTTCCTCGCGACGCTCCAGCTCCAGGTCGTGGCGGGCTACTCGGCGCTCGCCGCGGGCACCGCGCTGCTGCCCACGACGGTGCTGATGCTGCTGTTCTCCGCGCGCTCCGGGCAGCTCGCCGACCGGATCGGCCCACGCGTCCCGCTGACCGTGGGGCCGCTGCTGTGCGCCGCGGGCATGCTGCTGATGACCCGGGTCGGCGCGCACGCCTCCTATCCGGTGGACGTGCTGCCCGCGCTGATCGTGCAGGGCGCGGGGATGGTCACCCTGGTCGCGCCGCTCACCTCGACCGTGCTCGCGTCCGTCGACACCGGCAGGGCGGGTCTCGCGAGCGGCGTGAACAACGCGGCGGCGCGGGCGGCGGGCCTGATCGCGGTGGCGGCGCTGCCGCTGCTCGCGGGCATGGGCCCCGAGGTCTACCGGTCGCCTCCCGCGTTCGAGCACGCCTTCGACAGGGCGATGCCGATGTGCGCGGGGGTGCTGCTGGTGGGCGCGGTGCTCGCGTTCCTCACGGTGCGCAGGGCGGCGCCCGCCGCGGCGGGCGGGGAGCCCGCAGCCGTGCCGGAGTGCCGGGTCAACTGCGGGGTGGTGGCGCCGCCGCTCGAACCGGTGCGTGAGCAGGCGGACGAGGCGGCGGGGGCGGCCCGGAGCGAGCCTCCGGGGGCGGCCTCGGCGGGGCCCTCGGGAGCGCCTCCCGGGGAGCCTTCGCGAGGAGGGGACACGCCCCCGTCCGCGCCGCCGCCGCAAGGCAGACTGTAGGTATGTCGATCCACGAGAACCTGCTCGGGGGGCCTCCCCCCACCCATCTGCCCGACAGCCCTGAGCCGCGTGAACTGCTGGCGGGGGGCGCGTCCCCCGCCGACGTCGCCGCGAAGTACCCGACGTCGTCCCTCGCCTGGGCGCTGCTCGCCGACGACGCGTGGACGGGCGGCCGCGTCGTCGAGTCGTACGCGTACGCGCGCACCGGCTACCACCGGGGGCTCGACTCGCTGCGCCGCGCGGGCTGGAAGGGCCACGGCCCTGTGCCGTGGGAGCACGAGCCGAACCGCGGCTTCCTGCGCGCGCTGCACGCGCTGGCGCGGGCGGCGCAGGAGATCGGCGAGCAGGACGAGTACGAGCGCTGCACGGCGTTCCTGCGGGACTCGTCGCCGACCGCGGCGGACACGCTGGGCTGAGCGGCCGCACCGGCGGGGGCGTGGGCCCCGGGCGGCCGCACGGGGGAGGCCCGCCGTGCCCGGCGGGCCGGCCTGCGGGCCACCGGGGCCCGGATTACCATACGCGGTGGGGACCGGGGCTTCGCACCCGCGCGGTTGCGGGGCGGAGCGGACCGCTACCCGGGATGCCAACGGAGACAGTGATGTCCGACGACCCCGAGACCCCGAACCTCGACTTCGCGGGGACCACCCCGTACGAGGACTACGTCAAGGCCGACCTGCTCACGCACGCCCAGCAGCTGCGGTCCGACGACCCGGGCGAGATGGTATTCCTCGTCACCACGCAGGTCATGGAGCTGTGGTTCACCGTGATCGTGCACGAGTGGGAGACCGCGTCCCGCGCGCTCGACGAGGACCGGACGGCCGTCGCGCTGGACGCGCTGGAGCGCTCCGCGCAGGAGTTCGCGGCGCTCAACGCGTCGTGGCGGCCGATCGCGCGCCTCACCCCGGCCCAGTTCAACGCCTACCGCGGCGCGCTCGGCGAGGGTTCGGGCTTCCAGTCCGCGATGTACCGGCGGATGGAGTTCCTGCTCGGTGAGAAGTCCGCCTCGATGCTGGTGCCCCACCGGGGCGCGCCGCGCGTCCACGCGGAGCTGGAGAAGGCGCTCGCCCAGCCGAGCCTGTACGACGTGGTGCTGCGGCTGCTCGCCCGGCGCGGCCTGCCGGTGCCTGCCGAGGTGCTCGCGCGGGACCTGACCCGCAGATACGAGCCGTCGGAGGGCGTCGAGCGTGCCTGGGCCGCCGTCTACGCGGACCCCGGCGCCCACCCGGATCTGGCGCGGCTCGGCGAGGCGCTCACCGACGTCGCCGAGCTGGTCGGCCGGTGGCGCACCGACCATCTCGTCGCCACCCGCCGCGCCATGGGCTCCAAGCCGGGCACCGGCGGCTCCGCCGGGGTCGCCTGGCTGGAGAAGCGGTCGGCGGCCGTCGTCTTCCCCGAACTGTGGAGTGCCCGTGGACACGTCTGACTTCCCGGCCCGCGCGGCCACCGCGAACACGCCCGGTGCCTGGGGGGCGCACCTCGCCGAGCGCGCGGCCCGGCTCGACGCCGCCGACCGACTCGCGCCCGTGCGCGGCCTGTTCGCGCTGGACGAGCGGGTGGTCTACCTCGACGGGAACTCGCTCGGCGCGCTGCCCGCCCATGTGCCGGAGCGCATGCGGGACGTGATCGCCCGTCAGTGGGGCGAGCTCGGCATCAGATCCTGGAGCGAGAGCGGCTGGTGGACGGCGCCCGAGCGGGTCGGCGACCGGGTGGCGCCGCTCGTCGGCGCGGAGCCGGGCACGGTCGTCGTCGCGGACTCGACCAGTGTCAACGTGTTCAAGGCGCTGGTGGCGGCGGTGCGGCTGGCGCCCGAGGGCCGCGACGAGATCGTGGTGGACGCCACGACCTTCCCCACGGACGGCTATATCGCCGAGTCGGCCGCCCGCCTCACCGGCACCCGCCTCGTCCCCGTCGAACCCGCCGAGGTGGCGGGGCGGGTGGGGCCGCGCACGGCGGTCGCGCTCGTCAACCACGTCGACTTCCGCACCGGGCGGCTGCACGACCTGCCGGGCACCACGCGGGCGGTGCGCGAGGCGGGCGCGCTCGCGGTGTGGGACCTGTGCCACAGCGCGGGCGCGCTGCCGGTGGGGCTCGCCGAGCACGGGGTGGACCTGGCGGTCGGCTGCACGTACAAGTTCCTGAACGGCGGCCCGGGTTCGCCGGCGTTCCTCTATGTGGCGCCGCGGCACCAGCGCGGCTTCGACTCGCCGCTGCCCGGCTGGAACTCGCACGCGGACCCGTTCGCGATGGCGCCCGGCTACGCCGCGGCGGACGGCGCCGTACGGGGCCGGGTCGGCACCCCCGACATCCTGTCGCTGCTCGCGGCGGACGCGGCGCTCGACGTGTGGGACCACGAGGCCGTCGACATCCCCGCCGTACGCGCCAAGAGCCTCGCCCTGACCGACTTCTTCCTGGAGTGCGTCGCGGTGTACGCGCCGGCGGGCCGGGTCGCCTCCGTGACACCCCGGGCGCACGCGGAGCGCGCCAGCCAGGTCGCGCTGCGCTGCGCACAGGCGCCCGCCGTGATGGAGGCGCTCATCGCCCGCGGCGTCGTCGGCGATCTGCGCAGGCCCGACCTCCTGCGGTTCGGCTTCACGCCCCTCTACACGCGGTTCGCGGACGCCGAGCGCGCGGCGCGGGTGCTCGGCGAGGTTCTCGCGGCGTGAACGCGGAGTGATCAAGGGCCCGTTCTGCTGGTAGCGTCCCCGCGGGCCGGGCCATCTCCGCCCCGCATCGAAAGGTTGGACGAGCATGCCGGACGCGGCCGCGCACGAAGGCGCGAACGACCCCCAGCGTGGCGCGACTCGGGACGCGACGCGCGACGCGGCGGAGTACGGCGCCCTGCTCGCGCACCCCGCCGTGCCGCCTGACGCCACCGCCGCTTACGGCGAACACCCGGACCAGGTCGTGGACTTCTACGCGCCGAGGCACACCGCGCGGGGCGCCGTGCCGCTGGTCGTCGTCCTGCACGGCGGCGCCTACCGGGCCCGCGTGGACCGCGCGCACGTCTCACCGTTCGCGGACTTCCTCGCGCGGCGCGGCTTCGCCGTGGCGAGCGTCGAGTACCGGCGCGGCGGGCCGCCTGCGCAGCGGACGGACGCGGACGCCGCGCCGCCCGCCGGGCGCTGGCCCGACACGTTCGACGACGTGGCGGCGGCGCTCGACGCGCTGCCCGCGCTGGTAGCGGAGGCGCTGCCGGGCGCCGACACCGGGCGCACGGTGCTGACAGGACACTCCGCCGGCGGGCACCTCGCGCTGTGGGCCGCCGCCCGGCACGTGCTGCCCGCGGGCGCGCCCTGGCGGCGCGACGAGCCCGCGCCGCTGCGCGGCGTGGTGGCCCTCGGGCCGCTCGCCGACCTCGGCCTCGCCGCCGAACTCGGCGTCTGCGAGGGCGCGGTGTCGCAACTCCTCGGCGAGGGTGAGGAGTTCAAGCGCCGCAGGGAGCTGGTCGACCCGGCGCTGCTGCTGCCCACCGGCATCGCCACCGCCGTCGTGCAGGGCCGCGAGGACACCACCGTGCCGTACGGGATCGCCGACTCGTTCGTCGACGCCGCGGCCCGCGCGGGCGAGACGGTGGGGTTGACGCTGCTTGAGGACGTCGGCCACTTCCCGCTGGTGGACCCGGCCGCTGACGCGTGTGCGGTGGTCGCGGAGGAGATCGCCCAGCTCGCCTGGTGAGGCGGCCCGGCCACGAGGTGTGCCGCGGGGGCCCGGTGAGGGCGTCGCGTACGCCGTGTAGTACCTGGGACGGACCCCGCGGGATCAGCATCACAGCGGACGGCACGGGGGCCGCGGGCCCCTACCTTTGCAGTGTGACCGAGACTGTCAGGAACATCGAAGGCGGAGCCGGGCCCGGCGGGAACCCGGAGCTGCGGATGGCGCGCGGCCTGCGCGACGGGCTGCGCGAGGACCTGTTCACCGGCGTACTCGCCTACCGTCCGCTGCGGCCGATGCGCCTCGAAGGGCCGGTGGCGCGGCGGGTGCCGCGCGCGCTGCGCCCGTACGCGGCGTGGACACCGCACGCCGTGGTGGTGTGCGCCGTGCTGATCACCCTGCTGGTGGGGGTGACCGACACCGGGTCGGTGTTCGCGCTGGTGCCGCCGGCCGTGGTGGGCCTCACGCTGCTGCGGCCGATCCTCGCCTGGTGGCTCTCGCTCGGCGAGCTGGTGCTGCTCGTGCTGCTCGGCGGTGGGTACGCCTACACGTCGTCGGGGATCGGGCCCGGCGTGCTCGTCGCCCATGTCTTCGTGATGACGGCGGTCGCGGCGCGCACCCGGCCGCGCACCGCGCTGTGGATGTGGCTGCTGACGGCGGTGTACTCGCTGTTCGGCGCGGTGTTCACCAGCTTCGACCCGGCGATGGGCCCGGTGCTTGTGCTGAGCGCGGTGGTGCTGCTCGTGGTGTCCGTGGTGCAGGTGCGGGCCTCGGCGCGGCACGAGGTGGCGGCGCAGCAGAGCGTGACGGCGGTCGAGCGCGACCGGCGCACCCTGCTGGAGGAGCGGACGACGATCGCCAGGGAGCTGCACGACGTCGTCGCGCACCACATGTCGGTGGTGGCGATCCAGGCGGAGGCCGCGCCGTACCGCGTGGAGAACCCGCCGCCCGAGCTTGAGCAGGCGTTCGCGACGATCCGGGAGAACGCGGTGGCCGCGCTCACCGAGCTGCGGCGCGTGCTCGGTGTCGTACGGGCCGCCGACTACCAGGCGCCGGACGCGCCGCAGCCGACGCTCACCGACCTCGACGGGCTGCTGCGCAATGTCGGCGAGGCCGGGCTCACGGTGCGCAAGACCGTGATCGGCGCCGTACGGCCGCTGCCGCAGGGCGTGGAGCTCTCGGCGTACCGGATCGTGCAGGAGGCGCTGAGCAACGCGCTGCGGCACGCGCCGGGCTCCACGGCGGACGTGGAGGTCGCCTATGTGCTGGGCGGGCTCGGCCTGCGCGTGGTCAACACGGCGGCGCGCGGCCCGCTGAAGCCGTCGCAGGGGTCGGGGCACGGCCTCACGGGCATGAGGGAGCGGGTGGCGATGCTGAGCGGCGAGATGACGGCCGGGCCGACCGGGGACGGCGGCTACGAGGTGGCGGCGTTCCTGCCGGTGCCGTCGGCCGAGTCGGCCGACGAGGCCGCGGAGGCGGGGCGGTGACGATCCGGGTGGTCATCGCGGACGACCAGATGATGGTCCGCGAGGGGTTCTCCGTCCTGCTCAACGCGATGCCGGACATCGAGGTGGTCGGCGAGGCCGTCGACGGGCGCGAGGCGGTGGCCCGGGTCGCGGAGCTGCGGCCCGACGTGGTCCTGATGGACATCCGGATGCCGGAGATGAACGGCATCGACGCGACCCGGGAGATCGTCGCGGCCGACACGGAAGCGAAGGTGCTCGTGCTGACCACGTTCGACCTGGACGAGTACGTCTACCAGGCACTGCGCGCGGGCGCCTCGGGCTTCCTGCTCAAGGACGCCTCGGCGCGGCAGCTCGCGGACGGCGTGAAGGTGGTCGCCGCGGGCGAGTCGCTGCTCGCGCCCACGGTCACCCGCCGCCTGATCACCGAGTTCGCGAAGCTCTCCGACGTGCCGAAGGCCCCCACGTCGGCGCGCGTCGGCGACCTCACGGAGCGCGAGACCGAGGTCCTCGTGCTGATCGCCCAGGGCCTGTCCAACGGCGAGATCGCGGAGCACCTGGTGGTGGCGGAGTCCACCATCAAGACCCACGTCAGCCGCATCCTCGTCAAGCTCGGCCTGCGCGACCGCACCCAGGCGGCGGTCTTCGCCTACGAGGCCCGCCTGGTCACCCCGGGCTGACCCGGCCGCTCACCCGTACGAGTGTGCCCCTGGCATATGTCAGACGAGGGGTGTGCGGGGGGCGCCATGGTGGTGTACGTCTGACAGGAGGTGCACCATGACGGTCATGGCAGAACGTACGCCGCAGGTGGGCGTGGACGAGTTCGAGCGCATCGCCGCGTTCGCCGCCGCCGAGACCGAGTCCGTCAGGCTCGAATGCATCGGTGGACGGATCGGAGTCAAGGGCGTGCCGGACGGGGACCACGGGGAGATCCTGCTGTGGTTGCAGACGGTCTGCATGCAGCACAGGCCGGACCTCGGCCTCTATGTGGAGCAGGGGCTGCGGGGCGAGCAGTACAGGGCGGGGCGGGCGCGGCCCGACGGGTGTGTCGCGCGGCGCGGAAGCTTCGCGGGGCAGGGCGAGTGGGCCGACCCCGCGGCGGTGCTGATGACGGTGGAGGTCACGTCGTACGACCGCGACACGGACGCGCGCGATCGCAAGGAGAAGCCGTTGGCTTACGCGGCCGCGGGCATTCCGGTGCACCTGCTGATCGACCCGGACGTGGCCACCGCCACCGTCTTCAGCGGCCCCGGGCCGGACGGGGGCTACCAGGAGCGGCACACCGCGGCGTTCGGGGTGGCGGTCGGGCTGCCCGACCCGCTCGGATTCGTGCTGGCGACCGACGAACTCGCGCGCTACGTACGCTGAGGCGCCCCGGGACCGCGGCCCGCTCGGGGTGGGTGGCCGCGGTCCCGGTCGCCGCTCCCGTCCACACCCCGTGTCCCGGGCGTCCGCCGCGGTGCGTCGCACGGGAGCGGCACCGCCGCCGGTCGCGGTGCCGAGGAGCTGACGCGAAAGTGACGCCGGGGGCTCAGGGCGGCGGCAGCGTCAGGCTCCACGCCTCGGGGCGCAGCGTCCAGGTGCGGGTCCTGACCGGTCCTGCGACCCGGGTGTCGGCGCCGTAGTGGAAGTCGGCGCCCGAGATGGTCACGCGCGCGGCCCGCGCGCGCAGCGGCTCGGGCGCGTCCGGCAGGCGTACGACGATCTCCGCGCGCCCGTCCCCCGGCGAGTGCACCGTGACCCCCGCCACCGGCCGGTCCAGGTCGCTGAGCACCTCGCCGTCCGCCTCCACCCGCAGCCGGTGCGCCACCGCGCCCGCGTCGCCCGCAGCGGCGGGCCGCACCAGGCCGCGCACCAGCGACCTGCACGCGCCCCACACCGACGCGCCCGGCGCGGCCCCCGCCCGGCCCGCGCCCTCGGGCGCCGGCGGCAGCGCGGGTACCCGGATACCGCCGAGCACCACCCCGTCGCTGTCGTCCACCAGCAGGTCGAGCCGGCGCGGCGCCCCGTCGAGCACGGCGCGCGCCGCGGCCACCGCGCCCGTGGGCACGCCGAGCGACCGCGCGAGCACCAGCTCGCCCGAGCCGCCCACCGGCACCAGCGCGAGGACGCCGGCCGCGAGCTCGCGCTCCCGGTGCAGCAGGCCCACGGTCCGCAGCAGGGCCCGGTCGTTCCCGATGACGACCGGGCGCCGGTGCCCGCGCCGCGCCAGCGCGCGGGCGAATTCCTCCGGGGTGTCCGGCAGACAGATCTTGGCGGGTGCCCCCGCGCTCAGCACGTCCTTCGCGATGCGCACCGACTCGCCGTCGAATCTTCGCGCCAGCGGGTCGATGACCACCAGGAGCTGCTGCGGGCGCTGCCGTGTGCCGTGGGCGGCGAATTCCGGAGCCGACACCTCGGTCCTTCCTCGGGTAGCATCTTTGTGCAAGAGCCCCTTGCGCTATTGCGCCAGGGGCTTCGTCTATTCCGGGGCAACCGGTTCGACGGTTCGGGCTGTGCCGTACGCCGCCCCCAGACCTTGGACATGCCCCGCCCGGAAGGGGTGTACGCCTGTGCCCGCACTTGTGCTGCTCGGTGCTCAGTGGGGTGACGAGGGCAAGGGGAAGGCCACCGACCTGCTCGGCGGCTCCGTCGACTACGTCGTCCGCTACCAGGGCGGCAACAACGCCGGCCACACGGTCGTCGTCGGCGACCAGACCTACGCGCTGCATCTCCTCCCGTCGGGCATCCTCTCGCCCGACTGCGTGCCGGTGATCGGCAACGGCGTCGTGGTCGACCCCGCCGTCCTGCTCTCCGAGCTGAGCGGGTTGAACGAGCGCGGCATCGACACGTCGAAACTGCTGCTCAGCGGCAACGCGCACCTGATCACGCCGTACCACACCACGATGGACAAGGTGACGGAACGGTTCCTCGGCTCGCGGAAGATCGGCACCACGGGGCGGGGCATCGGCCCGGCGTACGCGGACAAGATCAACCGCGTCGGCATCCGCGTCCAGGACCTGTACGACGAGTCGATCCTGACGCAGAAGGTCGAGGCGGCCCTCGACTTCAAGAACCAGATCCTCGCCAAGCTCTACAACCGCCGCGCCATAGAGTCCGGCCGGATCGTCGAGGAGCTGCTGGCGTACGCGGAGCAGCTGCGGCCGTTCGTCGCGGACACCACCCTGGTGCTGGGCAGGGCCGTGGACGAGGGCAAGGTCGTCCTCTTCGAGGGCGGGCAGGGCACCCTGCTCGACATCGACCACGGCACGTACCCCTTCGTGACCTCGTCCAACGCCACCGCGGGCGGCGCCTGCACGGGCTCGGGCGTGGGCCCGACGAAGATCGACCGGGTCATCGGCATCCTCAAGGCGTACACGACACGGGTGGGCTCGGGGCCGTTCCCGACCGAGCTGTTCGACGAGGACGGCGAGGCGCTGCGCCGCATCGGCGGCGAGCGCGGTGTGACGACGGGCCGCGACCGGCGCTGCGGCTGGTTCGACGCGGTCATCGCCCGCTACGCGACCCGCGTCAACGGCCTCACCGACTTCTTCCTCACCAAGCTCGACGTGCTCACCGGCTGGGAGCGCGTGCCGGTCTGCGTGGCGTACGAGATCGACGGCAAGCGCGTCGAGGAACTCCCGTACAGCCAGAGCGACTTCCACCATGCGAAGCCGGTCTACGAGTACCTGCCTGGCTGGTCGGAGGACATCACGAAGGCGAAGACCTTCGACGACCTCCCGAAGAACGCGCAGGGCTATGTGAAGGCGCTTGAGGAGATGTCCGGCGCGCCGATCTCCGCGATCGGGGTGGGCCCGGGGCGCACGGAGACGATCGAGATCAACTCGTTCCTCTAGGGGGCGGGCCTGGGCCTGGTCCCGGGGGCGCGGTCGCTCCCCGGGACCGGCCCCCACCGGGCGCGCCACGCCGCCGGCCGCGGGACGGGGTGCGGCAGACCACGGGAACCCCCCGCAGGCCTGCGGAAAGACAACGGGTGCCGGCTGACCTGCCGCACCCGGGCGCGCGGGATCCCGTCGGGCGCGTCGCTACTCGCGGGTGTACGTCAGGGCCTCGCCGGTCGCCGTCACCCGGCGCAGACTGCCGTCGGGCGTGATGGTGAGGGTGGTGGCGGCGCCGGGCGTGCACGCCGTCGCGGGCTGCCCGACCCGCACCGCGGAGGGGCCGATGGCGAGCGTGCCGCCGGAGCCGGGCTTCGCCGCGAGGGGTGCGGTGAACTCGCAGTGATAGCCGCCCTTCCCGGTCGCCGCGCCGTCCGCCGTCAGGACGAGGACCGTGTCGCCGGCCTTGCCCTGCCTGATGGTCAGCGTGCGCGGGCTGAGGCCGTCCTTGGTCCGCACACCGCCGCTCCACCTCCCGACGAACTCCTGCGGCACGTCGCCCTTCGGGGAGGCGGACGGCGACGCGGAGGACGAGGGCGAGGCGGGCGGCGGGTCCGCGGGCGAGGGGGCCGCGCCGCCCTGCCCCGCGGAGTGCCGCGGTGCGGGGCCGCTCGCCGTCTTGGCGTCCGGGGGCCCGCCGCCCATCACGCCGTACACGGCACCGCCCGCGCCGATGGCCACCACGACCGCGACCGCGATCAGCGCGATCGTGCCGCGCCTGCGACGGGCGTCCGGCTCGTCCTCGGGCTCCTCGGGCCCCTCGGCGAAGCCGGGGACGAAGCCCTGGCCGGGGGCGTACGCACCGGGCGGCGGATAGCCGTAGCCGGGCGCAGGGGGCGGGGCCTGCGGCGGCTGCTGTGCCTGCTGTATGTGCGGCGGTGGTGACGTGGGCTGGGGGAGTTGCTGCTGGTAGGGCTGGGGCTGCTGGTAGGGCGGCGGGTAGCCGTAGCCCGGCGGGGGATAGCCGTAGGCGGCCTGCTGCGGCTGTTGCACCTGCTGCACCTGCTGCGGCTGTTGGGGCTGTTGGGGCTGTTGCGGTTGCTCGTGCTGGGACGGCGGTTGCGTGTGCTGGGACGGCTGCGGGGGGAGCGCCCGCGTCTCCGGCTGCCGTGGCTGCGGCGGGATCGGAGCTGTCGGGCCCAGCGGGGGCCATACCGGGGCCGCGGTGCCCTGCTGCGGCGGTAGGGGCGGCTGGGTCTGAGGCGTCGGCTGGGGTGTCGGCTGGGACTGGGCGTGAGCCTGGGGCATCTGTGGCTGCACGGGTCCCTGGGGCGTCTGTGTCTGTGCCTGCGCGGCCTGCGTCTGGGCGGCCTGTGCCTGCGCGGCCTGCGTCTGGGCGGCCTGTGCCTGCTCCGACCAAGCAGCCGGCACCTGCGCCGTCTGCGCCAACCGTGTCTCCGCCGAAGGTACTTGGGCCTCACCCGCCCCGGCCTGCGCGGCCTGCGCCCGGCCCGCCTGCGCGGCCTGCCCCGCCTGCGGCTGCGCCGCCTGCGGCTGCGCCGCCTGCGGCTGCGCCGCCTGCGGCTGCGCCGCCGGGACGCGGGCACCGTGCGCCCCCGTCCTGGCGGACGGCGGCACGTCCTGCGCGGGCACCGGGCGCAGCCGGGTCGTGGCCGGCCCCGGGCCCGCAGGCGCGGCGGCGGCCGGGGGCTTCGTGGCCGCGAGCCGTACCGTGTGCGGGCCGTCCTGCGCGGGCACCCCGCCGGGGAGCCACGGGCCGCCCGCGGTCTCCGGCTCGCCGACGCGGCCCAGGACGGCGCCGACGGCGGGGCGCTCCGCCGGATCCTTGCGCAGGCAGTCGCGTACGAGCCCGGCGAGGGCCGTGGGCAGGCCCGCCGTGTCCGGCTCCTCCTGCGTGATGCGCAGCTGGAGCGCGTGCGCACTGCTGTCGGTCGCGCCGAACGGCAGCCGCCCCGTCGCCGCGTACGCCAGGACGGAGCCGAGGCTGAACACGTCCGCGGCGGGCGTCGCGACCTCGCCCCGCACCTGCTCGGGCGACATGAAGCCGGGCGCGCCTGTGAGCGCGCCGGTCAGCCTGCGGCCGCCGTCCGTCGCGGCGTCCAGGGCGCGGGAGACGCCGAAGTCGGCGAGGCGCGGGCCCTGTTCCGTGATGAGGACGTTCGACGGCTTGAGGTCGCGGTGGACCACGCCCGCCGCGTGGACGGCCTGGAGCGCGTGGGCGAGGCCGGAGGCGAGGACCCGCACGGAGCGCGGCGGCAGCGGCCCGCCGCCCTGCCCGCCCGCGCCGCCCGAGACCAGGGCGAGCAGGGTGGGGCCCGCGATGTACTCCGAGGCCGTCCAGGGGAGTTCGGCCTCCGTGTCCGCGTCCACCAGCGGCACGGCCCACGGCCCAGCGACCCGGCGGGCCGCCGCGACCTCCTGCCCGAGGGCCTCGCGGAAGGCGGGCTGCGCCGCGAGTTCACGCCGGACCAGCCGGAGCGCGACCGTCCGGCCGTCGGCGGCGCGGGCCAGGTAGACCTGGCCGAGTCCGCCGGAGCCCAGCCGCGCAAGCAGCCGGTACGAACCGATGCTCTGCGCGTCCCCTGGTGCGAGCTTCTCCATGGCCGAGCGGTCCCTCCCCCTACCCGAAGGCGTGGTCCCGTCCGACGCGGGCCACGGCCCGGGGCGCGGTGGCCCCGTCCCGCAGGAGACTGCCATGCCGACCGCGTCCGTGTCGCGGCGGGGGAAGGCATCAACCCCGGGGCGCCGCCGCCCGGTTCCCGCTCACTCGGGCCAGGCGGAGCCCCGGATCACCTCGACGAAGTCGGTGCGCTCGAAGCCGGGCACGAAGTGGGCGAGCACGTCCGCCTTCACGTTCCCGAACGTGGTCCCGGGCCGGTGCTCGATGCCCCGCGTGAACGCCTCCAGGATGCGCCGCTTGAAGTCGGGGCGCGGGTGGGCCGCGACCACGGCGGCCCGCACGCCGTCCGGCAGGGCGTCGTAGCCGATGCCCAGCACGTCGTACTCGACGCCCGCCGTGACGAGCGCGACCTCAGGCTCCATGCGGGTGGGGATCTCCGGGGTGGTGTGCAGCGCGATCGCCGTCCACACGATCCGCGCGCTCTCCTCCGTCAGGCCGTGCGCCCGCAGGAAGTCGCGGGCCGCGTCGGCGCCGTCGAGCTCGAAGCGCTGGGTGGAGGCGCGGTACGCCTCCGTCAGGCCGAGGTCGTGGAACATCGCGCCGATGTAGAGGAGTTCGGGGTCGAAGGAGAGGGCCTGCCCGGCGCCCCTGAGCGCGCCGAAGAGGAAGACGCGGCGCGAGTGGTCGTAGACCAGCGGGTCCGCCGTGTCCCTGATGAGTTGCGTGGCCTCCTTCGCGAGAGCGCTGTCGGGTATCTCCACGCCTGCGATCCGTGTCGCCATCGCCGGTCGGTCCCTTCTGGTCTGCGGATTCCCTGCCGGGACCGGTCCCGCCGGCCCGCCTCCCACTCTCCGGCGGCGCGCGGCCGTCCGCCATGTCCGTACGGACCTGGATCCCTCGGATACGGACACGCCGGCGGGGTACCGTGGAAGGCGTGCGGGAACGACAGCGGGGCGGCGGCGCGGCACGGGACGGGCGGAGCGTCGCCGTCCTGGTCTACGACGGCGTGCGGCTGATGGACGTGGCCGCTCCCCTTGAGGTGTTCGGGACGGCGGGCGCGCTCGGCGGGCGGTACGCGCCCCTCGTCTGCTCGGTGGACGGCTCGCCCGTGCGCACCGCGACCGGCACCCTGCTCGGCGCCGATGCCGCGGCCACCGACCTCACGGGCCGCGCGGCACCCCACACCCTGGTGGTGCCGGGCTCCGACGACCTGCCGCTCGGGCCGCCGCCCGACGGCCTCACGGACGCCGTGGCCGCGCTCGCCGCGGCGGCCCCGCGGGTCGCGTCCGTGTGCACCGGGGCGTTCGCGCTCGGAGCCGCGGGGCTGCTCGACGGGCGGCGCGCCACCACGCACTGGCGCCATGCCGCCGCCCTCGCCCGCCGCCACCCGCGGACCGCGGTGGAGCCGGACGCGATCTTCGTGGCGGACGGCCGCGTCTGCACTTCGGCCGGGGTCACCGCGGGCATCGACCTGGCGCTCGCGCTGGTCGAGGCGGACGAGGGCGCGGACCTGGCCCGCGAGGTCGCCCGCGACCTGGTGGTGTTCCTGCGGCGGCCGGGCGGCCAGTCGCAGTTCTCGGTGGCCGCCCGCACCCCGGTCCCGCGCCACGAGGCGCTGCGTGACCTCGTGCGGGGCATCGCGGCCGACCCGGCGGCCGACCACGCGCCCGCCGCGCTCGCCGCGCGCTGCGGCCTCTCCACGCGGCACCTGACGCGCCTCTTCCGCGAGCAGGTCGGCACCACCCCCGCCGGCTATGTCGAGGCCGTACGCGTGGAGGCCGCGCAGGCGCTGCTCGAAGCCGGCGGGACGGTGACGGCGGCGGCGCACCGCAGCGGTATCGGCAGCGACGAGTCGCTGCGGCGGGCGTTCCTGCGCCACCTGGGCGTGACGCCGAGCGCGTACCGGGCCCGCTTCCGCACCTCGGGTGTGCCGGGCGCGCACGACACCCTGCCGAGGAAAGTGGCCCACCCCATACAAGGTGGCGATACCGGCGGGCCCGCGGTGCTCCCTACGCTGGCGCCATGACCCCTCTGACCCCGTATGCCGCACCGGACCCGCAGGCCGGGGCCGCCGTGAAGGCGACCGACCGCGCGCACGTCTTCCACTCGTGGTCCGCGCAGGAACTGATCGACCCGCTCGCCGTCGCAGGCGCCGAGGGGTCGTACTTCTGGGACTACGAGGGCAACCGCTACCTCGACTTCGCCAGCGGCCTCGTCTTCACCAACATCGGCTACCAGCACCCGAAGGTCGTCGCCGCGATCCAGGAGCAGGCGGGGAAGCTCGCGACGTTCGCGCCCGCCTTCGCGCTGGAGGCGCGCTCCGAGGCGGCGCGGCTGATCGCCGAGCGCACCCCGGGCGATCTCGACAAGATCTTCTTCACCAACGGGGGAGCCGAGGCGGTCGAGAACGCGATCCGGATGGCCCGCGTCCACACCGGCCGGCCGAAGGTGCTCTCCGCGTACCGCTCGTACCACGGCGCGACGACCACGGCGATCAACCTGACGGGCGACCCGCGCAGGTGGGCCAGTGACAGCGGGGCCGCGGGGGTCGTGCGCTTCTGGGCGCCGTTCCTCTACCGCTCGCCGTTCTACTCCTCGACCGAGCAGGAGGAGTGCGCCCGCGCGCTCGACCACCTGGAGTCGGTGATCGCGCACGAGGGCCCCGGCACGATCGCGGCGGTCATCCTGGAGACCGTGCCGGGCACGGCCGGGATCATGGTGCCGCCGCCCGGCTACCTCGCGGGCGTGCGGGAGCTGTGCGACCGGCACGGGATCGTGTTCGTGGCGGACGAGGTCATGGCCGGGTTCGGCCGTACGGGCCGGTGGTTCGCGACCGAGCACTTCGACGTCGTGCCGGACCTGCTGACCTTCGCCAAGGGCGTCAACTCGGGCTATGTGCCGCTCGGGGGCGTCGCGATCTCCGGCGCGATCGCCGACACCTTCGCCCGGCGCCCGTACCCCGGCGGCCTCACCTACTCGGGGCACCCGCTGGCGTGCGCGGCGGCCGTCGCGACCATCGAGCTGATGGCCGAGGAGGGGATCGTCGAGCAGGCCGCACACCTCGGCGACGCGGTCCTCGGCCCCGGCCTGCGGGAACTCGCCGCGCGGCACCCCTCGGTGGGCGAGGTGCGCGGGCTCGGCGCGTTCTGGGCGGTGGAGCTCGTGCGGGACCGGGAGACCCGTGAGCCGCTCGTGCCGTACAACGCGACGGGCGAGGCGAACGCGCCGATGGCCGCGTTCGCCGCCGCCTGCAGGAAGAACGGCCTGTGGCCCTTCGTCAACATGAACCGTACGCACGCCGTGCCACCGCTGACCACCAGCGAGGCGGAGGCCAAGGAGGGGCTCGCGGCCCTGGACGCGGCCCTCGCGGTCGCCGACGAGCACACGGTGTGACGGTGTGACGGTGCGTCGGACGCGGCGTGGGGCGGTGGCCGGAATTCGGTTACCGCCCCCGCCGCGTCCCCGCCCTCCCACGCCCCGTGCGGCCCGCAGGCCGTACTGTGACGTGAGCCTTTTCCGCGAGGTGGCCGCCAGGGGCCGCCCGCCGAGCGGAGCGACCGTACGAGGGGACGTACACCGACGATGCCTGACGGCGGAGCCGTGACGCGGCACACGTTGCGGCAGCAGATCGCGGACGCGCTGCGTGACGAGATCCTGGCGGGCAGGCTGCTGCCGGGGCGCGAGTTCACCGTCAGAACCATCGCGGAGCAGTACGGCGTTTCGGCCACCCCGGTGCGCGAGGCGCTGGTGGACCTGTCGGCGCAGGGGCTGCTCGACTCCGACCAGCACCGGGGCTTTCGTGTGCACCGCTTCTCCCTCGCGGACTTCCGCGGCATGGTCGAGGCGCGGTCGCTGCTGGAGGACGGCGTCTTCCGGAAGCTTGAGCAGACGCTCTCCGAGCGGCCGGGCCCCGGCGCGGGGCGGCTCTCCGCGCCCACCGCGCTGCTCACGGCCGTGCGGCGGCGGGCGCAGGAGGCGGCGCGCGCCGCGCGCGCCGGGGACGTGGCGATACTGATCGGCTATGACCTGAGGTTCTGGCGTGAACTGAGCGCCCTGGGCGACAACCGCTACGTCTCGGAGTTCCTTGACCGGATGCGGGTGAAGGCCTGGGTGTTCGCGGTGCCGTTCCTGCGGGAAGAGGCCCAGGCGTACAGGTGGCTGTGGAGCGGGCACGAGGAGCTGGTGGACGCGGTGGCTGCGGGCGACACGGCCGGGATCAGGACGCTGATCGAGCAGTACAACACCCATTTACTGACATGGGCGGACGAGCTGGCCCACCGTGCGGACCGGCAGACGGCCGGTGGCCTGGCGCCGTGCCCCGGCGACTCGGGAGGCCCGGGCGGTTCCTGCGACGGGGGCGCGCGGGGCGCGCCGGGCCGGGGTGCGCGCGGTGGCGCGGCCGGGTGACTCCGGCGCGTGCCGGACTCTTCGCGCCGCGTGCCGCGCGCATTACGCTGGCCCGACCACGGCGGTCGTGAGCGGCGCGGTGAGCGCCCCGTACGCGCGCGGCCCCGACGCGGCACCGGGCCACCTGCCCGGTGCCCGAGCCGGACCCGCGACCCGCGCCCGTCCGTCGCACCACGACACCGACCCCGCCCCGCGACCCGTGATCCGCACCACGGCACCGACCCCGCCCCGCGACCCGTGATCCGCCCCCCACCCCTGCCCGGCGCCCAGCGACCCGCGCACCGTCCGGCGACATCCAGCGCCACAACCGCCTGAGAGTGAGCATCCCTTGGCCTGTGACCTGTGGTTGGTCCCCCTTGTCGACGTGCTGTGCCACAGCCCCGACAACCCCTTCGCGGAAGAGATCGCCGTCTACGACAAGGCGCTCGGGGAGGCCGGGCTTCCGCCGGTCCCCGTCTTCGCCTACATGCCGGGCCTCTCGGGGGACGTGGCCCCCGCCGCGGGCTTCGACTACGACGCGCTGCACTTCCTGCGGCGCGCCTACCTGCTCCAGGTCTGCGGCCTCGCCGTGACCCCGGTCGGCGAACTGGGCAGCGACTACGAGCAGTTGCTTGAGATGTTCGAGTCGACGGCCCAGCAGTCGCACCTGGTCTGGCACTTCGACCACGCGGGCGCGTACGTGCCGGTGGACTTCGCCGCCCCCCTCTCCAACGACCAGCTGCTTGAGGGTGGTGGGCCGCTGGGGTCGACGCAGGGGCTGTTGCGCGAGCTCGAACTGGTCGCCCCGGCCATCGGCATCGACCCGAGGAACCCGCCGGCGCCGCCGCTGCCGCCCGCGGGGCCCACGACGCTTGAGGAGCGCGCGGCGCCCGGCGGGCAGGACGAGGGCCCGTTCGCCAGGGAGCGGCACGTGTGGCTCGGGCTGCACGCGGCGGCGACCAAGAGCCTCGGCCAGGGCTCGATGATCATCTTCAGCTGACGCCGGCCCGGCCGCGCGGACCCGGTGTCAGGGCCGGGTCCGCGCGGGGCGTGAGGACGCGCGCGGCGACGGCCGCCGCCGCGCACAGCAGTACGGGCAGCAGCAGGGCCGCGTTCAGCGGTACGAACCGGGTGAGCGGCCCGATCACCGCGGGCCCGGCCAGCATCCCCAGGTAGCCGAGTCCCGCGACGCGGGAGACGTTGGCGCCCGCGGCCTCGCGGTCGGCGTGCCCGGCCGCGCTGAACAGCTGCGGCACGCAGCCGGAGAGGCCGAGGCCGAAGACGGCCCAGCCGGCGAGCGCGAGCGGCACCCACGGGGTCGCGGCGACCGCGGCGAGCCCGAGCGCGGCGAGCCCCGCCCCGTACCGGACGACCGCGGCGGGCCCCACGCGCCCGGCGACCCGGTCGGTGGCCAGGCGCCCCACGGTCATCGCGGTGGAGAACGCCCCATAGGCGAAGGCGGCGGTGGCGGCGGGCGCGTCGAGGACGTCCCGCAGGTCGAGGCTGCTCCAGTCGTTGGCGACGCCCTCGCAGAGCATCAGCATGAACGCGAGCGCGGCGAGCACCCCGATGCGCGACGGCACGGGCCGCCCGGCGCGCACCGCGGACGTCGCGGCCTCGGCGGGCGTCTCCGGCCAGGCGCCACCGGGCGCCTCCGTTCCGGCCTGCGGGGGCGCGGGGGCGCGCGGGAGGAGCGCGGGGGCGGCCGCAAGCGCGCAGAGCACGCCGAAGGCGCCCGTGCCGGCGAGGGTGGCGGGCGCGCTCAAGCCCCAGCCGAGGGTGCGGGCGCCGACCAGCGACGCCAGTACGCCGCCCAGCGAGAACACGGCGTGGAAGGCGGCGAGGATCGGCCGGCCGTAGCGGTGCTCGACCTGGACGGCGTGGGTGTTCATGGAGACGTCGAGGCAGCCGTTGCCGAAGCCCAGCACGAGCAGGGCCGCGCCCAGCGCCCAGGCGCCGGTGGCGAGCCCCGGCAGGACGAGCGAGGCGCTCAGCAGCACGCCGCTCGCCGGGACGACCGCGCGCCCCCCGAGCCGGTCGGTCAGCGGCCCCGCGAGCCGCATCCCGGCGAAGGCGCCGCCGCCCAGGACGAGCAGCAGCCAGCCGAGCACGGCGTGGCTGACGCCGGCGCGGTGCTCGATGACCGGGATGTGCACGACCCACATGCCGAGCACGAAGCCGTTCAGGCCGAAGCAGCCGAAGGTGGCGAGGCGGGCCGCGCGCGGAACGCGCTGCGAGGTCGTCATGGAGCGAACGTATCGCACAGAAGTTGTGTTCGTAAGTGGACCATTCGAACAGTATAGATGTTCGGTGGTGGGAGGCCTGGTGTCTAATGGGCGGCATGACGAACCGGCTGAGGCAGATCGCTGACGCGGTCAGGGCGGCGGGCGAGATGAGCGTGGCCGACCTCGCGGAGCTGACCTCCGCGTCCGAGATGACCGTGCGGCGCGACCTGGAGGCGCTCGCCGCGCAGGGCGTGCTGGAACGCTTCAGGGGCGGCGCGCGGAGCCTGCTGCTGCGCGGCGAGGAGACCCCGTTCGCGCTGCGCGCGGGCGACGGCGCCGAGCGCAAGCGGCGGCTCGCCGCCGAGGTCGCGGGGCTGATCGCGGACGGCGAGGCGGTGGTCGTGGACGGCGGCACCACCTGCCTTGAGGTGGCGCGGGCGCTGCGCGGCAGGCGGCTGACCGCGATGCCGCTCTCGCTGCACTCGGCGAACGCCCTGGCGGGCGGCGGGCGGGTGACGCTGCTGCTGCCGGGCGGCGAGGCGCGGCCGGGCGAGCTCGGCCTCGTGGGCCCGCTCGCCGAGGCGTCGCTCGCCGCGCTCCGCTTCGACACCGCCGTGATCGGCTGCTGCGGCCTGACCGCGGCGGACGGCCTCACCGCGTACGACCTTCCGGAGGCGGCCGTCAAGCGCGCCGCGATCCGCGCGGCCCGCCGGGTCGTCGCGGTCACCGAGGGCGCCAAGCTGACCCGTACCGCCCTGGCGCATGTCGCCGACGCCTCGGACCTCGACCTCGTCGTCACGGACGACACGGCCCCCGAGGAGGCCCGCGCCGCCCTGGCGGCCGCGGGGACCGTGGTCAGGGTGGCGGGGGACGCGGGGGAGGCCGTGAGTGCGGGGGACGCGGGGCGCTGACGGGCCCTCGGGGCTCCCGGCCGGGCTCCCGGGAGCCCGGCGCGACGGATCAGCGGGGCTCGGGCGGTCGCTGGCGCGGCATGTTCGGGCGGGCGCCGGGGGCGAAGGGCCGCGGCGGCGGGGGCGACGGCCGGCCGCCGTGGTGCGGCGGCGCCGACTGGAGCAGCAGCGCGCCCGTGCCCACGCCCCCGCGGAACTCGACCATCCAGTCCGCGGTCTCCGCGCGCACCAGCTCCGTGACGTCCTCGCAGAACCGGCGCAGCACCCCGAGGCACCGCTCCGCGGCCTCGCTCGCGGTGCCCTCCGTCGGGCCGAGCACCTCGCGCACCGACTCGGCGGCCCAGTCGAACTGGAGGGTCTGGAGCCGCCGCTGCACGGCCTGCGCGGTCGCGACGTGCCGCATCCACCCGGATGTGACGCCGAAGTACCGGTCACACGCCAGGCAGGCGGCGCCCACCAGCAGCGCGAGGCAGCCCCACGCCCCCGCGCCCGGTACCTTGCCCGCCAGGTCGAGGAGCGGCAGCGCGGCGCCGGTGACCGCGCCGAGTGCCGTGCCGCCGCGCAGGGCGCGCGCGGCGAATCTGCGGCGCACCCGGTCCGCCAGGTACCAGCGCACCGTGTGCAGCGCGCCCGCCTCCACCCAGCGGTACAGCTCGTCGAGGCGCTGCGCGGGCTCGCCCCAGTCGCCGACAGGGAAGGGCCCGCCGACCAGTTCGCCGTGCTCGGGCCCGCCGCCGGGTCCGGGCGCGGACCGGGCGCCCGCGCCCGTCTCCGCGAGCCCGTCCTCCCGGCCCGACCCTCCGGGCTGCATCTCCGGCTGGCTCACCGGGGCACTCCTTCAGCTCGTCCGTCGTCCCACGGGTCACGCCGTACGTCGTGCTGTACGGCTCCCGCACGCGTATTCGGCGCACGCACGGCGCACGGGGGTCGCACGGCGTGGCGTATCGCACTTTCCTACCGCCGAACGGAGGGCGTGCAGGGCCGAAACAGGGGAACTTCCTCCCTCGGAGGCGTGTGATCAGGTAAGGGACCCGCCGGGCCTCACTCGAAAGAGTTGGTTCCCACGGGTGGGGCGAGGTGCCGCGAGAGCACGTAGGCTCGCCTCACAGGTTTTTGTCGTTGCCCGTCGTCGAATTTGCCAGGAGTGACCCGTGATTCCCGGTGGTGGCCAGCCGAACATGCAGGAGCTGCTCCAGCAGGCGCAGAAGATGCAGCAGGACCTCGCACAGGCGCAGGAGGAGCTGGCGGCGACCGAGGTCGAGGGCCAGTCGGGCGGTGGCCTCGTCAAGGCCAAGGTCAACGGCTCGGGTGAGCTGAAGTCTCTGGTCATCGACCCGAAGGCGGTGGACCCCGAGGACACGGAGACCCTCGCGGACCTCGTGCTCGCGGCCGTGCAGGCGGCGAACGACAACGCGCACCAGCTCCAGCAGCAGAAGCTCGGCCCGCTCGCGCAGGGCCTCGGCGGCATGCCGGGCCTGCCGTTCTGACCCGGCCACGGCGCCGGCCCCGGCAGGGGGACCCCGGCACGGGCACCGGTTCAGACGCCGGTTCTGACGTTGGTTCTGACGTCGGCTTTACGAGGAATTCGCGAGGCTGTACCTCGTCTTCAAAGGTCGACCTGCACAGTCGGCACCGGTAATCCAGGCGGCCGCGGGAGACCGGGACACACCGGGACACGCGGGACAGGCGGCACACAGAGGAAGGCGTCCGTTGTACGAAGGCGTGGTTCAGGAACTCATCGACGAGCTGGGCAGACTCCCGGGCGTCGGTCCCAAGAGCGCGCAGCGGATCGCCTTCCACATCCTCCAGGCCGAGCCGACCGACGTGCGCAGGCTGGCCCACGCCCTCCTGGAGGTCAAGGACAAGGTCAGGTTCTGTGCCGTCTGCGGCAATGTCGCGCAGGAGGAGCAGTGCGGGATCTGCCGGGACGCCCGCCGCGACCCCTCGGTGATCTGCGTGGTGGAGGAGCCGAAGGACGTCGTCGCGATCGAGCGCACCCGCGAGTTCCGCGGGAAGTACCACGTGCTCGGCGGCGCGATCAGCCCCATCGAGGGCGTGGGCCCCGACGACCTGAGGATCCGCGAGCTGCTCGCGCGCCTCGCGGACGGCGCGGTCGGCGAGCTGATCCTCGCGACCGACCCGAATCTGGAGGGCGAGGCCACAGCGACGTACCTCGCCCGCATGATCAAGCCGATGGGGCTGAAGGTCACCCGCCTGGCCAGCGGCCTGCCGGTCGGCGGTGACCTGGAATACGCCGACGAGGTCACGCTCGGGCGTGCCTTCGAGGGGAGGAGACTGCTCGATGTCTGACGCAACGCTGCACGCCGCCCACCAGGACCCCGACGACTTCGCGGTCCAGATCGCCGACCAGATCGAGAGCTTCATCGTCGCGGTCACCGAGGTCGCCAAGGGTGACGAGCCGGACAGCGCCGTACCGTTCCTGCTGCTGGAGTTCTCGCAGCTCATGCTGGCCGGCGGCCGGCTCGGGGCGCATGAGGACATCCTCCCGGACGAGCGCTACGAGCCGGACCTCGGCCCCGAGCCCGACGTCGACGAGCTGCGGGAACGGTTCGCCGCGCTGCTGGAGCCGATCGACGTCTACTCGGAGGTCTTCGACCCGTACGAGCCCCGCAAGGCGCCGGTGGCCTCGCGGATCTCCGACGACATCGCGGGCGTGGTCACCGACCTGCGGCACGGCCTCGCGCACTACCGGGCGGGCCGGGTCACCGAGGCCCTGTGGTGGTGGCAGTTCTCGTACTTCACCAGCTGGGGCGGTGTCGCCTCCGCGACGCTGCGCGCGCTCCAGTCCCTGGTGTCGCACGTCCGCCTGAACCAGCCGCTGCCCGCGCTCGACGGCCTCGACACCGACCAGGACCTCGGTGACGAGGAGGACGCGCTGGCCGAGGAGGCCGGCCAGGTGATGGCCGAGGAGATCGCGGGCCCGCTGGGGCTGCGGGGGGCCTGAGCGCCGGACGGACCGCGTCTCGCGCGGGCGCCCCCCGCGCGAGACGCGGTCCTGGCGCTGCCCGCACGTGCCGCACGCTGCCCGCACGTGGGCACGCTGCCCGCACGCGGCGAGCGCTGCCCGGTGGCGTACCGCGCGCTGCCGGGGTGCCTCGTGCCGCCTGCGTGCGTCGCGCCCCGCCGGTGCGGGCCGTGCGCCGACCGCGCGCGCCCTGCGCCGGGAACAGGGGTGCCGACGGCAGAACACGGCGGGTGGGTCCTGTGAAGTGGATTACCTTCCGCGTGGCCTCGGCCATCCGGGGCATGCATCCCTGCCGAGCGGCGCCACGGGCCTCGGGACGGCCCGCAGGATGTCATGTGCTGAGCACGTCATCTCGTCATGTGATATGTCCGGAGTGTCGTGCAAGCGCTCGATAGACTGAGCCGACCGCACCAACGGAATGAGCGAGGAGCGCACGTGGGCCTTGTCGTGCAGAAGTACGGAGGCTCCTCCGTAGCCGATGCCGAGGGCATCAAGCGGGTCGCCAAGCGGATCGTCGACGCCAAGAAGACGGGCCACCAAGTGGTCGTCGTGGTGTCGGCGATGGGCGACACGACGGACGAGTTGATCGATCTCGCCGGACAGGTATCCCCGATCCCTTCCGGTCGTGAGTTCGACATGCTGCTGACCGCCGGAGAGCGGATCGCCATGGCGCTGCTGGCCATGGCGATCAAAAACCTGGGCCACGAGGCCCAGTCCTTCACCGGCAGCCAGGCGGGCGTCATCACCGACTCCGTCCACAACAAGGCGCGCATCATCGACGTCACCCCCGGCCGTATCCGCACGGCGCTCGACGAGGGCAACATCGCGATCGTCGCCGGCTTCCAGGGTGTGTCGCAGGAGAAGAAGGACATCACCACGCTCGGCCGCGGCGGCTCCGACACCACCGCGGTCGCCCTCGCGGCGGCGCTGAACGCCGAGGTCTGCGAGATCTACACGGACGTCGACGGCGTGTTCACCGCCGATCCGCGCGTGGTGAAGAAGGCCAGGAAGATCGACTGGATCTCCTTCGAGGACATGCTGGAGCTGGCGAGCTCCGGCTCCAAGGTGCTGCTGCACCGGTGCGTCGAGTACGCACGCCGATACAACATCCCGATCCACGTCCGCTCGTCCTTCTCGGGGCTCCAGGGCACGTGGGTCAGCAACCAGCCGCAAGGGGACCGCACGGTGGAGCAGGCCATCATCTCCGGTGTCGCCCATGACACCTCCGAGGCGAAGATCACGGTCGTCGGGGTGCCCGACAAGCCGGGCGAGGCCGCCAAGATCTTCCGGGCGATCGCCGACAACCAGATCAACATCGACATGGTCGTGCAGAACGTCTCGGCCGCGTCGACGGGGCTGACGGACATCTCCTTCACCCTCCCGAAGGCCGAGGGCCGCAAGGCCATCGACGCCCTGGAGAAGACCAGGTCGGTCGTGGAGTTCGACTCCCTGCGCTACGACGACCAGATCGCGAAGATCTCGCTCGTCGGCGCCGGCATGAAGACCAACCCGGGTGTCACGGCGGGCTTCTTCGAGGCGCTGTCCGACGCGGGCGTCAACATCGAGCTCATCTCGACCTCCGAGATCCGCATCTCGGTCGTGACCCGCGCCGACGAGGTCGACCAGGCGGTGCGCGCCGTGCACTCCGCCTTCGGCCTCGACAGCGAGTCCGACGAGGCGGTCGTCTACGGCGGCACCGGCCGATGAGGGGCCGCGGCCCGCTCGCGCCCGCCCCCCGTGCGTACGGGGGCAGCGGGCGATGACGGGCAGGCCGACGCTCGCGGTCGTCGGGGCGACCGGGGCAGTCGGCGCCGTGACGCTCCAGATCCTGTCCCAGCACGCGGACGTCTGGGGCGACATCAGGCTGATCGCGTCCCCGCGCACGGCGGGCACCAAGCTGTCCGTGCGCGGGGTCGAGACCGAAGTCGTCGCGCTCACCGAGGAGTCGCTGCGCGGCGCGGACGTCGCCGTCTTCCTCGTGCCCGACGAGGTGTCCGCGCGCTGGGCGCCCGTCGCCGCGGCCGGCGGCACCGTGGTGGTCGACGGGTCCACCGCCTTCCGCGCGGACCCCGACGTGCCGCTCGTGGTGCCCGAGGTCAACGCGGGCGCGCTGCGCACCCGGCCGCGCAACATCGTCGCGAGCCCCGGCTGCACGACGCTCTCGCTGATCGTGGCGGTCGGCGCGCTGCACGCCGAGTTCGGGCTGCGCTCACTGGTCGTCTCCTCGTACGAGGCGGTCTCTTCGAGCGGCGAGGAGGGTGTCGAGGCGCTGCGCAGGCAGCTCGCGCTCGTCGCCCACACCCGGCTCGGCACGCACCCGGGCGACGTGCGGCGGGCGGTCGGCGACGCGACGGGCCCGTTCCCCGCGCCGCTCGCGCTCAACGTGGTGCCCTGGTCCGGCGTCCCGGGCGCGGACGGCTGGTCGTCCGAGGAGCTCGGGATCCGCACGGAGACCCGCAAGATCCTCGGCCTGCCCGACCTGCCGGTCGCCGCGACCTGTGTGCGCGTGCCGGTCGTGACCACCCACTCGGTCTCCGTCCACGCGGCCTTCGAGCAGGAGATCACCGTCGAGCGCGCGCACGGGACGCTGGCGACGGCGCCCGGCGTCGTGCTGTTCGACGATCCGGAGACCGGCGACTTCCCGACGCCCGCCGACGTGGTCGGCACGGATCCGACCTGGGTCGGCCGGGTGCGGCGCTCGCTCGACGACCCGACCGGGCTCGAACTCTTCGTCTGCGGCGACAACCTGCGCAAGGGCGCGGCGCTCAACAGCGTGCAGATCGCCGAGGCGGTCGCGGCGGAGGCGTCTGCCTGAGGTGCTGGTCCGAGGCGTCCGTCCGAGGCGTCTGTTGATGACACCCGAGGCGCTGCCCGACATGCGCGCCCGGTCCGCGGGACCGCTGCCTCCGGTTGGGCACCCGGCGTGAAGAAGCAATCGGATCCGCGTGTCCAACTTGTGAACCCCATGTGAGGAATCCGAGGTTCTGTCCCCCTTGAACTGGGGCGTCACGATGTCGGAGTATGCACATCTGACTTTCTGTGCGAGCCGTGCAACCGTCGGCCTTACCCGGGACGTCTACACCGTCACCCCGGTCGGATGATGGCCGGAACCGGGGCATCGGGGGAGAGCGGGGACGCATGGGTGCAAGTGGTGCGGCGTCAGGGGCGATGGCGCGCGCGTACAACCCTGCCGGGGGGCAGTGTGTCCAACAGGCGTGGCAGAGGTACTCGAATTCCCGGCGCTCGGCACGTTCAGAGGCGTGGCCGCACGCCCCGGCCGCAGGCCGAGGGGCGCGCCGGCCGGCGATGGCCTGCCGGTGACCGCGCCCGTGCCCGCCGCGGGCCACATGCCCGTACGGTCCCTCACGCCGCTGCCGGCCCAGCAGGACACGGGTGCTGACGACACGATGGCCGTGGGCACCACCGTCGACCACCTCACCGAGACCTACCAGAAGCACTACCGCTCGCTGCTCGGGCTCGCGGCGCTGCTGCTCGACGACACCGCGTCCTGCGAGGACGTCGTCCAGGAGGCGTTCATCCGGGTCCACTCGGCGCGCGGCCGTGTGCGGGACCCGCAGAAGACGCTGGCCTACCTGCGGCAGACCGTCGTCAACCTCTCACGTTCCGCCCTGCGCCGCCGCATCCTCGGGCTCAAGCTCCTGTCGAAGCCGATGCCGGACATGGCGAGCGCGGAGGAGGGCGCGTACGACCAGCTGGAGCGCGACGCCCTGATCAAGGCGATGCGCGGGCTCCAGCGCAGGCAGCGCGAGGTCCTCGTCCTGCGGTACTTCGCGGACATGACCGAGGCGCAGGTCGCCGAGACGCTGGGGATATCCCTCGGCTCCGTGAAGGCGTACGGCTCCCGCGGCATCGCGGCGCTCAGGGTGGTCATGGAGGCCACGCCATGACGAGCCACCGGGAAACGGGCGAAGGACCGGCCGCCGTCGTGCACGGCGGCCGCGCTGACCGACTGGGAACGGAACAGTGAGCAACGGCCCCGAGAACGAGCCGAACACCACGCCCGCCCACCAGGGCGGTGACGAGGGCGTCCAGGGCGAGGCCCACGGCGACGGGAGCCCCCGCGGCGAGACCGCGCACGGCGACGGCGCGGGCGGCTTCGCGGGCGAGGAGACCGAGCTGCGGATGATGCTGCGGTCCGCGGTCAGCGGCATCAGGCCCGCGGACGGCGCGCTCGCACACCTGCGGGCCGCGGTGCCCGCGCGCCGGGCCCGCAAGCGGCAGGCGCTGGTGGGGGCCGCGGCGGCCGCGCTGCTCATCGGCACGGCGGTGCCCGCGTTCCTGCACGTCGCGGACGCCTCGGACGCCGCGGGGAGCCACTTGGTCAGCGCGGGCGGCGACGAGAGCGCCGCCACCGGCGCGCGGCCGGACGGCGGCCGTTCCGGCGCGGCCGACAGCCCCGACGGCCACGGCCCCGGAGCGCACACGCCGAGCGGCGCCACCGCGGGCGACCCGCCGCGCCCGCACGGCGCCGGGCACGCGACGGGCGGGCGCGGCGCGGACGGCGCCGGCACGGGGCCCGTCACGCCGCCCGGCACCGCCTTCGCGATGACGCTGCCGCTCTGCTCGGCCGACCAGCTGGGGGTCACCGCGTCCAAGAGCGCGCCGACCTCCGACGGCACGGTCTACGGCAGCTTCCACGTCCTGAACGTCTCCGCCACCGAGTGCACCGTCACCGGCGGCGACTCCCTGGGCCTCCAGGTGAGCGGGGCCGCCGACCCGGCGCGGATCAGTGTCGTGCGGCACACCGCGGGCGACCCGGCGACCCGGCTCGCGGACACCCCGCAGGACCCGGAGCCCGTGGCGCTCGCCCCGGACGCCGCGTACGAGGTGCAGTTCGCGTTCGTACCGTCCTCGACGTGTCCCGCGAAGGGCGACGACGGCTCGCCCGACCCGACGCCCTCGGGGGACGCCCCGGGCCAGCCGACCTCGGGCGACAGCCCCGGCACGGACAGCGGCTCGGGGAGCGACGCGGGCTCCGACGGAAGCGCAGGCTCCGCCGACAAGGGCTCCTCGTCAGGCCTCAGCACCCAGCTCGTGGAGGACGGCGACGGCAGCACCGCGGAGGGCAGCGTCTCCGTCTCGCACACCCCGGAGGCGGGCGTGCCGAAGGCCGAGACCACCATCAGGAACGCCTGCGCAGGCACGATCTACAAGACGGGCCCCGTGGACATCCCGGCCGCCTGACGCCTGACGCCGGGCGCGTCCGCCGGGGGCGCCCGGGGGCGCCCGGGGGCGCCCGGGGCTCCCCGGGGGGTGCCCCGCGGCGCCGGGCGCGGCCCGTCCTCGCGGCACCCCGGGGGCCGGGACACAGGCGGGTTCCGTACCGTGGTGGGGTGTACCGGTTTCTGCTGACCCCCCGCTGGATGGGGATCAATGTCTTCGCGCTGCTGGCGATCCCCGTGTGCGTGTTCATGGGGGTCTGGCAGCTGAGCCGCTTCGAGGGCCGCGTCGACGCGCAGCGCGCCGCCGACCACAGGCCCGACCCCGCCAAGGAGGCCGCCGCGCCCCTCGGCTCCCTGCTGCCCGTCACCCAGCAGAGCTCGGGCCGGCAGGCCGAGGCCGCAGGGCACTACGGCGACCAGTTCCTCGTGCCCGACCGCAGGCTCGACGGCCGCTCCGGCTCGTACGTCCTCACCATGCTGCACACGGACGGCGGCAAGGCCCTGCCCGTCGTGCGCGGCTGGCTGCCCCACGGCAGGCCCGCCCCGGCCGCGCCGAAGGGCGAGGTCCGTGTCGTCGGCGCCCTCCAGCCGTCCGAGACCACCGACACGGACGGCGTCATCGCCAGCGGCGGCCTGCCCAAGGGCCAGGTCGGCATGATCAGCGGCGCGTCGCTGGTCAATGTCGTGCCGTACGGCGTGTACGACGCCTGGGTGACGGCGAACAAGGGCACCGGAGGGCTGACGCCGGTGCCCGCAGCCGCGCCCGAGAACACCGGCCTCGACCTGAAGGCCTTCCAGAACCTCGGCTACACCGGCGAGTGGTTCGTCTTCGCGGGCTTCGTCCTCTACATGTGGTTCCGCCTGGTCCGCAGGGAGGCCGAGGCGGAGCGCGACCGGGCCCTCGGCATCGAGCCCGCCGTCTGACCCCGCGCCCCGCCGCGCGGGGGCACGGGCCCGGCCCGCGCGCCTCAGCCCGCCAGGTGCTTCGCGGCGAACTCCAGCTCAAGGCGCACCTGTTTGATGCGCTCCTCGACCACCAGCGAGCCATGGCCCGCGTCGTAGCGGTACACCTCGTGGACCGCGCCGCGGGCGGCCAGGCGCTCCACGTAGTTCTCCACCTGGCGGATCGGGCAGCGCGGGTCGTTCACCCCCGCGGAGATGTAGACCGGCGCGCGCACCGCGTCCACGTACGTCAGCGGTGACGACGCCTCGAACCGCTCGGGCACCTCCTCCGGCGTGCCGCCGAGCAGCGTGCGGTCCATCGCCTTCAGCGCCTCCATCTCGTCGTGGTAGGCGGTCACATAGTCCGCGACGGGCACCGCGGCGAGCCCCACCGCCCACGCGTCCGGCTGGGTGCCGAGGCCCAGCAGCGTGAGATACCCGCCCCAGGAACCGCCCGCGAGCACCAGCCGCGCCGGGTCGGCGAGCCCCGAGGCCACCGCCCACTCGCGGACCGCGGCGATGTCCTCCAGCTCGATCAGCCCGACCCGGTGCTTGAGCGCGTCCGTCCAGTCGCGCCCGTACCCGGTCGAGCCGCGGTAGTTGACCCGGATCACGGCGAACCCGTGGTCCACCCACGCCGCGGGGCCCGCCGCGAACGCGTCGCTGTCGTGGTACGTCGGCCCGCCGTGGACCTCGAACACCGTCGGCAGCGGGCCCGTGGCCCCGGCGGGCCGCTGCACCAGCGCGTGGACGCGGCCACCAGGCCCCTCCACCCAGGCGTCCTCCACCGGCACCGACTCCGGCGGCCTGAACCCCGGCGCCTCCAGGACCGCGCCGCCCGCGGTGGACCGCACCACCGGCGGCTTCGCGGCCGACGACCAGAGGTACTCCACGCTGCCGTCCGGCCGCGCCGTCGCCCCGGAGACCGAGCCGGGCGGCGTCTCGACGCGTGTCATGGTCCGCTCCGCCATGTCGTAGCGCCACAGCTCGCTGCGGGCCTCGAAGCTGTGCTCGACCAGCAGCGCCGAGCCGTCCGGATACCACTCGGCCGCCACGTCGCCCGGCAGGTCGAGGGCGAGGTCCGACTCCTCGCCGGTCAGCGGATTCCACACCATCGGCTCCCACCGGCCACGCCGCTGGTGCCCGACGAGCAGCCTGCTGTCGCCCGCGACGGGCGAGAACCCGAGGACTTCGAGGCCGAGCTCGCGCGTGCCGCCCTCGCTGTCGTCGAGCTCGGCGACGGCCGACCCGTCGAGCCTGACGACGCGCAGCGCCGAGTGCATCGCGTCGCCGTGCTCGGTGTGCTCGATCGCGAGCAGGTCGCCGTCGTACGACAGGTCGCCGACGCCGGCCGACTCCCGGTGCCGGTAGATCTCCACGGGCGCCTCGCCAGGCCCCCGCACGACGTGGACGGTCGTGCCCTCCTCGTCGGTGGACCTGCCGACGACCGCGAGGCCGCCCCTGCCGAGCGCGAGCCCCGCGGGGAACGACGGGGCGAGCCCCGGCACGGCCGGCTCGTCCGCGGCCCCCTCGGCGCGGCCGTCGAACGGCTGGCGCATCCACACGCCGAACTCGTCGCCGTCCGTGTCGGAGAACCACCAGATCCACGCGCCGTCGGGCGTCAGCACGCCGTCCGTCGTGCCGTTGGGCCGGTCGGTCGCCTGGCGCTGCGCCCCGGTCGCGCGGTCCCACGCGTACAGCTCGTAGGTCCCCGTCGCGTTGGACACGAAGAGGGCCTTGTCCGGTGCGTCCTCCGCCCAGTCGGGCAGGGAGACCCGGGGCGCCCTGAAGCGCTTCTCCCAGTCGGGCACGGCGGCCGACGGGGAACTGGTGGAGCCGGTGTTCTCTGTCATGGCTCCATTCTGCGCCCGCCCCCCGACACCGGGGCCGCTCCGCCCCCAGCCTGTGGAAAACCCGCGCCGCGCCCCTGTGGACAACCGGAGGACCCGCAGGACAGCGGTGTTCCGGCGGGCAAGCCGGCCGGTTCTGTCGAGAAGCTGTGCGCATTGTGTCTCCGATGCGTAACCGGCCGAGAACTCCGCGCCCGCGCACCGTGTGTGAGGGCGAGACGCTCCGCACCGCCGGAGCGTGTGGGTTCACCTTCGAGGAGTCACCTGATGTTCCGGAAGCGCATGGTTACGCCGGCCGCCGTTGCGGCCTTCGCCGCCGTGGCCATGACCCTGACCGCGTGCGGTGCGACGACGACAGGCGCCGCCCCGGCCGCGTCGTCCGGCGCCCCCGCGCCGTCCACCGCGGCCCCGGCGGGCGGCAGCGGCGTGGCGCTCAAGGCGCCCGCCCAGGGCCTGAAGGTCGTCCCGGGCACGGCCCAGCAGAACAACGCGCCGAGCACCACGGGCGACCTGGCCGACCCGGCGGGGCAGCAGACCACCAGGGCGGGCCGCGCGTGGACGGAGCTCGCCGCGGCGAAGGCGGGCGGCCTCGACCCGGTCGTCGTCAACGGCGCCGGATTCACCCTCTACCGGTTCGACAAGGACACGCCCGACCCGTCCGCGTCCCACTGCACCGGGGACTGCGCCGTGACCTGGCCGCCCGTCGTCCTCGACCCCCACGGCAAGCTGTTCCTCGACGGCGTCGACATGAAGAAGGTCGGCGCGATCAGGCGCGACGACGGCTCGATCCAGCTGACCATCGGCGGCTGGCCCGTCTACCGCTTCAGCAAGGACCTTGAGCCGGGCCAGACCAACGGCCAGGGCGTCGGCGGCACCTGGTTCGGCGTGACACCGGACGGCGGCAAGGCCGGCAGCGCGGGCACGGGCACGGGCGCGGGCACGGGCGGCGGTGCGGACGCCGGTACGGGTACGGGCGGCCCGGCCGCCGCGCCCGCGACGAACGCGCCCGCGACCAACGCGGTCCTGTTCGACGACAAGGACTTCGCCGACAACGGCTCGCAGGGCGTCTCGGGCTCCGGCTGCCAGAACGTCCCGCGTCCCGGCGTCGCGTCGTCCCTCCAGACGGACGGCCCGCTGAAGCTCTGGTCGCAGCCCGGCTGCACGGGCGACTCGAAGGTCGTGAGCGGCAGCGTGCCCGACCTCGCGAGCATCGGCTTCGACGACAGGACCGCGTCGATCCGCTTCAGCTGACCGCCCCCGGGCGGGCGGGGACCGCCGGCCGCACGGCCGCTCCCGCCCGCCCCGAGCCACCGGCCGGCGCGGGCGCCCGCCCGCTCAGGGCGCGCGGTCCGCGTGGGCGCCCTCTCCCGCCCGGTCCCCCGCGCCGTCCGCCCGTGCCAGCCCGGCGATCGCCCCGACGCGCCAGTGCCCCGCCGCGCCTGGCCATCGGGCGAGGTACCGCGCCACCGTACGGGCGTCCCCCGCGCCCGCCTCGACAAGGCCTGCCGCGAGGTGCGTGAGGTACGGCGCGGACGGCGGGTTCGCCGCGACGTCCCGTACGCTCCAGGGCGCGGTGAACGTCACCACCGGGACGCCGCCGTGCGACCCCGGGTGCACCAGCGTCTCGTAGTGCCCGGCGCCCAGCCTGGCCCGCCCCGTGGCCAGCGCCTCGGCGAGGCCGGGGCCGGGGTCGGGGCCCGTGCCGGGCTCGCGGCCCATCTCCTGCGCGACGACGTCCGCGAACTGCCCGACCGTGATGAGGTGCGCCCGCACCAGGACCTGCGCCGCCGCGCCCGCCCAGGGCGGCACCGCGGGCACCCGCGCGAAGTCCGCCGCCGCGGCCCCGGACACGCCGGAGCCTTCGGTGCCCTCCGCGCGGGGACCGTACGGGCCGTGCGCGTCCGGGTCGTAGAACGCCCGGCCCCCGGTCCACACCTCGGACTCGGTGGCGAAGTACAGCGTGCCCGCGAGCCGCAGCAGGACCGAGGCCGCGGGCGGCCGCGGGTCCCTGCAGCCGGGGTACGTACGCGCCGCGCCCGCAGGGCGGCCGCCCGCGAGGTACGCGGCGAGCCGCGCCCGCCGCATGTTGGAGCCGTACGAGGCGTACCAGACGCGCTCCGGCGCGCGCCCGCTCACGCCGAGCACCCGGTGGCGCGCGCCAGCAGCCCCGAGGCGAGCACGGAGACGAACTCGGTGACGCCCGTCCGGAAGTCGACGCGCATGACGGCGAGCGCGGGGTCGGCCTCGTACACGGCGAGCACGGCGGCCGAGGGGTGCGTGTGCGTCCACACCGCGCCCGCGATCAGCAGCGTTCCCGCCGCGAGCCGCAGCGCGTCCGCGTCGTCGAGCTCCGGCAGGCGCGCGCGCAGCAGCCCGGCGAGTTCGCGGGCGGTCGCGATGCCCGAGCGCTTGTGCTCGGCGGCGACCTCGGTCGACACGTTGCGTTCGAGCACGGCCGCCTGCGCGCTGGCCAGGTCGCACAGCACGGGCCGCTCCGCGAGCGACGCCGCGAGCGCCGCGGCCACCTGGTCGCCGCGCTCCCGCGCGCTCGCGCGCGGGTCCACTGCCGAGGCGAGTGCGCCGTCGAGCTCCGCGAGCCACTCGCGCGTCGCCCGGTCGAGGAGGACGAGCAGCACGGCCTCGCGGGACTCGAAGTAGCGCAGCACGTTCGACTTGGCGAGGCCGACGCGGCGGCTCAGCTCGTTGAGGCTGAGCCGCGCGACCGGCATTTCGCCGAGCATCGCGGCGGCCGTGTCGAGGATCGCCTGCCGGCGCACGGTGCGCTGCTCCTCGCTGCGGGCGCGCTGGAAGGGAGTGACCATGCCGTACATCGTACAGACGACTAAAGACTCCCGGTCTGTTGTTAAGGAACCGACGGTCTGCTAGATTCGGGGAAGTCAAGAGACCACTGGTCTCTAAATTCGCGCGTACCGGTCCGCGCCGGTGCGCCAACAGCGGTCAGGAGTGAGAGAGATGTACGAAGTGCCCGACAGGACCGGCATGTTCGCCGTCGTCACCGGAGCCAACAGCGGCACGGGGAAGGAGGCGGCCCGCAGGCTCGCCGCGGCGGGCGCGCGGGTCGTGCTGGCCGTGAGGACACCCGCCAAGGGCGAGCAGGCGCGCGACGAGATCACGGCGCGCCACCCGGGCGCCCGCGTCGAGGTGCGCGGGGTCGACCTGGCGGACCTCGCCACGGTGAAGGAGTTCGCGGACCGCCTCCTCGCCGAGGGCACCCCCCTCGACCTGCTCGTCAACAACGCCGGAGTCATGCACCCGCCGACCAGGATGACCACGGCGGACGGCTTCGAGCTCCAGTTCGGCAGCAACTACCTCGGCCCGTTCGCCCTCACGCTCCGGCTGCTGCCCGCCCTGCTCGCCGCGCCCGCGCCCCGCGTCGCCACCATGAGCAGCGGCACCGCCAACATCGGCCGCATCGGCTTCGACGACCTCCAGTGGGAGCGCCGCCGCTACCGCCCCGGGGCGTCGTACGCGCAGTCGAAGCTCGCGAACCTCATGTTCACCCGCCAACTCGCCGTCCACGCCGACGCGTACGGCTGGCCCCTGCTCAGCACCGCCGCGCACCCCGGCTTCACCCGCACCAACCTCCAGACCGCGGGCCGCAACCTCGGCCCCGCCAAGCCCTCCCTGACCAGCCGCCTGGCCGCAGTCGGCCAACTCCTCCCGTCCCAGGGGGTGGAGCCCGGCACCGAGCCCCTCCTCTACGCGGCCACCAGCCCCGAGGCCGCCCAGGGCGCCTACTACGGCCCCACCGGCCGCCTCCAGCTCGTCGGCCCCTTGGGCCCGGCCCGCATCACCCGGCGCGCCCTCGACCCGGCGGCCAACGCCCGCCTGTGGACCGAGTCGGAGCGGCTGACCGGCGTACGGCTCGCCGACTACGCCGAGGCCGCGCCGCCCAGGACCGCGGGCGACCGCCCCACCGCATGAGCCCCGTGGGGCAGCCGCGCCTCCCTCGCTCCGCGTGAACCGCTCCCGTTCACCCCACGGGCTCCGACGCGCCCTCCCGCGCGCCGCCCGCAACACCCTTCAATGGGCCGCAGGCAACGGCACGACCAAGCGCGACACCCACAACACGCCTGCCAGGAGCGGACATTGGCGAAGCCCCATCCCACGCGGAACACCGAGACCACATCCCGGACGGCCCCGGGCGGGCCGCCCCCGCCCGCGGCACCCCCGGAGCGCACGGCCCCGGGACGGGCGGCCCCCGACCAGGCGGCCCTGCCCGAGGCGCCCCCCGCGGAAGCACCCACGCCCGGGACACCGCGCACGGAGACAACGCAGACCGTCCAGGACCCGCCGGCCGGAACACCCCCGACCGACACCCCGGAGGGCGCCGCGGTCTCCGACTCCGAGCAGACACTCTTCGGCGGCCCCCTGCGCTACGACCTGGGCTTCGCCCAGCACGAGGACGCCTTCCTCCAGCTCAATCTGCGCGCGATGCTGGCCCGCCTCCCGTACCTCCTCCGCCTGACGGGCAACCTCGCGTGGGAGGCCGACAGGCGGGCGCTCCAGGCGGTCACCGCCGCCGAGTTGGGCCGCGGCGCGGTCCAGGCGGTGGGACTCGTCGCGGTCAACAAGGTCCTCGCCCACCTGCTGTCGGGCGGCTCGACCGCCGACCGCCTCGCCCAGGCGTCCGGCGCGCTCGCGGTGGCGGGCGGCGCCGCCGTGGTCGGTGCCCTGCTCCGCGCCCTGGCCACCGCGGCGACGGGCCAGTTGGAACCCAAGGTCGAACGCGTCGCCACCGAGCGGTACTTGTGGCACACCGCGCGGGTCGAGCTGGCGGCCATCGAGGACGACGAGTTCCACAAGCTGCTCGACAGCGCGCAGTACGGGGCCGGTTCCGCACGCCGCATGGTGCGGTACTGCCAGAGCGTCCTTGGCGCCATGCTCTCCCTGGTCGCGGCGGCCGGCGTGCTCGCCGTGCTCCACCCGCTGCTGCTGCCCCTGCTGGTCGCGATGACACTGCCGCGCTCCTGGGCCGCGCTGTCGCTCGCGCGCCGCCGGTACCTCTCGTTCCAGGTGTGGGTCCAGCACCAGCGCGCCGGCCAGTTGCTCAGCCGGCTCCTCATCTCCACCGACGCGGCGCCGGAGATCCGGGTGCACGGCATCGGCCCGTACCTGCTCCACCACTACCGCGCCATGTCCGAGGCGCAGGAGGCGGAACAGCGCAGGCTGGCCCGGCTCGCCGCGCGCACCGGCCTGGTCGCGGCCGGCTGGACGGGCCTCGCGACGGCCGCCACGTACGCCACACTCGGCGGCCTGCTGTGGACCGGCGCGATGGCGCTCTCCGTGGGCGGTACGGCGGTCCTGGCGATCAGGACCGGTTCCGCGAGCCTCGACAACCTGGTGCTCCAGATCAACTATCTGCACGAGGAGAGCCTGTTCGTCGGCGACCTGCACCGCCTCATCGAGGAGGCCAAGCTGCGCGCCGTGCCCGAGGGCGGGGCCGCGCTGCCGGAGAACCCCGCGGCCATCACGTTCGAGGACGTGGTGTTCACCTACCGCGGCAAGGACAACAAGCGCGCCCTCGACGGCGTCTCCCTCACCGTCCCCGCAGGCAAGATCGTCGCGCTGGTGGGGGAGAACGGCAGCGGCAAGACCACCCTCGTCAAGCTGCTCTCCGGGCTCTACCAGCCCGACGCGGGCCGCATCCTCTGGGACGGCGTCGACGCGGCCACCGCCGACCGCGCGGAACTCGTCTCCCGAGTCGCCGTCGTCGGACAGGACTTCTACCGCTGGCCGTTCACCGCCGCGGTCAACGTCAGCATCGGCCGCCCCGACGCGCCCGTGTCCCAGGACCGCCTCGACGCCGCTGCCCACTACGCCGGCGCCGACGACCTCATCGCCTCGCTCCCACGCGGCTGGTCGACCCTCCTCGCCCGCGCCTACAAGGGAGGCCATCAGCTCTCCGGCGGCGAGTGGCAACGCCTCGGCCTGGCCCGCGCCCACTACCGCGCGGGCCGCCTCCTCATCGTCGACGAACCCACCTCGGCGCTCGACGCCAAGGCCGAACAACGCCTCTTCGAGCAGATCCGCGCCCTCGCAGACGCAGGCCAGACCGTCATCCTGATCACCCACCGCCTCGGCTCGGTACGCGCAGCCGACCTCATCCACGTCCTCGACCACGGCAAGGTCATCGAATCCGGCACCTTCGACGCCCTCATCTCCCCCACCACCCCAGGCCCCGGCGCCTTCCGCACCCTCTACACCCTCCAGGCCGCCCAGTACGCCCCGCCCTCGCCCGGGACCCCCGGCCGGGCCCCCACCGAGACGGCCGACGCCCCCGCCCGGCCGTGACCCACGCGACTCGCCCGTGCGTCACGAGGCGACCCGTACGATGGGGCCATGAGCACCCCGCACCACTGCTTCCTGTGACCACGGCGCGTTGAGGGCGATGCCGACCGGCATCGCCCTCAACGGTGTGCCTGCGGCAACCGGCCCCGCGCGTAGGCACCTTCTTCCCCCGTCATGTCACAGCTGCCGCCCGGAGTGCCCATGCCCGCCGCCTCGTCGAACTACGCGGCCCCCTCCCCGCGATGGTCGGCATCGACCCGGCCAAGGGACACCGGCTGCACCGGGCGCTCGACCCCTTCTTCACGGCCGTGGACACCCGCACCGTCGAGTACACCGCCCCCCTGTCCCCGCCCGAAGCCCTCGACCTCCTCCACATGACACCGAGCGCCCACCACCTGCCCCCCGACCACATCGGGCCCGGCAGCCCGCTGCCGCGCCGCACCACGGTCTCGGTCCTGGCGACCGCGTACCGGCCGCGGCGGGACTGACTTCCCGACCCGGCCGCCGAGTTCCCGGCCACCGGGCCCGGGACGCCGATCGCCCCTCATCGGGCCGCTCCCGGCAGAGCACCGGGGGCCGGCTCGGTGGCGAGCCACTGCTGGAGTTCCCGGTGGCGGAACTGGTACGCGTTGCCCGACTTCCTCAACAGGCCCGCGTCGTACGCGCAGGCGAGGAACCGGCCGGGGCGGAGCGGCAGCAGGCCGCGCGCGCGGGCGCACAGGGCGAAGGCCGCGTACCGCCGTGTCGCGTCGCATTCCACCAGGAAGATCGGGGCGCACCAGCCGACGACGGTCACCAGGAAGGTCAGCCCCGCGTGCGGCGGCGAACCCGACCTGACGGCCGCGAAGGCCGTCAGGCCGCCGGTCGCGAGCCCCATGGCGGTCCCCCAGGTGATACCCGCGACCATCGCGGCGCCCAGATCCGCGCCTGCGAACCGGCCCGGCCCCCGGGGCGAGGCGTCCGGGTCCCGGTCGGACGTGATGGGCTGCGCGCGTCTGTGGAAGGCCTGGGTCGTCCACGCGAACAGCGCGACGGAGCAGCCGCCCGGCAGCACCAGGTACACGGCCACGTCGGTGTCCACCGCGGCCGCCAGGAGCGCGAGCGCGGCGGTGTTCAACAGCACGGTACGCAGTCGGGCGCGCGCGGCCGGAGCGACGAGCGCTCGCCAGTTGGTCCTCGCCGGGCGGGAGTTGAAGTGGTTGAACAGCAGGACCGCCGGCGGCATGCACCCTGCGTAGACGGCGGCCAGGCTGAGGCCTTCCCTCGACCAGCCCACCGCCAGGTTGAGCAGGGCAGCCACGCAGGAGAGGAACACGGCGAACAGCGCGTATTCCGAGAGCAGGACGAGCCGCCGCCCGCCGATCGGCCACAGTTCGGTCAGCCGGATGTCCACGCTCCCGCCCAAGTGGCGTGCGATCAGGGCGAGTCGACGGTGCGTCTGTTCCGGCGTGCAGCCGTCGGGATACGGATGCAGCCGGTGCGAGGCGGGGATCAGGCCGCGCAGCAGATGCCGGTCCAGGGCATGGGCGGTGGGGAGCCCCAGTAACTCGGCGGGGTCACCGGCCCGGTGGTAGACCGTGGCGGTGAGGCACAGCCGCCACGGGGTGGAAAGGCTGGTGGCCAGGGTGCCGGCAGGGTGTGAACCCAGACGGCCGAGAAGAGGGCTCCACCGGCTGTCGCCCCCGTACCGGTCGGTGAGATAGCGCAGCGCCTCCGACGGCGTGACGGGATCGATCGCGATGCGTGTCGCGTGGCTCAGCCGGTCGGCAGGTGCGAGCGCGTCGTAGTGCTCGCTGCGGCAGGTGAGGATCACCGGGCCCGCGCGCAGGCCGCGGCCGTGCTCGTTGAGGGCCCGCAGGGCGGACCGCGTCCGCCACAGCCGCGCGGCGGCAGGCCCTGACGTGCCGCCCCTGCCGGGTCGGCCGGTCATGTCGTCTCCGGAGGCGTCCATCTCGTCGAGGCCGTCAAGTACGGGGAGGATCAGCCCCTGTTCGACCAGGTACGCGGCGCGCCGCTGCGGCCAGTCGTAGGCGTCGACCAGGTGGGAGACGAGGAGTTCGTCGAGGGACGTGTCCGGCTTCCACCCGGCAAGGGACACGCGGACGGGCACCGGGTCGTGCTCGGCGCGGTCCTCCAACAGGGCGAGCAGCAGTTCGAGGACGAGGACGGTCTTTCCCGCACCGGGCGCACCGGTGACCACCAGACGGGCGGGGACCGTCGCGCGGTAGTGGGCGGCGATGTCCCGGAGACCGGTCGGTGGTGCCCCCTCGTGGAAGAGGTGACCGCGCTCCGGCACGGCCTGTGGTCCACGCGGGCCGCGCACCGTGTAGCGGAGGTTGATCCGGGCCCAGTCCTTGCCCACCAGGGCCCGCCACTGGGCGGTTTCCGCGCGCTCGACCTGACGGGCCAGGGTCGCCGCCGCCGACAGCGCCAGGGACGCCGCGTCGGCCGGGCTGCCCAGGGCGGCGCGCGCGAGGCCCAGCCCCGCCACGCCCACGACGAGTCCCGCGACGGAGACCGCGAGCGACACCAGCGAGGCCGTGTCGGCGGGGCCCTGACCTGCGCCGGTCCGTGCCCACACCCAGCCGCTCGTGGCCGCGGTCCCGAGCACACCGGCCACGACGAGGCCGGCCCACGCGCGTCTCTGCCGCCGTCCCCCCGGACCCACCGTCATGTCGCGCACCTTCCTGCGGCGCGCCCGCGCTTGTCAAATGCGCCTGGGCACCGCCCGCTGACCCGGCCCGGCTGTGAGACCGGGTTCCGGCTCCACCTCCCCGCGGGCCGCCCTGCGGTGTGCGCGGCGGCGCCGGGGCCGACGACCGATGGTGCGCGGAACGCGTCGCCACGGCAGGACTTCGCAGCGGCGGACGATCCCTGCGCGGAACCGGCGCCGTCACGGTGAGCTCTCGCCGGTCCCGTGCGCCGGTGCCGTCCGGGCGGGCAGCCGGGAGCGAGCGGTGGTGAGGAGCCCTGGAGACCGGGTCCGTTGTCAGTGGTCTGCGGCACGATACCGGTCACGTGACGGCCCGTCCGGCGCGGACGCGGACGCAGACGCGGACGCAGACGCCGGGCGGCCGTTGACGACGAGAGAGGGATGTGATGCGTGGACCCGTCACGGGTGAGGTGCATGTCCACTACGGACAGCTCTACGTCCACAGCGATCCGGACGGCGTCGTCCCGGACCTCTCCGAGGCGTTCGCAGGCCAGAGCGGAGGACTGTGCGGGGCCGCGCTGCCGGGCGCGCTCTGGCTGCACACCGGACTGCACACCGGCAGCGTCGGCTTCACCGTGGAGGTGCACGACGAGGCCCCCACGCTGGGCCCGGCCTGGGAGGACGTCGTGGAGGTGTCCTTCCGCCCGCTGTCGGAAAGCACCTGTCTGACGCTGTGGGCAGGCGAGGGCGCGTGGGACCTCGATCTCCCACTGACCGACTACCGGGTGCGGTACTGCGCCCGGGGGAGGGACGAGGGGCGGAGGCTCGACACCCGATCCGCAGGAGAGCCGGAGGCGGACCGTTACCTCCTCCAGTTCTGGCCCGCCCCCCTCGGCCCGGACCTCGTGGTCCGCCAGACCTCGGCCGACGCCGCCTACTGGCACCGATACGCGCGCGAACGCCCGCCCCCGCCCACGCCCGAGGAGAAGGACGAGGCCGCCCGCCTGGCCCGGGAGGCGGAGGAACGAGCCCGCAGGGAGCTGCGGTCGCACTACGAACGGTGGGAGTGGGGCGGACGCCTGCCGAGCGACAGACTGCGCGGTCACCGCCACGACGCCCTGGGGCTGCTCCGCTTCGACAGCGACCTGGTGCACACCCTCGACGCCGCGGACTCCGAGGTGCAGCGCGCGGTGGCGCTGCTGGCCGCCCGCAGGGCCTGCGAGGCGGCGGGCCTTGCGGACGTGCCCTGGGTCGCCGACGCGCTCACGGCCCTGGCCGAGAGGCGCCCTCTGCCGCCGCCGTTCGACGACCCGGCCCAGCTGTCGGCGAGCCTGCGCACCGACCCGCGGGTTCCCAGAAGACGGACGGTCCGGGAGGCGATACCCCCAGAGCGGCCGCCGTACCACCCTCCGCCCCCGCCGGCGGCGAGCCCCCTGCCCCGGGTTCTGGCGGCGGGCCCGGAGCCCAACCGACCCGAGCGGCCGGGCCTCGGGCGCCCTCTGGCCACGCTCGTGCCCGCGGCCCCCGCCGCGGGGCAGCCGATCTGGAGCACGGGGGCGGCGCACGGCGAGGTCGCGGTGGCGCCCGGCGCCCGCACTCCGCGCGAGCCCCGGCGGATCTCACAGCCGCACTTCGCTCCTCACGCCGTGCGCGCCGCCGCCGGAGCCGATCCGTTGAAAGCGGCACTGGACGCCGTGTGGCATGCGCTGAACACGTACGGCGAGCACTATCCACGACTGCTCAAGGAGGTCCGCTCGGTGTGCGCCGGGCACGCGGGGGAGTAGCACGGTGCACCGCGGTCGTCCTGCCCGCCCGGTACGACGTGGGTCGGCACGCCCTCCCCGCGCCACAGCCCTTATGACCGTCGGGTTGTCGTCCCACGCGGCCACCGGCCCGTACGGCTTGCGGATGCTGGTGAGGATGTCGCGCTTCATCTCGTAGTCCGGCCGGTGGTCACCGCGCGCCCGCATCCACATCGCGTCGGAGAGAACGTCGCCGAGGGCGAGCCAGGCGGTGTGGTAGTGCCCGCATGCTGCGCGCGCGGTGACGACCAGGACGGCGCGGCCTCCGGCGTGCGCGTCCCGGGCCGCTTGGACGACATGCGGGTTCGGCGGGCAGTCCACGGAGGGAGCATGGAACGCGACGAAGTGCCCGGGCCCGTCGAGGAGATGCCGGATACCGCGGACATCGCAGAGGGGTGCCGTCCCTGTCGAACGAAGGCGTGAACACCGCTCACGATGGCGAAAGCTGGGCTGCTTCCAGCAGGCCCTGCTCGTGCTGGTGCATCTGCGCAAGAACGAGACACTGCCCGTTCTTGCAGCCGGGTTCGGCGTCTCGACAGCCACGGCCTGGCGCTACGTCGAGGAGACCCTCGACGGCACCCTGATCCCCATCGACCGGATCGCCGCCGACGAGCCGTACTACTCGATGAAGCACCGTAAGCACGGCATGAACGTGCAGGTCATCGCCCGCCCCGACGGCACACCGCTGTGGTTTTCCCGCGCGACACCGGGCCGCACCCACGACCTGACCGCGGCCCGCGCACACGGCATCGTCCAGGCCTGCCTCACCCGGCAGATCCTCGTCCTCGCCGACCGCGCCTACCAGGGCGCCGGCGCCACCTTCCGAACCCCGTACTACCACCACCGCGAACACCCCGACCATTACCAGCAGTTCAACCGCGACCACGCACGACTCAGAGCGCCCGGTGAGCGCGCCTTCGCGCAGCTGAAGTCCCGGCGAATCCTCCGCCGTGCCAGATGCTCCACCCGCCGCATCGGCACCATCGCCCAAGCCGTCCACACACTCCTGACCTGCAACTATTCAGGATGAAAACGGCTCACTGAGCAATACAGCTCAGAGCCGCCGTCGGCGGGAGCGTCTCAAGCAGGGGCTTCCGCCCGCCTGCGGCGGTTCGTCCTTCCGCTGAGCTGGCGTGCTCTTTACATCGGACCCCTTCGCGTGACGCGGAGCGCCCAGCGGTAGAGATCAGGGACGCGGAATGACCGGGCGTCGTCGTCGGTATCGTTGAGTGTGATGAGACCGGCTTCCCTAGCCAGAGTGATCAAGTCTTCGGGCGTCTCACCGAGGGCGTCGCGCAGAGCTTCCTCGCTGATGGGGGTGCGACCGTAGTCCTTAAGCGCGTCGGCTACCGCCCGGAGTTCCTGGAACTCCTCGTCCAACAGGGCAGACAAGGCGGGTTCGCTCACCCTCTCCAGGCTGAGGGCGAGGCTGCGCGGGCGCAGGACCGAGCGGTCGTAGGCACTGCGCTTCTCTTCCTCCCGCTCCCAGTCCAGCGCGGCAGCGAACAACTGCAACAAGGACCGTGGGGAATGGTCGCCGTTGCCGTCGGCGAGACGGTTCCAGACCCAGTTGGACGTAAATGCGGTGCGTTCGCCTCGCATACGCTCGCCAACAAGTGAACCCCAGGCCATGTCAACCTGGTCGGGAGTCCAAGAGGCGACGTTAGTCTCCACGAGGGCCTTATCGGCAGTGCGGAGGATGTCCCGGAAGGCGGCTGCGTGTACAGCGCGCTTGAGGACGACCTTGAAATATTCGCGCTGATCCTCCCACTGGAGCCTACGGGAGAGACCATAGAAGTGGCTTTTATTCTCGAAGCGGAGACTGCTCCAGATGTCCTGGCGCACGAAGATCTTGAGGCGGATTTTGCCGAACTTGGGTGCGAGGTCGGCCTGTTTGGCCAGGAGACCGGCGATGGCATGGGAGCGGCGCCTGCGCTGGATTGGTGTGTTACCGAACGCGGTGTCGAGTCCATCGAACAGTAGGAGAAGCTGATTCTTTCCGTTGGCATCGACCTTGCGTAGCCAGTCCACACACTGGAGGGCTCCCATCGGGTCCCGCAAGACTTCGAGGACAGCTTGGGTAGCGGCGAAGTCTCCCGGTTCGAGGCTCTGCATCGCCGGATGAGGTGCTCCGACATCGTGCGTTGCGTCATCGGTGCGATACACGGCCAAGGCGATCAGGATCTGCCAAACGGTGCCCCAGTCCTGGCCGCTCGTGGCGAGGTGCTGGTCGATGACGTCGTAGTTGTCTGGGCCGAAGGACCAGTCCGGGCGGTCACGGAAGCTGGGGGTCGTCACGGCTACGGGAGTCCACCCCGGCAACTCGCCTGCGGCTAGCCACCGGAACAGTGCAGTCTTACCCGTACCTTTTCGGCCCAGGATGAGGGGAGTGTCGGGGTCAGCCGTCTCGCTCACTTGACGAGTGACGACGTAGTCCTGAAGGAATTGCTCGCTATCCAACTCCTCCGCCGTACCGGTGGAGAAGGACAGCTGCGCCAGAGCAGTGACCTTGCTCTCCGATGTCTGGCTCTGCAAGCTGCGCTTCGGGGCGGGCTCTGGGACGATCTGCAGGATCCAGTCGGCGATGCGGGCGTAGGGGGCAAGGCGGACGCTGTCCGAGGTAACTGTGTCCGAGAAGGAGACTTCGGCGTTGTAGGGGACGACGTGCGTGATCTCTTCTGCGGTCAGCACGGGAGCACCGTGCCGGGCTACGTTAAAAGGCTCCAGCCACTTGTCGATCCAGGACTTAGCCCGGTCAGCGAGCCGGGGGGCGCTCTGGCCCGGAGGCATCGGGGACACTACGAAACGGGGCTCGGGCGTCAAGGGGAGAAGCGTCTGACGACGTGTGGTCGAGCTGAGTAGCGCGCCGGTCAGCAGTTCGGTGCCGTTCCGAGCCTGGCTGTGCGGGTGGAAGCAGACCACGGCCATGTCGGAGACGTCAAAGAGCAGTGGGGCTGCTACGGGGCTGACACCAGTGCGCGAGTCGATCAGGACCACGTCCGGGCGGAGCGTGGAGTTCCGAGCATTGTCGATGAGCTGGTGTAGCGCGTTAACGCGTTCGCGATACCAGATCTCCGGCTCCAGGGAGCGGAGCCGGGCGGCGTACGTGCCGTCAATCCGGCCAGCGGGCATGCAGAACAAACGGCCGTTGTCGTCGATTGGGACAACATGGTCCAAGATCGAAGGTTCCTCGCCAAACTCGTAGGCCAGAAGGGCTGTGACCACGCCGAGGTCGGACTGGCTCTCCTGAGGGATACCGAAGAGGGTGTCGAGGCCGGGAGCTTCGAGGTCCATGTCAATGCAGAGGACCCTCAGCCCGTGCTCGGAGGTGAGGCGACGAGCTACAGCCGCTAGAGCAGTGCTGCGTCCGACACCACCCTTAAGGCTGTAGAAGGTCACAACCGGGGCGGATTCGAGGTCTTGGTCAAGGTCGCTGGCGAATGTGATCTTTTTCGGCGTGGCCTGCTCGTTCTCGATGCGGCCGAGCGCGGTGGACCAGGCGGGGGGAGGGATGACTGCCGTCGTCAGATCGCCGTACCAGGGAGTTTCGGACTCCGTGAGCAACTCCCAGGTATGGACTTGGCTGACGAGCCGAGGAGGCACGTGCTCTTGGATTCGGCTGCGGCGGTCCGCTTCGGATAGCGAGGCAAAATGTTCGGAGACGACACGCACGACGAAGCCCCCGGCGTCCGGAACCACGTTGATGTCGGAGCCGGGAAGTGTGGCCTGGACGGCTTTTGCGAGGGCCTGGGTCACTTCGTCCTCTGACATGGGCTCCGGCCTCTCGTTCACCGCTGTCTCCTTCCGTGGCTCCAGCCTCGGGAGCCTGCCTGCCTGACGCGTGTCGCCACCCAGCCTGCCAGTTGCTGGCCTCCCCTGAGCAGGTCGTCGGCGTCGACACCCGGAGGAAGCGTGGCCTTGTACCGGAGTTTTGTGTCCCAGTGATCAATGAACAGCGAAGCGTGGCCATAGGGCTTGGTGAACCCGGCACTTTGCCATAGGCCGCGGAGGTTGTGCCCCTCTCGGCCGCTGCGGGAGAAGGGGATGCCGTTCAGGTGCAAGAAGTGCTTTAGCCGACACTCCACGACGTAGCCGGCCAGGTAGACGGCGCCGAGGGTTTTCTTCGACTCAGCGAGCACTTGGACCTCGGCGGCCCGTAGGTTCGCCACTTCGTTGAAGCTGCTCATCCCGCCCCTCTCCCCTTAGCTACGCTGGGTGATATTACGCGCACCTTTAAGGGGGCGTCACGTGAATGGCTCCCTGGCTCGCTCCCCTTGCTTGCAGGAGGCGGGAGTGCTGATGGGGCCTCCCTCGGTGCACCCCGGAACTGGGCCCAATCTCGAGGGCGATCTGAGGATCGCTGTTGATCCGCACCCCGAGACTCGGCTCCCAAATGGCTCCCAAAGCGGGGTTACACAACAGGTCAGGCCCGGTGCTGATCTCTCAGCACCGGGCCTGACCTGGTGTTTCGCTGTCGGGGTGGCGGGATTTGAACCCACGACCTCTTCGTCCCGAACGAAGCGCGCTGCCAAGCTGCGCTACACCCCGATCGCCGCAGCGTGCTGCGGCAACGAGGTTTACTTTAGCCCACGCGCCGCCCCAGGCGAAATCCGGTTTCGGGTCAGGGGGCGGCGGCCGTGAGGGTCAGGAGGGTGGCCTCCGGGGGGCAGGCGAAGCGGACGGGGGTGTAGCGGTTCGTGCCGCAGCCCGCGGAGACGTGGAGGTAGGAGGTGCGGCCCGCCGACTGGTGGGTGGAGAGGCCCTTCACGCGGTCCGTGTCCAGGTCGCAGTTGGTGACCAGGGCGCCGTAGAAGGGGATGCAGAGCTGGCCGCCGTGGGTGTGGCCCGCGAGGACCAGGGGGTAGCCGTCCGCGGTGAAGGAGTCGAGGACGCGCAGGTAGGGGGCGTGTACGACGCCGATCGAGAGGTCGGCGTCGGCCTCGGGGCCGCCGGCGACCCGCTCGTAGCGGTCCCGCTTGATGTGGGGGTCGTCGAGGCCGGTGAAGGCCAGCTCGTAGCGGTCGAGCTTGAGGCGGGCGCGGGTGTTGGAGAGGTCGGTCCAGCCCGCCGCGTCGAAGGCGTCCCGCATGGGTTCCCAGGGGTTGTGCAGGGCGTGGACGGCGGGGGCGTTGCCGTTGAGGCCGTGCTTGCCCTGCGCCTTCTCGAAGAGGTACCGCGCGGGGTTGCGCAGCTTGGGCCCGTAGTAGTCGTTGGAGCCGAAGACGTAGACGCCGGGGAACTCCATCAGTGGGCCCAGCGCGTCCAGCACCTCGGGTACGGCCTCCGGGTCGGAGAGGTTGTCTCCGGTGTTCACGACGAAGTCGGGGCGCAGCCCGGCCAGCGACTGGAGCCAGCGGCGCTTCCTGCGCTGCCCGCGCACCATGTGGATGTCGGAGACCTGGAGGACCCGCAGGTCGCGCATGCCGCGCGGCAGGACAGGGACGGTCACCCTGCGCAGTCTGAACGAGCGGACTTCGAACCCCGCGGCATAGGCGACGCCTGCCGCGCCGGCCGCAGCGATGGACAGGGGGACTCCGTAGCGTGCGCGCATACGCCCATCGTCGCAGACCTCGCGTGAGACCCGTCACGCACCCGGGCGTGTGCGCCGTCCGCGCGCCGGTACGGGCTCCGGCCTCGCGCCCCCGTGCGCGCCCGGCGGGGCCGCGCGGCCCCGCCGGTAATCGGGCGGCCGCGGGCGTGCGCCGCCTGCCACACTTGACCCCATGACCAGCCTCAAGTCCAAGCTTCAGGAAGACCTCACCGACGCCATCAAGGCACGCGACGAGCTGCGCTCCGCGACGCTCCGGCTCACCCTCTCCGCCGTCACGAAGGAAGAGGTCTCCGGCACGTCCGCACGAGAGCTCAGCGACGATGAGGTGCAGAAGGTGATCGCCAGGGAGGCGAAGAAGCGCCGTGAGGCGGCCGACGCGTTCGCCAAGGGCGGGCGCGCCGAGCAGGCGCAGCGCGAGCTGGCCGAGGGCGAGGTGCTCGCCGTGTACCTGCCCAAGCCGCTGAGCGACGACGAGTTGGAGTCGATCGTCGCCGAGGCGGTGGCCGAGGCCAAGGCGGGTGGCGCCGAGGGGCGCGGCGCGATGGGCGCCGTCATGAAGATCGTGACCCCGCGGGTGGCCGGGCGCGCCGAGGGCGGCCGCGTCGCGGGCGTGGTGAAGCGGTCGCTCGGGTAGACCGGTCGGTGCGTCGGTGCGTCGGTGCGTCGGTGCGTCGGTGCGTCGGTAGGCCGGTAGGCCGGTACGTGGGGAGGCCGGTACGTGGGGAGGTCGGTAGGCCGGTACGTCGGTCGCCGTGTTACGCATACCCGCGTACGGCCCCCGTCGACGGCCCGCTCGCGTATGTCCCCGCCCGCGTACGGCCCGGCCCGCCGACAGGCCCGGCCCGCGTACGGCCCCGCCCCGCCGGCAGGCCCCCTCGCCGGCGCCCCTGCGGCCCCGTACGGTCCCGGCCCCGCACACGAAGGCGCCCGCCCCGGTCGAGAACTCCGGGGCGGGCGCCTTCACATGGGGCGGCGGGCCGTGTCAGTGGTTGCCGCCGAAGAAGCCGCCGCCGAACCCGCCGCCGTCTGCGCCCGCGTCGGCGCCGGCGTTCGCGCCGCCGTCCTGGCCGCCGTTGCCGCCACCGCCGAACGCGCCGCCGTCGTCCTGGCCCGCCGTGGCGCCGGCGTCCTGGGCGCCCGCGGTGTCGCCGTTGTCGCCGTCGTCACCGCCGTCGCCCTGGTCGTCGCCGTTGTCGCCCTTGTGGTCGTCGGGCTTCGGGTTCTTCTTCTTCATGTCGGGGAGCTTGATGGTCGGCAGCGGCGGCGACGTCGTGCCCGCCAGCGCCCCGCTCATCGCGTCTTTCCAGATCGGGCCCGGGGTGTCGGCGCCCATGACCTGCTTGTGGTACTGGCCGCCGATGGTGATGTTGCGCATCGAGACGTTGCCGGTCGGGCCGCCGACCCAGACCGCGCCCGCCATGTCGGAGGTGTAGCCGACGAACCACGCGGCGTTGATGTCGTCGGTGGTACCGGTCTTGCCCGCGCTGTCGCGGTCCGTGAGGCCGGCGAGCGTACCGGTGCCGTCCTCGACCACGCCCTTCAACAGGGAGTTGAGGACCGTGGCCGTGTGCTCCGACATCGCCTGCTTGCACTGCGTCTTCGGCACCGGCAGCGACTTGCCCGACGCGTCGGAGATCGACTCCACGGCGATCGGCGAGCAGTAGACGCCCTTGTTGGCGAAGGTCGCGTAGGCGTTGGCCATCGTCAGCGGCGAGACCAGCTGGGTGCCGAGGGTGATCGAGGGGACCTGGTCGATCTTCTTGCCGTCGGCGCGCTGCACGCCCAGCTTCGAGGCCATCCGCGTGACCGGGCAGACGCCGATCTTGCTGATCATCTGCACGAAGTAGGTGTTGACCGACTTGGCCATGGCCTCCTTCATGTTCATGGGCCCGACCTCGGACTTCGACTCGTTCTCGACGGTCTCGGGCTTGGTGGTGCTGTTCTGCCAGGTGCCGTCGCAGGTCTGCACGGGCGACGGGTAGTTCATCTTGTTCGGCGCGGACTCGACCGTGCCGGGATCGGTGCCGCCGTCGATCGCCGCCGCCGCGGTGATCGGCTTGAAGGTCGAACCGGACTGGAAGCCGCTGCCGCCGCCCATGTTGTGGTTGACGCTGAGGTTGAGCTGAGTCTCGTTATTCCCGATGCCGTACGGGCGCGACTGGCCCATCGCGACGATCTTGCCGGTGCCGGGCTGGACGAGGGTGACGGCCGTGGCGACGGAGTCCGACTTGTAGACGTGGTTCTCGATCGACGTCTGGACCGCCTGCTGCGCCTTGGGGTCGAGCGTGGTCTTGATCGTCAGGCCGCCGGTGTTCCAGCGGTCGGCGCGCGCCTGCGCCGTCTTGCCGAAGGCCGGGTCGTTGAGCAGGGTGTCGCGCACGTAGTCGCAGAAGAAGCCCGCGCCCTTGGTGGCGGTGATGCAGCCGCTCTTGGGGCGGGTGACCTTCAGCTTGATCGGGGTCGCGATCGCCTTGTCGGCCTCGGACTGCGAGATGTCGCCGACCTGGGCCATCCGCTCCAGCACGGTGTTGCGGCGCTTCAGCGCGGTCGGCTCGTCGTTGATCGGGTCGTACTGGCTCGGCGACTGGACGAGGCCGGCGAGCAGCGCCGCCTCCTCCAGGTCCAGGTCCTTGGCGTGCTTGGAGAAGTAGCGCTCCGACGCGGCCTCGACGCCGTACGCCTGCTCGCCGAAGAAGGTGATGTTGAGGTAGTTCTCCAGGATCTTCTTCTTGCCGAGTTCGTCCTCGACCTGGATCGCGTACTTCAGCTCCTGGACCTTGCGGCCGAGGGTCTGCTGGGTGGCCTGGGCGACCTTGGTCGGATCGTTGCCCGCCTCCTCGATGAAGACGTTCTTCACGTACTGCTGCGTCAGCGTCGAGGCGCCCTGCGAGACGCCGCCGGACTGCGCGTTCTGGTTCAGCGCGCGGGCGATGCCCTTGATGTCCACGGCGCCGTGCTCGTAGAAGCGCGAGTCCTCGATGGCCACGAGCGCCTTCTGCATGTACGGCGAGATGTCCTTGAGCGGCACCACCGTGCGGTCGCGCGAGTAGACGTCGGCGATCTTGCCGCCGTCCGCGTCGAGGATGGTGGTGCGCTGGCTCAGTGGCGGGGTCTTGAGGTTCGTGGGGAGCTCGTCGAACCCCTTGACCGTCCCCTTCGCCGCCAGGCCGAGTGACCCGAAGGCCGGCAGGGCGATACCCGCGAGCACCGCGCCGGCGAGCACGCTGACTCCCAGGAACTTGGCGGCCTGCTGGGTCTTGGACAGGCCCCCGCCCGAGCGCTTCTTTGGCATGGGTGAAGCCTACGGTCTGATTCGCCGGACACGGGTCAAGGCTCTGGCCTAAGCTGTACCCAACGGTCACGATTCTGTATGCCTTCACAGGAAGGCACCGCTGCACTTCACAGGGTGGGGATCGTTTTCCGGCGGACTCTGGCGTGTTCTGGCAGAATCTGTCGGAATCTTTCGGAATCTGTCGAAATCGGATCAGTCCGAGGCTGGGCCCCGGTGGAGTCAGAATGATTTTCGGACAATCCGGGCTCAGTTGGGATAATCCAGGGTAATTCGGGATGATTCTGGCTGGTTTCGGTCCATTGGGCCGATCTCGACCAGTCTCGGCCGCTGGGGATCGCCCTCGCTCCGGCGGCGGGGATGCTCACGGGTCGAACGCATGTCGGGGGCATACCTGCGGGGTGTTCCCGGTCACCGCGCTGCGGGTCACACTTTCGAGTGGACTTGCCTTGTGAACTTCCGGTGAACCCGAACGCCGGAACGTGTGAGCAAGGAGCGCCCAGCGGGGCGTGCGGCATCCGCCGCGACGGCGACGAACTGCCTGTTCGCGCGGGGTGCCGCGGTCTGGCGACCCGTCACTCCCCTGGGTGATCTTTCGCGTACGCATAGTCCGTTCGGACCATTCAAGATTGGGCACGAAGGGGGTGTTGCGCTGTGTCCGCCGGCCGTAACGTCCTCAACTGGCAGCGGTGAATATGCCGCTTGCCGCCGTGGGGGAGCCTCGATTCGGGAGAGGACGGCGCCGGCATGGGCTGGGTAACCGACTGGAGTGCGCAGGCAGCCTGCCGCACTACCGATCCGGATGAACTGTTCGTTCAAGGTGCAGCGCAGAACAGGGCGAAGGCGGTGTGCACCGGATGCCCGGTGCGTACGGAATGCCTGGCGGACGCGCTCGACCACCGCGTGGAGTTCGGCGTGTGGGGCGGCATGACGGAGCGGGAGCGCCGTGCCCTGCTGCGCAGGCGCCCCACGGTCACGTCGTGGCGCCGCCTGCTGGAGACCGCGCGCACGGAGTACGAGCGCGGTGCGGGCCTGCTGCCCGCGGGACTTGAGGACGACGAGGACGGCTTCGAGACGTACGCCGCGGCCGGGTAGGGCGGGCCGGGCGCCCCCGGTGCGCGGCGAGCGGCTACGCGTCCTCGCCTGCCGCGAGGCGGTCGCCCACGGCCCGCAGCCCCGCCAGGTCGTGCACATCCCCCGGCAGCGCGGGCACGGCCGCCATCGGCACCTCGGGGTGCAGCGCCGTGAAGCGGTCGCGCGTGCGCCGCTCGCGCGCGATGACCTGCATGCGGTCCGCGTGCAGACGCAGCAGGCCGGCCGTCAGCTGCTCCGCGTCAACCAACTGTCCCGCATCAGCGGGCTTTTCGGGCACATCGCCCAGTGAGGAGCCTGGCGCGGTGCCTGCGACAGCTGCGGTGCCGGGGTGCTCGGACGGCTCGACGGCCTCGGGAGAGGGACCGCCACTCGGTCCTGCCGTGGTGGCTTCGGGGCGACGGGGAGCGGCGCCAGGGACACCATTCCCGGGCGCCTGATCCACAATGCGGGCCTCTTCAAGATTTTCGGCGGCTGCCCGCGCCCGCTCGGCGGACAGCCTCCGGGCGCCGCTGTCGTGCACGCGGTTGAGTACGAGGCCCGCGAGCGGCATCCGCTCCGCCGCCAACCTCCGTACGAAGAAGTCGGCTTCGCGCAGCGCGTCCCGCTCGGGCGCCGCCACCACGAGGAAGGCAGTGCCGGGCGCCTGGAGCAGCCGGTACGTGGCGTCGGCGCGGGTGCGGAAACCGCCGAACATGGTGTCCATCGCCGCCACGAACGTCTGCACGTCGCCGAGGAACTGCCCCCCGAGCAGCTTCCCCAGCGTGCCCGTCATCACCGACATGCCGACGTTGAGAAACTTCATCCCGGCCCGCCCGCCGACCTTCGCAGGAGCCATCAGCAGCCGGATGAACTTGCCGTCGAGGAAGGACCCGAGGCGCTTCGGTGCGTCGAGGAAGTCGAGGGCGGAGCGCGACGGCGGGGTGTCCACGACGATCAGGTCCCACTCGTCGCGGGAGCGCAGCTGGCCCAGCTTCTCCATCGCCATGTACTCCTGCGTACCGGCGAAACCGGCCGACAGGGACTGGTAGAACGGGTTGTCCAGGATCGCCCTGGCCCGCTCCTTGTCCGCGTGCGCCTCGACGATCTCGTCGAACGTCCGCTTCATGTCGAGCATCATCGCGTGGAGTTCGCCCGAGCCCTCGACGCCCTTGACCTGGCGCGGGGTGTTGTCGAGCGCGTCGATCCCCATGGACTGCGCGAGCCGGCGGGCCGGGTCGATGGTCAGCACGACGACCTTGCGGCCGCGCTCCGCCGCCCGGACGCCGAGCGCCGCGGCGGTGGTGGTCTTGCCGACACCGCCAGAGCCGCAGCACACGACGATGCGGGTGGCCGGGTCGTCCAGCAGGGCGTCCACGTCGAGGGCGGGCGTGTCCGAGGGGACGCCCGCGGCTTCCGCGCCGCCGCCGGGCTCCTGGGCCTTGCTCATGCGAAAGCCTTCCCGAGCTGTCGTAGCTCCCTGGCAAGCCCGTACAGTCCCGCGAGGTCCACGCCCTCGCCGAGCAGGGGGAGTTCGTACGCGGGCACGCCGATCCCGGCGAGCACGGACCGCTGCTCGCGTTCGAGCTCGACGCGCTGCGCGTGCTCGGCCGCCTGGTCGAGCAGCGGGCCGACGAGCTTCGTCGGGGCCGCGAGGCCGGCGCCCGCGAGCACCTTGGTGACCTCCTTGCGCCGGTCGCCCGAGGCGGCGCGCACCGCGGCCTCGTCCAGCAGGTGCGGGCGGACCATGTTCACGATCACGTTGCCCACGGGGAGTTCGGCCGCGCGCAGCTCCGCGACGCCGTCCGCGGTCTCCTGGACCGGCATCTCCTCAAGCAGCGTCACCAGGTGGACCGCGGTCTCGCGCGACCTGAGGACCCGCATCACGGCCTGCGCCTGGTTGTGTATGGGGCCGATCTTCGCGAGGCCCGCCACCTCGTAGTTCACATTGAGGAAGCGGGTGACGCGGCCGGTGGGCGGCGCGTCCATCACCACGTGGTCGTAGACGAAGCGGCCCGCGCGGTCGCGGCGCCGCACGGCCTCGCACGCCTTGCCGGTCAGCAGGACGTCCCGGACGCCCGGCGCGATCGTCGTCGCGAAGTCGATCGCGCCCAGCTTGCCGAGCGCGCGGCCCGCGCTGCCCAGCTTGTAGAACATCTGGAGGTAGTCGAGGAGCGCCTGCTCGGCGTCGATGGCCAGCGCGTACACCTCGCCGCCGCCGGAGGCCACGGCGATCTTCCGTTCCTCGTACGGCAGCGGCTCGGTCTCGAACAGCTGTGCGATTCCCTGCCTGCCCTCCACCTCGACGAGGAGGGTGCGCTTGCCTTCGGTGGCGAGGGCGAGCGCGAGCGCGGCGGCGACCGTCGTCTTACCGGTACCGCCCTTGCCGCTGACGACCTGGAGCCTGCTCACGTATTCGAGCCTAACCAGTCGCGTCGCGGGCTACGCACCAGGCCGCCCCCGGGGTTTCCCGGGGGCGGCCCCTAGGGGCGGTCCGGCTACAGTCGCCCCATGACCAAGTGGGAATACGCCACCGTGCCGCTTCTCGTGCACGCGACCAAGCAGATCCTGGACACCTGGGGCGAGGACGGCTGGGAACTCGTCCAGGTCGTGCCGGGACCCAACAACCCCGAGCAGCTCGTGGCCTATCTGAAGCGGGAGAAGGCCGCGTGAGCGGGGCAGTCGAGGCCGCGATCGCGGCGCGCGGGCTGACCCTGCCGGACGTCGCGCCGCCGCTCGCCGCGTACGTCCCCGCCGTCCGCAGCGGCGCGTACGTCTTCACGGCGGGCCAGCTCCCGCTGGTGGAGGGCAAGCTGCCGCTCACCGGCAAGGTGGGCGCCGAGGTCACCGCGGAGGAGGCCAAGGGGCTCGCCGCCACCTGCGCGCTGAACGCGCTCGCCGCCGTGAAATCCGTCACGGGCGACCTGGACCGGATTGCGCGCGTGGTGAAGGTCGTCGGGTACGTGGCGTCCGCCGCGGACTTCACCGGCCAGCCCGGCGTGATCAATGGCGCGAGCGAGTTGCTCGGCGACCTCCTCGGCGACCAGGGCGTGCACGCGCGCAGCGCGGTGGGCGTCGCGGTGCTGCCGCTCGACGCGCCGGTCGAGGTCGAGATCCAGGTGGAGCTGACCGAGGGCTGAGCCCCTACGGGCCCCGGGCGGTCCGGCCGGCCCCTCCGGCGGGCCGGAGCGCCCGGTCCGCCCGTGTCCCCTCGGGTATGGATCCCCCCGGTACGGATCTCCCCGGTACGGATCTCCCCGATAGGGATCTCCCCACCCGGATCCCCCCCGTACGGATGCCCTCGCACGGGTCGCCCGTACGGCTTGGCTCCCGCCGGCCCGTTTCCCCGTACGGGCCGCCCCCTGCGGGCCTCCGCTCGCGCGATCACCTCTCGAACATCCGACCGCGACCGCATACCATCCGGCCATGCCTACAGGTCAGTGGTTCCCGCCCGAGTGGCCCGAGCGGATCAGGGCGCTCGCCGCGGGCGCACTCGACGTGGTGGAGCCCCGCCGTGCCGCAACCGTCGTACTGCTGCGGGACGGCGCCCCCGGGCCCGACGTGTACATGCTGCGCCGGCGGGCCTCGATGGCGTTCGCGGCCGGCGCGTACGTCTATCCGGGCGGTGGCGTCGACCCGCGCGACGACGACCGGCACGTCGGCTGGGCAGGACCCGGCCGCGAGACCTGGGCGCGCCGGCTCGGCGTGGGGCCTTCGGAGGCGCAGGCCGTCGTGTGCGCCGCGGTCCGCGAGACCTACGAGGAGGCCGGGGTCCTGCTGGCGGGCGAGAGCGCGGACAGCGTCGTGGGCGACACCACGGGCGAGGACTGGGAGGCCGACCGCGCCGCGCTCGCCGCGCACGAGCTGTCCTTCGCGGAGTTCCTCGACAAGCGGCGCCTGGTGCTCCGCAGCGACCTGCTGGGCGCGTGGGCGCGCTGGATCACGCCGGAATTCGAGGCGCGCCGCTACGACACGTGGTTCTTCGTCGCGGCCCTGCCCGCGGGCCAGCGCAGCAGGAACGCCTCGACGGAGGCCGACCGCGCCGCCTGGATCAGGCCGGCCGACGCGGTCGCCGCCTACGAGCGCGGGGACCTGCTGATGATGCCGCCCACCGTCTCGACGCTGCGCGACCTGGAGCGGTACGGCTCCGCCGCCCGCGCGCTCGACGCGGCGGCGAAGCGCGATCTTGTGCCGGTGCTCGCGCGGGCCCGCACGGAGGGCGACGAGGTCGTCCTCACCTGGCCGGGCCACGAGGAGTTCACCCGGCGCATCGCCGCCACCCCGGAAGGCGGGCCGGCATGACCGGCGCCGCCGAGCTGCCGGGGCAGCCGCGCGGGGCCGTCACCTCGGGTGCCGCGACGGCGCGCGCGGCCATCGTCCTCGCGCCGAACCCGTCGCCCATGACCCTCGACGGCACCAACACCTGGATCGTCGCGGAACCCGACTCCGACCTCGCCGTCGTGATCGACCCGGGCCCGCTGGACGAGGGGCACCTGCGGGCCGTGGTCCGCGCCGTGGAGGAGGCGGGCAGGCGGGTCGCGCTGACCCTGCTCACCCACGGCCACGCCGACCACGCGGAGGGCGCCGCGCGCTTCGCCGAGCTGACCGGGACCGCCGTGCGCGCCCTCGACCCGGCGCTGCGCCTCGGCGACGAGGGCCTCGGCGCGGGCGACGTCGTCACCACGGGCGGCCTCGAACTGCGGGTCGTGCCGACGCCCGGCCACACGGCCGACTCGCTCAGCTTCCACTTGCCGGCCGACCGCGCGGTCCTCACAGGCGACACGGTCCTCGGCCGCGGCACCACCGTCGTCGCCCACCCGGACGGGCGGCTCGGCGACTACCTCGACTCGCTGCGCAGGCTGCGGTCGCTGACGGTGGACGACGGCGTGGACACCGTGCTTCCTGGGCACGGACCGGTCCTTGAGGACGCCAGGGGCGCCGTCGAGTTCTACCTCGCCCACCGCGCCAACCGCCTGGCCCAGGTCGAGACCGCGGTCGAGAACGGCCTGCGCACCGCCCCCGAGGTGGTGGCCGAGGTCTACGCGGGCGTCGACCGCGTCCTGTGGCCCGCGGCCGAGCTCTCGGTCCGCGCCCAGCTCGACTACCTCGCCGAGCACGGCCTCATCTGACCCCACGGGGCGCCCGCGCCGCGCGACTCACTCCTCGGGATGCGCCTTTGGCCCGTGCGCCCGCGCGTACTCGGCCGCGAGCCAGGGCCTCAGGTCGTCCGCGCACGCCGCGAGCACCGCGGGGTCCTCGACCGGGGCGCGCGCGACGGCGGCCGCGGCGCGCAGCTGGTCGCCGCGCTCGGGGTAGTACCGGGCGAAGATCTCCGCCGACCTGTCCAGGTCGCTGGTCCAGCCGCCCCAGCGGGGCATCACCAGCGTGAAGGCCGTACGGACGAGGTGGCGGGCGTACGCGCGGCTCAGCCTGGCGCGCTCGGCCGGGTCGCCTGCGGCGGCCGTGTTCTGCGCGCGCCAGCGGGGGAGCCGGTGCTCAAGGCCACCGTTGGTCTCGCGGGCGAGCACCGTGTCGGGCCGGTGGCGCGGCAGCAGCGCAGCGAGGTCGTCGCCGGTGAGCGGCGTGCACAGGCAGGCGGTGAACCACCCGAGGTCGTACCGCTCGCGCGCTGAGCAGTCGGCGCGTCGTGTGCGTGAGGATGCCGACGCCGTCGATCACGTCGTACGCGGAGTCGAGCGCGGCAGCGAGCGCGCGGGCCGGCGGCCCGGTCGTCCCTGGAGGGTTCGTCCCCGGCGCCGTACGGGTGCAGGGCGACCAGCGGGTCGAGGTCGGACTCCCCGGGGCGTGCCGTGCCGCGCGGCACGGAGCCGTACAGGTAGGCGCTGTGCAGCCGGGGGGCCGTACGCGTCCGGCACCCGGCGCCGCACGTCCGCCGCCAGGGGGCGGAAGGGTGCCTGTACGCGGTCGAGCGCGCCCTCGCGTACGAGGAAGTCCTCGGGGTCGGGGACGCGGTCCTCCTGGGCGGTCCTGCCGTCTCCGGGGCGATGGCACGCCCCTCTCTCCGGACGCGGGTGGCCGCGGCTGTCGGGCCGCGGCCGGGCGGGGTCAGCGGGAGCGCTTCGCCAGGCGTTCGACGTCGAGGAGGATCACCGCGCGGGCCTCCAGGCGCAGCCAGCCGCGCTGGGCGAAGTCCGCGAGGGCCTTGTTGACCGTCTCGCGGGAGGCGCCGACCAGCTGCGCCAGCTCCTCCTGGGTGAGGTCGTGGACGACGTGGATGCCCTCCTCCGACTGGACGCCGAAGCGGCGCGACAGGTCGAGCAGGGCGCGCGCCACGCGGCCGGGCACGTCGGAGAAGACCAGGTCGGACATCTGGTCGTTGGTCTTGCGCAGGCGCCGGGCGATGGCGCGCAGCAGCGCCGAGGCGACCTCGGGGCGCACATTGAGCCAGGGCAGCAGGTCGCCGTGGCCGAGGCCGAGGAGCTTGACCTCCGTGAGCGCTGTCGCCGTGGCCGTGCGCGGGCCGGGGTCGAACAGCGAGAGCTCGCCGATCAGCTCGCCGGGGCCGAGCACCGCCAGCATGTTCTCGCGCCCGTCGGGGGAGGTGCGGTGGAGCTTGACCTTGCCCTCGGTGACCACGTAGAGGCGGTCTCCGGGGTCCCCCTCGTGGAACAGCGCGTCGCCGCGCGCGAGCGTGGTCTCGCTCATCGAGGCGCGGAGCTCGGTGGCCTGATCGTCATCGAGCGCCGCGAAGAGCGGGGCACGCCGTAGAACGTCGTCCACGAGTTCTCTCCTTGTCGACCTGCTCGGGAAGCGGGCCCCTGCCGGGAAACCGCGATCCCCATGATGCCGTAGGTGCTGCTGATGCCGAACGCGCAGCAACCTCTCCGTACGGAAAGTTTGACCTACCAAGGGTGCTCTGCCGCGCGCTCCGGCGGAATCGGGTGACGGCAGGCCCGTATCCGCCCGGATGTCAGTGGCGGGCTTTAGGCTGGCCGGGTGTCCAACTGACCGGTGAACGACCGGCGACAGCGCAGGCCAAGGGGGCTTGGAGAGTGTCCGCGGAGTCCAGTTCCGCTGTGGGCGAACAGCCCTCGGCAAAACCGAAGAAAAGTGCGAAAGCCGCAAAACCCGAGTCGCATCTCGCGATGGTCAGGCGCGCCCGCCGCATCAACCGCGAGCTGGCCGAGCTCTACCCGTACGCCCACCCGGAGCTCGACTTCAGCAACGCGTTCGAGCTGCTGGTCGCGACCGTGCTGTCCGCGCAGACGACCGACCTGCGGGTCAATCAGACGACGCCGGGGCTGTTCGCGAAGTACCCCACCCCCGAGGACCTGGCGGCGGCGGTGCCCGAGGAGCTTGAGGAGGTCATCAGGCCGACGGGGTTCTTCCGCGCCAAGGCGAAGTCGCTGATCGGCCTCTCCACCGCGCTGCGCGACCGGTTCGGCGGGGAGGTACCGCCCCGTATCGAGGATCTGGTGACGCTGCCCGGCGTCGGCCGCAAGACGGCCAACGTCGTGCTGGGCAACGCCTTCGGAGTGCCGGGTCTGACCGTGGACACCCACTTCGGCCGCCTGGTGCGGCGGTGGAAGTGGACGGACGCCCAGGACCCGGAGAAGGTCGAGGCGGACGTCGCCGCGATCTTCCCCAAGAGCGAGTGGACGATGCTCTCGCACCGGATCATCTTCCACGGCCGCCGCGTCTGCCACTCCCGCAAGCCCGCCTGCGGCGCCTGCTCGATCGCGCCGCTGTGCCCCGCGTACGGGGAGGGCGAGACGGACCCGGAGAAGGCGAAGAAGCTCCTCAAGTACGAGCTGGCGGGCAAGCCGGGCCAGCGGCTGAGCCCGCCGTCCGACTATCCGGGCAGGCCCGCGCCGCCGCTCGGCGCCCCGGAGGGCGGCGCGTGAGCCGAGGCGGGCCGCCGGCGCCCGCACCGGCCCCGGGGGGGAACGATCACACCGCGCCGCCGCGTTACCGCTCGGGGGTGCAGATGACGAACGCGCGGACACACAGGGCCGGGGAGGCCGCGGCGGCCACGGGGCACGCCGCCCAGGCGGCGGCGACCGGACGGGCGGCGCCGCCCGTCGAGGCGGGCGGCGCCCCGCCGGGCCCCGCCGTCAGCACGGCCGGCCTGCCCGGGTGGCTCCAGCCCGTCGTGCGCGCCGCCGCGACCGTACGGCCCGAGCAGCTGAGCAGGTTCCTGCCGCCCGAGGACGGCGGCGGCCGCCAGTCGGCGGTCCTCGTCCTCTTCGGCGAGGGCGAGCGCGGCCCCGAACTGCTGCTGACGGAGCGGGCGAGCAGCCTCCGCTCGCACGCGGGCCAGCCGTCCTTCCCCGGTGGCGCGCTCGACCCGGAGGACGGCGACCCGGCGACCAGCGGGCCGCTGCGCGCCGCCCTGCGCGAAGCCCACGAGGAGACCGGCCTCGACCCCTCGGGCGTGCAGGTCTTCGGCGTGCTGCCGCGGCTGTACATCCCGGTCAGCCGGTTCGTCGTGACGCCGGTGCTCGGCTGGTGGCACACCCCGAGCCCGGTCGGGGTCGTCGACCCCGCGGAGACCGCGCGGGTCTTCACGGTTCCCGTGGCGGATCTCACCAACCCCGCACACCGCGCCACGACCGTCCACCCCGGCGGCCACCGGGGCCCCGCCTTCCAGTGCGGATCTTCGCTGGTCTGGGGTTTCACGGCGGGTGTGATCGACCGGCTGCTGCACTACGCCGGGTGGGAGCTGCCCTGGGACCGCGACAGGCGGGTCCCCCTCGACTGGCGTGCATGACAGGCTGAACCCCGCACCCGCGCCCGGACGCCGGGCCCCGACCCGAGGGGCCCGGGTGGGCCACGACCCCGCCAGGGCCTCAAGACCACCACGCGAGGCGCCTGGGACGACAATGCGAGGCATCTGACGGTGAACGTGCTGGACATCCTGCTGCTGGTCGCCGCCGTGTGGTTCGCGGTCATCGGCTATCGCCAGGGATTCGTCGTCGGCATCCTCTCGGTGATCGGCTTCCTCGGCGGCGGCCTCGTCGCCGTCTACCTGCTGCCGCTGGTCTGGAAGCAGCTGACCAGCAACGCCGACGTGTCCACGACCGCGGTCGTCGTGGCCGTCGTGATCGTCGTCGTCTGCGCCTCGGTCGGCCAGGCGTTCACCACGCACCTCGGCAACAAGCTGCGCAGGTTCATCACCTGGTCGCCCGCCCGCGCCCTGGACGCGACGGGCGGCGCGCTGGTCAACGTGGTCGCGATGCTGCTGGTGGCGTGGCTCCTCGGCTCCGCGCTCGCCGTCACGTCGCTGCCGACGATCGGCAAGGAGGTGCGCAGCTCCAAGGTGCTCCTCGGGGTGTCCCAGGTGATGCCGGACCAGGCGACCACCTGGTTCGCCGACTTCTCCTCGGTCCTCGCGCAGAACGGCTTCCCGCAGGTCTTCAGCCCCTTCGCGAACGAGCCGATCACCCAGGTCCAGGCGCCTGACCCGGCCCTCGCGGGCAGCCCCGTCGCGGCCCGCGCGCAGAAGTCCGTGGTGAAGGTCGTCGGCACGGCCTCGGGCTGCGGGAAGGTGCTGGAGGGCTCCGGGTTCGTCTTCGCCGACCACCGGGTCATCACCAACGCACACGTCGTGGGCGGCGTCAGCGACCCGACCGTGCAGATCGGCGGGCAGGGCAGGCTGTACGACGCGAAGGTCGTCCTCTACGACTGGCAGCGCGACATCGCCGTGCTCGACGTGCCCGACCTCGACGCGACGCCGCTGAAGTTCAGCGCCGCCGACGCGCGCAGCGGCAACAGCGCCATCGTCGCGGGCTTCCCCGAGAACGGCGCGTACGACGTGCGCTCCGCGCGCGTCCGCGGGCGGATCAACGCGAGCGGCCCCGACATCTACCACCGCGGCAATGTCACGCGCGACGTGTACTCGCTCTACGCGACGGTCCGGCAGGGCAACTCCGGCGGCCCGCTGCTGACCCCTGACGGCCGGGTGTACGGGGTGATCTTCGCCAGGTCGCTCGACGACGACAACACCGGCTACGCCCTGACCGCCGACGAGATCGGGCCCGACATCACGGCGGGCAGGACGGCACACCAGCAGGTCGACACGCAGGGCTGCGCGCTCTAGCAGACCGACCGCGACCTCGTGAACGGGACCCTGCACCCGCCGGACAGGGCTCCAAAGGCCCGGCAGGCGACGTTTCCTGAGGCCTGGTCGGGCGTGAAGAAGCCCCGGGCGGGCGGCCCGGGGCGGGGTGGTCGGTGGGTCGTGTCGCGTACGGAGGGCGGGCGGACCGCTCAGGCGCTGCTGCGCGTGCCGGCCCTGGCCGTCGAGGCGCCACGCTGGTGGCGCAGCCTCGCGGAGACCCAGCGCGCCCTGCGGCGGATGATGAGGGGGATACCGAGCCCCAGCCGCTGCTCCTGGTCCGTGACCCCTATCTGCGGGACACCATCCCTCGGGTACGTGATCGGCGCTTCGGCCGATGCCGGGTTCCTGCGTGCTGCGTCACTGTGATCGTGCGTCCAGCCCATACCCGACGTGTGCCCGTGCCCCATGGTCGGTAACCACGCAGCTCCGCCTCAATCGGCCTATGCTCCCGGCAATTGGCAGCTCGTGCGGCCGTCGTAGCGGATTCATCAGTTCGGGGGAGTCGCGGTCGCCTCAGGCGTCGTGCCGGTCCTGCGCCGGGTCGGCGAGCCAGTCGAGCAGCTCGGTGGAGAAGGCGACCGGGTCCTCCTCGTGCGGGAAGTGCCCGACGCCCTCGAACAGCCGCCAGCGGTAGGCCGACTCCACGTACGCGACGGAGCCCGCCGTGGAGCGGGTGCGCATCGCCGGGTCGAGCGCGCCGTGCAACTGGAGCGTGGGGACGCGCACGGGCCGCTTCATGCGCCGGTAGAACTGGACGCCGTCGGGCCTGGCGAGCGACCTGACCATCCAGCGGTACGGCTCGACCGCGCAGTGCGCGGTCGACGGGATCTGCATCGCCCGCCGGTAGGTGGCGAGGGCCTTGTCGTCGGGCTTGGCGGGCCCCGACCACTGGGTGATCAGCTCGCCGACCAGCGCCGCGTCGTCCGCGACCAGGCGCCGCTCCGGCACCCAGGGCCGCTGGAACCCCCACACGTAAGCCCCCGCGCGGGTCTGCGCGAGGTCGGAGAGCATCGCCGCGCGCCAACGGCGGGGGTGCGGCATGGAACTGACGACCAGCCGCCGCACCAGCTTGGGCCGCATCACGGCCGCGGTCCAGGCCAGGTAGCCGCCCAGGTCGTGTCCGACGAGCGCCGCGTCGGGCTCGCCGAGCGACCGTACGACGCCGGTGATGTCGAGCGCCAGGTTCGCCGGGTCGTAGCCCCGGGGCGTGCGGTCGCTGCCCCCGACGCCCCGCAGGTCCATCGCCACCGCCCGGTACCCGGCGTCCGCGAGCGCCTCCAGTTGGTGGCGCCAGGTCCACCAGAACTGCGGGAAGCCGTGCAGGAGCAGCACGAGCGGCCCCTCGCCCAGCTCGGCGATGTGGAAGCGCGCACCGTTGGCCGCCACGTCGCGATGGGTCCAGGGTCCGTCGATGCGCACGCCCGAGTCAGAGGCCGTCATGCAGACGAGCGTGCCACAGTCGCGGAGTCCGAGGGGGCGGTGGTCGCGAGCTCCCGCTCGTGCGGCTTGGCCTTCTGGAGCACGGCCGCCGTCTCCTTCGCGGCCGCGATCGTCTTCTGGGGCGGCTTCACCTTCTTGAACTTCAGCGCGGCGAAGCCGCCGAGGATGCCGGCGAGCACCACGAAGGCGCCGGCGACGATCAGGAACGACCAGGCGAGGCCGAGCCCGAGGTTGTGGATGCCGTACGCGGCAGCGAAGCTGAACATGGGCAGCGAGAACAGCAGGAAGATTCCGGCGGTGCCGCCCGCGGCGCCGCCCATCACGCCCCGCTTGACGTCCTGGCGCAACTCCGCCTTGGCGAGCGCGATCTCGTCGTGCACCAGCTCCGACATCTCGGCGGTGGCGGCGGCGACCAGCTGGCCGAGACTGCGGTCGGCGGGGACGGTCTCGACGACGGTGCCCGTCTTTACCGCGTCGGCAACCTGCTTCTCGGGGTCGCTCATCGGTGACTCCCTCTCCTCGGCCGTAACTGTTCTCTGGTGTCGTTCTTCTGCGTCCGCGGGCGCCGGGACCCGGACGCGCGGCCCGCGCCCGCTTCCGGGCTCCTGCTCAGGGCCCCCGGGGCCCGTGAGTCAGATGTTCCCGTTGTCCGATCATGCCGGACGGCGGTCGTCCGCGCGCGCTGCCCCCACGGGGCGGGGCCCGGGGACGGCCGTGTCACCCATCGGTACCCCCGTTCGCGCGGCCCGCACACACCGGCCGCGGGCGCCCGTGTCGCCGCCTGCCCCCGGGAACGGCGGCGGGGGTGCCGGGGAGCCCGTCCCCGGCACCCCCGCAGGGGGCGTGGTCACCGTCCGTGACGGTGGTCCCTCAGTCCTCGCTCGACGCCGTCGGCAGCTGGCTCTGGATCAGGTCCATCACGGACGCGTCGGTCAGCGTGGTCACGTCGCCGAGCTGGCGGTTCTCCGCCACGTCCCGCAGCAGCCGCCGCATGATCTTGCCGGAGCGGGTCTTCGGCAGCTCCGCGACGGGCAGGACGCGCTTCGGCTTGGCGATCGGGCCGAGCGTCGCGCCGACGTGGTTGCGCAGCTCGGCGACCAGCCCGTCGTCCACCTGGGCAGAGCCGCGCAGGATCACGAACGCGACGATCGCCTGGCCGGTCGTGTCGTCCGCCGCGCCGACGACCGCGGCCTCCGCGACCTTCGGGTGCGAGACGAGCGCCGACTCGACCTCCGTGGTGGAGATGTTGTGGCCGGAGATCAGCATGACGTCGTCGACCCGGCCGAGCAGCCAGATGTCGCCGTCGTCGTCCTTCTTCGCGCCGTCGCCGGCGAAGTACCTGCCCTCGAAGCGTGACCAGTACGTGTCGAGGAAGCGCTGGTCGTCGCCCCAGACCGTGCGCAGCATCGACGGCCAGGGCTCGGTGAGGACCAGGTAGCCGCCGCCCCCGTCGGGCACCTCGTTGCCCTCGTCGTCCACGACGGTGGCGGAGATGCCGGGCAGCGCGCGCTGCGCCGAGCCCGGCTTGGTCTCCGTCACGCCGGGCAGCGGGGAGATCATCACGGCGCCCGTCTCGGTCTGCCACCAGGTGTCGACGACCGGGGTCTTCCCGCCGCCGATGTTCTCGCGGTACCAGACCCACGCCTCCGGGTTGATCGGCTCGCCGACCGACCCGAGGACGCGCAGGCTGGACAGGTCGTAGCGGGCGGGGATGTCGTCGCCCCACTTCATGAACGTGCGGATCGCGGTGGGCGCCGCGTACAGCAGCGTCACGCCGTACTTCTGCACGATCTCCCAGAACCTGCCCTGGTGCGGGGTGTCGGGGGTGCCCTCGTACATGACCTGCGAGGCGCCGTTGGCGAGCGGCCCGTAGACGATGTACGAGTGTCCCGTGACCCAGCCGATGTCGGCGGTGCACCAGTAGACGTCGGTCTCCGGCTTGAGGTCGAAGACGGCGTGGTGGGTGAAGGACGTCTGCGTCAGGTAGCCGCCCGACGTGTGCAGGATGCCCTTCGGCTTCCCCGTGGTGCCGGACGTGTACAGGATGAACAGCGGGTGCTCGGCGTCGAACGCCTCCGGCGTGTGCTGCGCGGACTGGCGGTCCACGACGTCGTGCCACCACACGTCGCGGCTCGCGTCGAACGCGGTCTCCTGGCCCGTGCGGCGGACCACGAGGACGTGCTCGACCTGCGGACACTTCGCGACGGCCTCGTCGATGGCGGGCTTCAGCGCGTTCGGCTTGCCGCGTCGGTAGCCGCCGTCCGCGGTGATGACGACCTTCGCGTCGGCGTCCTGGATGCGGGAGGCGACGGCGTCGGCGGAGAAGCCGCCGAAGACGACGGAGTGCGGCGCGCCGATCCTGGCGCAGGCCAGCATCGCGACGACCGCCTCCGGGATCATCGGCAGGTAGACGGCGACCCGGTCGCCCTTGGTGACGCCGAGTTCGAGCAGGGCGTTGGCCGCCTTGGAGACCTCGTCCTTGAGCTGCGCGTACGTCAGGGTGCGGCTGTCGCCGGGCTCGCCCTCGAAGTGGATCGCGACCCGGTCGCCGTGGCCGGCCTCGACGTGCCGGTCGACGCAGTTGTACGCGACGTTCAGTTTGCCGTCGGCGAACCACTTCGCGAACGGCGGGTTCGTCCAGTCGAGCGTCTGCGTCGGCTCCGTCTCCCAGGCCAGCCGCCTCGCCTGCGCGGCCCAGAAGCCGAGCCGGTCCTCCGCCGCCTGTTCGTAGGCGTCCGCCGTCACGTTCGCGTGCGCGGCCAGGTCCGCGGGTGGCGCGAACCGGCGTTCTTCCTTGAGCAGGTTGGAGAGGGAGGGATGCTCACTCATGGCGACTCCTGACGCAGACGTGCAGCTGGTTTAGACCAATTCTCGGGATGCTCGATCATCGCAGTCAACAGTTGATCCTGGCACCTCTGCGCGCGCCGGGTACAGCGCCTCGGCAGGGTCGGAGCGCCCCGGACGGCAACGCGCCCCGTCCTTCGGACATATGAACGCCCCCGCCCCGCAGGACACGGGGAGGGGGCGCCGCCGCCGGCGGCCCGGGGCTCAGGCGGGGGAGCCGGCCGGCTCGGTCTCGGCCGTGCCCACGCGGTGGAAGACGGGGGCGTCCGCGCCGGGGTCGGGTTCCGGCCCGGACCGGGCGCGGGGCCGCTCGTCGAGCAGATACGCCTGGGCCTCCCCGACGTGGAAGTACATGCCGTGCAGCGCCAGGGCGCCCTCCGCGGTCCCGCGGGCCACGGCGGGGTGGGCCCGCAGGTTGTCCAGCTGCTGGACGACGTTGGCCAGGCAGAGCTCCTCGACCGTGTCGGCGGCGGGCCGCGCGGAGAGCCGCGCGGCCGGGCCGCCGGGCTCGCGCATGCGCCGCAGGCTCGGCAGGCCGTGCCGCAGCCAGCGGCGCAGCGGGGTGGGCTCGGCCGCGGCCGAGCCGCCCTCCTGCCGGGCGGCGTCGTCCGCGAGCAGCGCCTGCATGGCGCCGCACCCCGAGTGCCCGCACACGGTGATGGAGCCGACGCGCAGCACGTCGACGGCGTACTCGATCGCCGCGGCCACCGAGTCGTCGCCGCCCTCGGCGCCGGGCAGCGGGACCAGGTTGCCCACGTTGCGCACGGTGAAGAGGTCGCCGGGGCCGCTCGCCGTGATCATGCTCGTGACGAGCCGGGAGTCCGAGCAGGTGAGGAACAGCTGTGAGGGCCGCTGTCCCTCGCGCGCCAGCCGCGCCAGCTCGTCCCGCACCAGGGGCGCCGTGTGCCGCTGGAACGAGCTGAGCCCGCTGGCCAGCCGGCCGGCGCCGGTGCCCGGGGGCGCGGGCACGGCCGTCCGCGCTGCCTGCCCCGCGGGTCCGCCCTGTCCCGCCAGGCCGGCCTGCTTGCCGTGGCGCACCGGTCCCCGGCGCGCGCGGGCGCGGGCCGCGAGGGCGGTGAGGGCGGCGAGCGGGATGCGCGCGCCGCGCCGCGGCCGTACGCCGTCCAGGTCCCGCGCCCGCTGCGCGTGCGGTTCCCCGCAGTGGTGGTTGCGCCACGGCGTCCAGGGACGGCAGCAGCCGCTCGGCTCGCGCCGCGGCTCGGCGAGCCGACCGCCCGCCCCGCCGGTGAACTCCGCGGTGCCGCCGTGCGCGGCCTGCGCCGTCTGCCACTCGTGCAGCACCTCGTACGCGGCGTGGTCCATGAACGACCCGTCGAGCTCGACCACGCACACCGCGTGCTGCGGCACCTGATGCAGCACCCGGGTGAGCCGGGGGACCGCGAGAAACGTCAACTGCCCACTGACGCGCACGTGGTAGCCGTCTCCGAGCGGTTCCATCGTGATCTGCGTACGGGCCAGCCTGCGCAGCGCGACGACCACCGCGACGGCGCCGCCGAACGCCACGCCCTGGAGCACGCCGAACAGGAGCACCGAGGCCACCGTCGCCACGTACACCAGGAACTCGCGGTGCCGGTGGACGTTGCGGATGTGCGCGTACGACACCATCTGGACGCCGACCGCCATCACCAGCGCGGCGAGCGCCGAGAGCGGGATCCATTCGAGCGCGGGGGCGAGCAGCCCGGCGGCGAGCAGCACCCAGACGCCGTGCAGGACCGTGGAGGCGCGGCCCGTGGCGCCCGCCCGCACATTGGCCGAGCCGCGCACGGCGCCGCCGGATACGGCGAGTCCGCCGAGGAGTCCGGAGAGCGCGTTGGCGACGCCCTGCGCGCGCAGCTCCCTGTCGAGGTCGGGCCGCGGCGGGCGCGGCGCACCGGTGGCGCGGGCCCCGGCGAGCTTGTCCACGGCGACCGCGGAGAGCAGCGACTCCAGGCTCGCGACCAGCGTCATCGTCAGCACGGCCGTCAGCAGCGGGAGCGCGGGGCCGTCCGGCACCGCGGGCAGGACGTGCGCGCTCCAGGACGGCAGGTCGACACGCGCGACGTCGGGGGCGGTGAACGCGGCCACGGCGGTCGCGGCGCCGACCGAGACCAGCGCGGCGGGGACCCGTCCCACGGTCCTGCGCGCGCGGCCCGGCAGCCGCGGCCAGAGGACCAGCACGGCCAGGGTCAGCGCGCCGATGAGCGGCGACACCGGCCCGACATGGGCGAGTTGGCCGGGCAGCGCGAGGACGTTGTCGACGGCGGAGCTCTGCGGGGAGCCGCCGAGCACGACATGGAGCTGGGCGAGCGCGATGGCGACGCCGATCCCTGCGAGCGTGCCGTGCACGATGGCGGGGCTGACGGCGAGCGCGGACCTCGCGGCCCTGAACGTCCCGAGGAGGATCTGGAGGAGTCCGGCCCCGATGGTGATGGCGCAGGTCGTGCGCCAGCCGAACTGCTGGATCATGCCGGCGGTGACGACGGTCAGACCCGCCGAGGGGCCGCTGACCAGAAGAGGTGAGCCGCCGAGTGCGCCGGCGACGATGCCGCCGATGCCGGCGGCGAGGAGTGCGGCGCCGAGCGGGGCGCCCATCGCCACGGCGAGGCCGAGCGACATGGGAATGGCGATCAGGAAGACGGTGACGGACGCCGACACGTCGGCGCCCGCGAGGCGGAGGCGGCGCCTGCCGCCCGGCCCGTGGCCCGGTGCGGGCGCGCCGGCCCGGGACGGCGGCCCGTGGGGCCGCTGGTGGGTGGTGGTCGAGTCGGTCGCGGTGGTGGCGGTACGGGTCGTGGGGCCCGAGGGGGGCCCGGAGGGTACGCGTGCGGACGACATGTTCCCGTCTCCTCTGGGGTGGCACGGCGCCGGTGGTCCGGCGGCCGGGAGTCACGACGTGCAGTGGCGGGATCGGTCAGGACCGGAAGCGGTACAGGACCGGGGAATGGTTCAAGAAATGGCAAACAAACCGTAACGATGCGTAAAGTCATTGTCGTCCGCCGAGCGGCAGGCGGAGCAATCATTCACCCGTAATAGTGAATAGTCGCTTTTAAGGGCTCCGGCGGTACGCCGGAGCCCGAGGTGGTGTGTGAGGGGCCCGCGGGGGTGTGGGACGCGCACGGCGGCGCGCGGGAAGCGGCGCGTGCGGCCCCGTCCCTGAGCCCCCGTCAGCCCTGCCGGGCCCCCGGTCGGCCCGGCCGCGGCTTCCCGTCAGCCCTGCCGGGCCAGCGCGGCCGTCTCGCCGAGCACGAACGCGGGATCGACCTGGGACGCCAGGTCGGCGCCGGTCTTCGCGTTGCCCCAGCTCTCCGCGTTCTTCAAGTGGAAGTGCACCATCTGCCGGGTGTAGCGGGTCCAGTCGCGGTGCTCGTACGACCGCACGGCGGCGGCCTTGAGCGTTTCGAGGGCGGCGCGGTTCGCCTCCTCCAGCCGGTCGAACGGCGCGGGCCTGCCCTTCTCCATCGCCCGCACCCAGTCCGACTGCGTCAGCGTGACGAGCAGGTCGTCGCCTACCTCGTCCCGCAGGAACCGCAGATCGGACGCGTCCTGCACCTTGTTGCCCACCACTTTCAGCGCGACGCCGAAATCGCGGGCGTACTCCTTGTACTGCCGGTACACCGAAACGCCCTTCCGTGTCGGCTCCGCGACCAGGAACGTGAGGTCGAACCGGGTGAACATGCCGGAGGCGAACGAGTCGGAGCCGGCCGTCATGTCCACCACGACGTACTCGCCGGGGCCGTCCACCAGGTGGTTCAGGCACAGCTCGACCGCGCCGACCTTGGAGTGGTAGCAGGCGACGCCGAGGTCCTCCTCGGTGAACGGGCCCGTCGCCATCAGCCGCACGGCGCCGCCGTCGAGGCGCACAGGGCGCGCGCACGCGTCGTAGACCGGGTTGTCCTCCACCACGCGCAGCAGCCGCGAGCCCTCGCCGGGCGGCGTCGTCTTGATCATCGACTCGGCCGAGGCGATGCGCGGGTTGCTGCCCCGCAGGTAGTCCTTGATCAGGGGGAGGTGCGCGCCCATCGCGGGCAGCGCCGCGGCCTCCTCCTCGGTGAGGCCGAGTGCGGCGCCCAGGTGCTGGTTGATGTCGGCGTCGACGGCGACGACGGGGGTGCCGTCCGCGGCCAGGCTGCGGATGTAGAGCGAGGACAGCGTGGTCTTGCCGCTGCCGCCCTTGCCCACGAAAGCGATCTTCATGCTTACGTAGAGTAGTCGATTCGCTGCGTGCCGTGTCCGGCTTGCGTGAAGAAGACCACTCCACCGTGGGCGCTCCGGCGGGGGCGCGTAGCCTCGCTCCCTATGAGCAGGTCCGCCTCCGACACCCCTTCCGACACCTCGCCCCGCCCCGCGGCGGCCCCGCGGCCCGACGACCCGCTGGCGGCGCTGGCCTCGCTGCCCGGGGTCGCCGACGCGGTGGAGTCCGTCCGCGCGGCCGTCGACCGCGTCTACGGGCACCGGGTGATGCGGCGCCGCAGTACGGAGGTCACCTCGGAGGCCGCCCTGCGCGCGGCGCGCGGCTCCGCCGCCCTGTCCGGCGCGGACTGGGCGCTGGAAGAGGTGCGGCGGCGCACGGACTTCGGTGCGGACCCGCAGGCGCGCACGGTGGGTGCGGCGCTGCGGGTGACCGCGGAGGCCGGGCAGCTGCTCTCCGTGTGGCGGCAGTCCCCGACGCGCGTGCTGGCCAGGCTGCACCTGGTAGCGGCGGGCGGTGCGAGCGCGGCCGACGAGCGCGTCGGGCGGCCGAGGCTCGCCGGGGAGCCGGTGGTCGAGGCGCCGGGCCACGAGGGTGCGGAGCCGCTGACCGAGGCGCGGCTGCCCGGCCCCGAGGAGGTGGCGGGCCGGCTCGACGGGCTGACCGGGCTGCTCCTCGCCCCGAGCGGCGCGCCTGCCCTCGTCGCGGCCGCCGTCGTGCACGGCGAACTGCTGGCGCTGCGGCCCTTCGGCTCGTACAACGGCGTGGTGGCGCGGGCCGCGGAACGCGTCGTGCTGATCAACAGCGGTCTGGACCCGAAGTCGATCTGTCCGGCGGAGGTCGGCCACGCGGAGCAGGGCAGGGCCGCCTACGCGGCGGCTTTCGATGGCTATCTGTCGGGCACCCCTGGCGGGATGGCCGCGTGGATCGCCCACTGCGGGCGCGCGGTCGAGCTGGGCGTCAGGGAGTCCACCGCGGTCTGCGAGGCGCTCCAGCGCGGCGCGGCCTGAGGTCCTTTTGGGGCGTTCCGGGGTTGCGGGGCGCTGAGGGGCCGGCTTCGACCTCTCGTGCGACGGCGTCAGGCCGGCCACCTTCCTGGCTGTTTGAAGGTGTAAGTAAAAAGGTGGGGCGGCGGGTTCCGTCCCGGTCGGCCCGGGAGTACAAAGGAATCAACGGCCCGCGTGACCACGGACGTCCGAGAGGACGACCGCACACGCACAGGCCACACGGACCGCGTGCACACCACCGGGCACCCACGCGACGTCGACCCGTCGATTACGGGCCAGCCGCACCAGGTGACGGGCAAAGTACCCGACCTGATGGGCGCATTTCGAAGGACGCCTGGTAACCCGGCGGGCGTGCCGGCGGCGGTGCCGCAAGGCGCCGCCGCAATTCTGTGCCGGTCTTTCCGTGCGGGCCTTTCCGTGCCGATCCTTCTGTACCGGCCCTTCTGTGCCGGCCCTTCTGCGGCCGACTTTCCGCTTTCCGCGCCGGTCTTTCCCTGTGCGTGTGTGCGTTTCCGCAGGTGCCCGCGGGCGGCTCATGCCAGGGCGCGCCTGCGGTTCGACGCGTACCAGACGAGCCCCGCGGTCACCGCGGCGGCGGCGAGCGCGACGGCGGCCGCCACCCCGGGGCGCCCCGGCAGGGAGAACGCGGGCAGTCGCTGCCGCAGCCGGACCGGGCGGTCGAAGACGAGGACCGGCCAGCCGCGGCTCGCCGCCTCGCGCCGCAGCGCCCGGTCCGGGTTGACCGCGAAGGGATGGCCGACCGATTCGAGCATCGGCACGTCCGTGGCGGAATCGCTGTACGCGTAGCAGTGGGCCAGCTCGTACCCCTCGGAGGCGGCGAGGGCGCGGACGGCCTCGGCCTTCGTCGGCCCGTACGCGTAGTACTCCACCTCGCCCGTGAAGCAGCCGTCCTCGCCGATCGCCATCCGGGTCGCGACGACACGGTCCGCACCGAGCAACGCGCCGATGGGCTCGACGACTTCGGCCCCCGAGGTGGAGACGATGACCACGTCCCTGCCGGCCGCGTGGTGGTCCTCGATCAGCGAGGCGGCCTCGTCGTAGATGATCGGATCGATGAGGTCGTGCAGTGCCTCCGCGACGATCTCCTTGACCTGTGCCACGTTCCACCCCTTGCACAGCGCGGAGAGGTACTGCCGCATGCGCTCCATCTGGTCGTGGTCCGCGCGCCCGGCGAGGAAGACGAACTGCGCGTACGCGGTGCGCAGGACGGCGCGGCGGTTCATCAGGCCGCCTTGGTAGAAGGACCGGCCGAAGGTCAGCGTCGACGACTTCGCAATGACCGTCTTGTCCAAGTCGAAGAAGGCAGCTGTACGTGGCAAGTAGTCGTTTTCCACGCTCCGAGCATATGCGCCCACCATTCGGCGTAAGGTATGGCGTGTGGGTTTGCCTGAGAAGGCTCTCGGGTACACCATGGAAGTCACGGATCGTTCGCGACCGTGTCTAACCCGGTCCGGCTCCTCCCCCCCCGAGTCGGCCGTGGGGACGACCCCCGCTCTCCCCCCCGGCGGGGGTCGTCGCATGTCCGGGCCCGGTTCTGGCCCCTCACCTCCTGTGCCGCGCGCGTTGGCGCGCCGCTGTCGGCTGCCCTGCGAGCTGTTTCAGCCCAGCGTGCACCGTCACACCGTGTAGCGGGAGTCCGCGCGGCGAATGTCACCGCTTTGAGCTACTGAGTTATTCACATTCGTCGAGTTGTCCACAGCTTTCGAGCAAGATCCACATGTTTTTCCGGAGTCAGGCAGCCTGATTCCGCGGCGAAGTCCGCAAGGACCGGAATCGCGGATACCGGATGAGTCCGCGCGCTCCGTGGGGGCGCGCCGACCGGTGCCGTGGTGCCGTGGTGCCGTGGTGCTGCGGGGCGCGCACGGTGTGTGCGGGCCGGTCGCGGGTTTGAGCGCTGTGAGAGATCGCATGGCGAGAGATCGCGCGGAGAAAGATACGGGGGCTCGGGCATGACGGGGATCAAGGCGTTGAGGGGACGGGACCGGCAGGGCCGGTGGGAGCAGCCGACGCGGTGGGAGCGGCCCGGTCGGCGGGAACAGCTGGCTGAGGGGGAACGGCCCGGCCGGCAGGAAGAACAGGGCCCGCGGGCCCGGGGAGAAGAGGGGGAGCGGCGGGAGCGGCGCGAACACCGCGGCCGCCGGGGCGGCCTCGGCGGCGAAGGGCCGCCGGGCGCCGCACGTCCTGGCGCGGCGCCTGCGCGCCCGCTGATCGTGACGGAGGACGTGCGGCTGCTCGACGACCTGCTGCGGCTGTGCGCCGCGGCCGGCGCGGAGCCGGAGGTGCATCACACGCTGCCGGAGAGAAAAGGGAGCTGGGAGGAAGCGCCGCTGGTCCTCGTCGGGGATGACGCGGCGGCCCGGTGCAGGGGAGCGGCCCGCAGGTCCGGTGTGATGCTGGTGGGCCGCGAGCAGGACGACCCGTCCGTGTGGCGCCTGGCCGTGGAGATCGGCGCGGAGTGCGTGTTGCGGCTGCCGGACGCGGAGGGCTGGCTGGCCGACCGGCTCGCCGACGCGGCCGAGGGGGCGGCCGAGCACGCGGTCACGGTCGGCGTCATCGGAGGCCGGGGCGGCGCGGGCGCGTCGACGCTGGCGTGCGCGCTCGCGGTCACGGCCGCGCGGGCGGGCCGCAGGACCATGCTCGTCGACGCCGACCCGCTGGGCGGCGGGCTCGACGTGCTGCTCGGCGGGGAGCGGGCGGAGGGCAGGCGCTGGCCCGACTTCGCCGCTTCCAAGGGGCGCGTCGCGGGCACGGCTCTTGAGGACTCGCTGCCCCGGCTGCACGACCTGAGCGTGCTCAGCTGGCACCGCGGCGAGACAGTCACCGTCGGCCCGGACGCGATGCGTTCTGTGCTGGCTGCCGCGCGCAGGCGCGGTGGAGTCGTCGTGGTCGACCTGCCGCGCCGGGTGGACGAGGCGGTCGCGGAGGCGCTGGCACAGCTGGACGTCGGGCTGTTGGTGGTGCCCGCCGAGCTGCGGGCCGTCGCGGCGGCCGAGCAGGTGGCTTCGCGGGTGCGGATGGTGCTGCGGGATCTGCGGGCCGTGGTTCGCGGCCCCTGCCCGGCGGGTCTTGACGGCACCTGGATCGCCGAGGTGCTCGGCCTGCCCCTCGTGGGCGAACTGCCGCAGGAACCCGCCCTGTCGGAGGCGCTGGAGCGTGGCGCTCCACCGGGGGCGCGGGCCAGGGGGCCGCTCGCCGCGTTCTGCTCGGCCTTCTGGGAGCGCGCGCTCGGGCCGGAAGGGGGTGTGCGGTCGTGACGGGCGCGGCGGCGGACGGCGGCGCCGGCCTGCTGGAGGCCGTGCGGCGGCGGCTCGCGGAGAGCGGCGCGGAGCCGACGCCCGCTCGGGTCGCGGCCGCGCTGCGGGCGCAGGGCCGGTTGCTCGGCGACGCCGAAGTGCTCGGCGCGGCGGAGGAGTTGCGGAGCGAGCTGGTCGGCACGGGGCCGCTCGACGCGCTGCTCGCGGACGGTGAGGTGACGGACGTGCTGGTCTCCGCGCCCGACCGGGTGTGGGTCGACCGCGGCGGTGGACTCGAACTCACGGGCGTGGCGTTCCCCGACGCGGCCTCGGTGCGGCGGCTCGCGCAGCGGCTCGCGGCGGCCGCGGGCAGGCGCCTCGACGACGCTCGGCCCTGGGTGGACGCGCGGCTCCCCGACGGCACCAGGATGCACGCGGTGCTGCCGCCGGTGGCCGTCGGATCGGCCTGCCTGTCCCTGCGGGTGGTGCGCCCAAAGGCGTTCTCCCTCGCCGAGCTGGTGGCGGAGGGCACTCTGCCGCCCGGTGGACAGCAGACGCTGCGCGCGCTGGTGGAGGCCAGGTTGTCGTTCCTCATCAGCGGCGGCACGGGGACGGGGAACCCAGATATGTATTTGTGACACCTTAAAAGCGCGACGCGCCAGAGACCCCGAAGCACCATCCACTCGACGGATGGAACGGGGCTGTGACCTGCCCGTTTGTCGCCCCTGCGCTGCGACTTCCGTGCTCGTTGGCCGCCGCCTTCGAATCGAAGGGCCGGTAAAAGTCCAGCTTGGAATGTCACATTCCGCCGCTAGTCCCCCATAACTAGAGAGTGAGGGCACCGTGCCCCAGGGAGGGAATTGCCATGGAGGACAGCAGGGCACCGAGGGGGGCGGCCTGGCGAGAAGACGGTCAACTCGTCATCCAGTGCCCGTACTGTGACGGCGAACACCGCCACGGCACGGGCGGGCCGAAGCGAGGAGACGGTGACGGCTATCGAGTCTCGCACTGCTCGGTGGCCGTCGGCGGTAGCTACTACGTCGTGGAGAGCTGAGACGAGCAAGGCCCCGGCCGCCGTGGTGGCGGCCGGGGCCCGGTACTGCGCGGCTCCTGCTACTGCGCGGGCTGCCCGCTGCCCGGGCACATCTCCCGGGAGCCGGCGGGCTGGTGCCCAGGTGTCGGATCGCCGGTCTTGGCCCCGTTGATCGACCCGCAGACCGGGCAGGTCCCGGCGCACAGGCCGGGGTCGAACCGGTGACCGTAGGCGTGAGTGCACATATCAGTTCCTCCTCGTGGGGTGGTGCTGACAGGTGGTGCATCCCCCCGGCCGCGGTCCGGCCGGCGGAAACCTAGAAGGCGTCCTGCAACTCGAACTGGCGGCCGCTCTTGCCCTGGCCGGGGCGGGCGGTGTGCGCGAAGACGAGGAAGGCGCGGGCGCCGTTGTGGAAGATCACGCCGACGCCCGGGTGCACGGACGCCTGGCCCGTCTCGCCGTTCGCGCCGTAGGCGTACGCGCGGTCCATCTCGGTGCAGCCCGCGTTGTTCAGGACCGCGGCGATGTACTGCTCGGCCCGCGCGGGGCTGATCTTGCCGCTCTCGTACAGGTCGGGCACGGCCACTGCGGTGGGGGCGTCCGCCTGGACGGGCGCCTCGGGATCGTCACCACGCTCGCCCGGCGCCAGGGCCGCGGTGATGGCCACCCACAGTTCCGAGCCCTCGGTGAACCGCAGGTGGAGCCCGAAGGGGCGGTCGTCCTGCCAGGGCTCGGCGGAGGTGATCCACGGGGAGGCGAGCAGGGTCTCGATGGCGAAGGTCTGGAACCGCTGAGGTCGCATTGATCAATTCCTTACGTGGTCGCCGAGCCCGGACAGTCTATGAGCGGACCGGGCCGCCGTCGGGCAGGGGCTCAGCGGTTGCGTTTCAGCTCGTCGGCGGCCTCTCCGGCGATCCGGGCAGCTTCTTCGCGGGTGGCGGGCGGCAGGTCCTCGTCCTTCGACAGGCCGTTTGCCCAGGCGAGCCGGACGACTGCCGCAAGTTCGGGATCGCTCTCGTCTTCGTCGGGGTCGGGGTTCGGGGGCATGGCGGGTCCCTTCGTGGCGGTGGGTGGGGTCCCGCCCCGGGCGGCGACTGCCGGGAAGCGCCCGGGGCGGGGGTTGGTGCTCCGGCCGGCGGGTGTGACGAGCGGGGTAGCCCACCGCCGGCCGGAGCGGTTCAGGTGCCGGGCGGCTTGGGCCCGGGGGTGTGGCAGGTACAGGAGCAGCGCACGCGGACGGCGGGGATGCTCATGCCGCCCGCGTAGTGGTCGCCGGGGCGGCACAGGCGGTGCTCACCGAGCTGGCACTCGGGTGTGCGCGGGGCAGCTGGCGCGCGGGTGGTCATCGCGCGGTCGCGGCGCAGCGGGGGCAGGCGCGGGGGAAGATCCTCACGCCGTCGGCATCCGGGCGTGACCCGAGGTCGACAGCACTGCGTGCAGAGAGCGGGGCGCCGCAGTGCGCGCACGCGGCGCCGCGGCGCTGCTCCTCGGTCAGGTTGCCCGGCGCGAGCGGGGGCGCGGGGGCGTCGTTGCTGCTTCGGACCATGGTCGGCTCCAGGTCAAGAAAGGCTGGTGACGACATGGTGGAGGCACGACAAGGCCCCGACTATCAGAGGATGTTGATAGCCGGGGCCAGGGTTTTACGGAGCGTCAGACTCCCAGCCAGGAGCCATACGAGAGGAAGGAATCGGGCAGCTGTCGCTTGGCCGCTTCCAGACCGGCGTAGGTCTCCCGCACGGTCGCGTGGTACCGGGCCTGCTGCGGTGCCGCCTTCCGGGCGGACAACAGATTCTTGAACGCTGCGTCCAGGTCGCCGGTCCACATCTGCGCCCGGGCCAGCTCGGCGTAGTGATGGCTACGCCTGGATGCGGGCCAGTCCTTCGAGAATCGGATCTCGCTGCCAACGGACGCCGCCTCGGCGTACTCGTCCAGTTCGGCGGCGACGGAAACCCTGTGCACGGCGACGTTCGTGGGACCGAAGGACAGCCAGTGCACCTTGACGGCTTCGCCGGTGGCGTCGGCGAGCGTGCCAGCCTCGTCGAGGTGGCCGTCCGCTCGGCCCTTGTCCTGGGCGCGGGCAGCCATGACCGCGGCGCCCAGGTGCAGCTGGCCGGTGACGACGTCGCGCTCGCGGCTCGGGGCGCTCTGCTGCAACGTCGACAGGCCGAGCGCGACCAGGCGGTCGCCGGTGCGGAACTGCCCGTCGCGCAGGTAGGTCAAGGCCCGCATGTACCGGTACATGCCGCCGATGACCGCACTCGATCCCCGCTGCGCCGCCCAGTCCATCCGGGTCAGCGCCATCCCCGCGAGGTCCGCGAAACCGAGCTTCGTGGCGACGTCGTAGGCCGTTCGGTACGTCGATGCGAGCAGCAGCCATCCTTCGGTGGTGCCTGCCGAGTGAGCTGCGGTGGTGGCCTCCTGGATGAGGCCAGCGACCTGCCCGGCGGCCCGTTTGATCTCTCCTGCACGGACGCCGGCGAGTAGGTGCTCGGCGTCGTCGGCGAGAAGCTGGTGCGGGCGGGGGGTGATGTCCGGGTCGGCTCCGAGGTCGTAGACGTCGAGGGCTTCGCGGATGGGCCGCATGAGGACGTCGAGTTCGTCGGCCCGCAGCTCAGTGACGTAGGGCTGACCGGTGATCGTCGCCACGTCGACACGCATGGCCCGGGCGAGGCTGGCGATGACGTGGGGACTGGCCGGGATGACGCCCTGCTCCGTCTTTGTGAGGGTGCTGTAGGGCACGGTGGACAGGTCGGACAGGGCTCGTTGGGTGAGGTGGCGCTCCAGGCGCAGGCGCTTGATGCGCGCGCCAGTGTGGTCGTGCGGGAAAGCGTGCATACTGGGCTCCGTTCTGACTCGACACCAGAACGGTACCCGCCGTCGGCTCGGCGTGTACCTCTCGAAGGCCCCGCCCCTGGTGGGGCCTTCGCCATACCCGGGCACGACTAATCGCCCCCTGCCCCGGCGCGTGGCCGGGACAGGGGGCGTCGTCATGGGTACTGGCGGCGGGTGGGGTCGAGTCCGGCGAGGGCCTGCGGCGTGGTGCCGGTGTCGGGTGGAGTGGTGTCGCGGCGGCACACGAGCGCGTCCGGATCGGCTGGCGGGGTCTGGAGGCTGTAGCCGTCCGGGCAGGTCTGCCCGTCCTTCCCGTTCGCGCCGTCCTTCCCCGCGGGGCCTGCGGGGCCGGGTGGTCCCTGAGCGCCGTTCGCGCCGTCCTTCCCCGCGGGGCCCGGCGGTCCGGCGGGGCCTTGTGCTCCGGCTGCGCCGTCGGCGCCCGGCGCCCCGTCCTCGCCGCGCGCGCCCGCCGCGCCGGAGGGGCCCGGGCGCGGGCTCGGGGTCGCGCCGTCCCGGCCCGGGCGCCCGGACGGGCCCGCGGGCCCCGGCGGGCCCGGGATCGGGACGGGCACCTGCGCCCGCTGCGGCAACCCCTTCACGGCCTCGGCAGGGTCCGGGGCTTGCGGCGTCTTCCCGGCGGCCTGGAGCTGTGACCGCAGCGTGCGCACGTCGGTGGCGAGCGTCGTCACGGCACCGCCCCGCCGGTCGGCCTCGGCAGCCAGCGCGCGGGCGCGGTGGTCCGCTGCGTCGATGCGGGCCCAGATGATCAGGACGGCGCCGGAGAGGACGGCGAGGACGCACACGAGCACGACGCGCCGCCAGGAGTGCGCGAGTACGCGCTCGGTGCGCGTCACGGGGTACCTCCGAGAGAGACGATGATCGCGCGCAGACGGGCCAGTTCGGCTTGGTCTGCGGCGCGGTGGGCGGCGACCTCGGCGGCGTGCGCGGCCTGGTCGGCGGCGCGGGTCTCCAGGTCGCGTACGCGGCGCTCCAGGCGGTCCCGCTCCTCCTGGAGATCGCCGGTCAGGTGCGAGTAGCCGCTGAGCGCGGTCTCACCGCGTTTTCCGAGGTACGCCACCACCGCGCCGGCCAGAGTCCCCACGAGCGCGAGGAGCGCGCCGCCGAGGGTGGTGGCGTCCACGGGTACCTCCTATGCAGAGGGTGTGGCCGGGGTGTCGCCCGCGGGGGCCGGGGTCTTGGCCGCGGGCAGGGCGGACGCGGTCGGTGCGCTGCCGATGCTGCCTGCGAGGGCGGCCTTGATGACGCTGAACGCGGCGGGCAGGGCCGCGACGGCAGCGGCGCGCGCGTCGCCGAGGTTGAGCAAATGCGTGGTGTCGGCGAGGAGAAGGCCGGCGAAGGTCTCGACGTAGGTCGCGGCGGTGCGCTCGGCCAGGTCGAGGAGGAACGGCTTGTTCATGATGGGTGATCCGTTCTGTGAGTCGAGGGGTTGAGGGGGGCCGTCAGGTCTGGGAGGTGCCGGTGACCTCGACGTGCACGACGGCGTCGGCGATGGCCTTCTGTACGGCGGCGACCACGGCGGCGGTGTCGACGCTCTTGCCGACCAGGCCCGCGAGGGTGGTGATGGCCGCGGACTGGGCCTTGAGCTGGGCGAGGATCTGGGTGGTGGCGTCGTGGGTGGCCCGCGCGTGCCCGTAGGTCGAGGCGAGCGCGGTGTTGACGGCGATCTTCCCGTCCGCGAGGCCGCTGTCCTTGGCCCACTCGCTCTTGACCCAGGCGGGGATGGTGACGGCGTCGGCGAGCTGCATGTCGGTGTCCTTCGTGGTGTCGTCGCCCGCGGCCCACTCGCGCAGCTGCGCGGGGGTGAGGTAGCAGACGGACCGGTCGATGGGGGTAGAGGTGAACTGCCAGATCAGCGGGGCCCGTCCGGAGGGGCGCGGCTGGGCGTGGGCCTCGGCGGTCGCGTAGGCGACGCTGCTGGTGCCCCAGGTGTAGGCGGGGTACCAGAGCGGCACCCCCGCGGGCACGTGGCCCTTGGCGAGGTCGTCGCCCGAGGTGTAGACGCCGACGCGCTGGCCGGGGAACGCCTTGCGCACGGCGGCGAGCCACGCCGTGACGTAGGCGTTGATCTGGGCGGCGGAGCGGCCCGCGTAGTTGCGGCCGTCGCTGTAGCGCTCCAGGTCGAGCCAGTGGCAGAAGCCTGCGCCCGCGTACGGGCGCACGGCGGACACGTAGTTGGCGGCCTCGGCGGCGGCGTCCTGGTTGGGCCAGGCGAAGTGGTAGGCGCCGGGCACGAGGCCGGCCTTTTTGATGCCGGTGATGTGGGTGGCGAAGCGGGTGTCGTGGGTGTGGAGGCCCTCGCTGGCCTTGGCGAAGGCGAACACGACGCCGTCGCTCTTGTGCACGGCCCAGTTCTGGGCGGGCTGGTAGGCGGAGACGTCGACTCCGCGGCTGGTGGCCATCACGCACGCTCCGGCCAGTGCCAGGTGCCGCCCGCGTGGTCCGCTTCGCCCTGCACGCAGTGCTGGTTGAAGAACTGTCTGGTGGGATTGAACACGGCGAGGTCGACGTCCCAGGCGGTGGCGTCGTCCCCGGTCCCCGGATCGATGCCGTGTCCGTTCACGGCGGTGATGACTGCCGCCCGGCACTGCGAGGTGTACTCGCCGCCGGGGGTGCCGTAGCTGAGGTAGTGGACGATCCGGCCGACGGTCGGAATCTGCTCGGGCACAGCGGCCTCCTGGGCATGCAGAAAGCCCCGGCCGGGTGGCGCGGGGCTCGGGCGAGGGGTGGGTCAGATGAGGTTGTGGCCGGGCGTGGTCGTGCCGCCCGCGTAGTCGAGGACCGGTGCGGCCGTGGTGAGGTAGAGCGCCGCGGCCGCGGCCCAGGAGTTCTGGGAGAGGTCGTTGCCCGCGATGATGCAGGCCGTCGAGTTCGCGGCGAGCATGATGCCGTTGACGGTGGCCGCGCTGCCCTTGCGGATGCGGTTGTTGGTGATGGTGCAGCGGGCGGAGCCGGTCGAGCAGCGGATACCGGCGGACGCCGCGGCCGTGATGGCGTTGCCGGTGATCAGGGCGTCCGTGGTGTTCGTCGCACCGTCCGCACCCTGGCCGGTGAAGATCCCGAAGTTCGAGGCGGTGGTGTCGACGAGGTTGCCGGAGATGAGCGCGCCAGGTGAGCCGGTGGCGTTGATGCCGTTCGAGCCCGCGTTGCGCACGACGTTGCCGGTGATCGCGGCGTCCGGCGAGTAGTTCGCGTACAGGCCGGTGCTGCTGGTCGTGTCGACGGTGTTGCCCGCGACGATGGGGCCGGCGCAGTTCTCGACCTGGATCGCGTTGCCGGTCACGTTTTTGATGGTGTTGCCGGAGATGACGGCGCCCGGGTAGCGGTAGGCAACGTAACCGAGGACGCGGATGCCGGAGTCCGCGGCGACGGTGTCGATGGTGTTGCCCTCGACGGTGAGGGCGTGCGTGGGGACGCTCGTCGTCGCGGGGTCGGGGATGGTGGCGAGGATCCCGGACGCGCCCGCGTTCGTGATGAGGTTCCCCGCGATGCGGGCGCGCCGCCACCCGTAGGCGCCGATGCCTTCGTGCAGGGTGGCGTCGATGCGGTTGTCGAGGATCTGGATGTCGTCGTAGGTGACGCCCGCGGCGAGCGTGTGCGAGCCGACGGCCTTGCCGTAGGGGCCGAGGCGGTCGGACGGGCCGAAGTAGCAGCCCTGCACGGTGATGTTGCGGGAGGCGGTCTTGTCGTACTGGCCGATCGAGGACGATCCGGAGACGGCGATGTCGATCTGGATCGCCTCGGACGGGCCCCGGTTCTGCGCGGCGCTGTTGTCCCGGAAACCGAGGAAGCGGCAGTTCAGGGCCCGGCCGCCGTCGGTGGAGTTGAACTCCAGCGCGTGCGCGCTGCTGGTGTTCATGACCGTGGCGTCGCGGACTGTCACGTCGGTGCAGTGCACGAAATTCAGGATGTCGGTCTCGGCGGTGACCGTGCCGTTCCCGTCGGCGTCCGCGGCGTTGCCGTCCCACGTGCCGCCGAGAACGCGGATGTGCGAGTGACCCCCGTACCCGGCCGGTGTCTCGTCGTTGGTGAAGTTCCGCAGCAGCCCGGTGTTGCCCGAGGATCGCAGGGTGGCGCCGTACGCCCAGATCGTCGTGTGGTCGTAGACGACGAGGAACGTGCCGACCGCGTAGACGCGGCCCGCGGGGATGATGACGGTGCCGCCGCCCGCGGCGTGCGCGGCGTCCAGGGCGGCCTGGATGGCGTCGTGGTCATCGGTGGCGCCGTCTGCGGCCGCGCCGGTGACCGGGTAGAGGCCGGCGGCGGTGAGGCTGGCGGTGGGGGTGATCGGCTGCCCGCCGACGCTCAGGGCCCCGTCGACGGCGAGGTCGCCGCTGATGGTGCCGCCTGTGCGGTCGAGCTTGCCGGTGAGGCCGGCCTGTGCGTCGGCGGCGGCCTGGGCGGCGTTGCTGGCGAGTTCGCGTGCGGCCTCGTACCAGCGCACGGGGTTGCCCGCGGTATCGAGGTACTCGTACTCGATCGCGGGCACGTCCTGGGCCTTGAACGTGCGGATCGCGCCCGGCATCGAGCTGCTGGCGGGGTTGGTCTGGAGCTGGCCGATCGGGGTGGTGCCGTCGTCCTCGAACAGGGCGGTCACGGCCGCGCCGGTGCCCGCGACGCGCACGGCGAGCGGGTAGTCGGGCACGACGTTGCCGGCGGCGTCGGTCAGGACGTCGGCCGGGGTGCCGCCGTAGGTGTACAGGGTCACAGCGGTGGGCCTTTCAGTCGAGCCAGTAGGAGCCGGAGATGTCGCACCAGGTGACGCCGGAGCCGTCCTGCGAGTACCACATGACGGCGCCGGGACCTTGGGACAGGCCGGTGCTGCTGGCGAGGACCTCGACGCGGCCGACACCGATCGCGGCGTCGCCGGTGAGGGAGGCACCTGCGGCGAGGCGGCCGATGTGCCGGGGGATCGCTTCGTCGGGGACGGTGGCGACCTGTACGCCGGCGAGGGGCAGCAGACTGCCGTCGGTCTTGCGGATGCTGCCGCGCATCCACACCTGCTGGCCGATGATGCGGTACTGCGGCGCGTCCTGGTCGGCTTCCATGCCGGAGGCCAGGGACATCGGGGCCCAGTCGGGCAGGGGCTCGGCGAGCGTGAACCAGGTGTTGGTGGTGCTGGTCTTGGTCCAGGCGGAGCCGTCGGCGGCGAGGGCGAGGGTGGAGACGGGGGCGGCGGCGAGGCGGTTGTCCCGGTCGGCCTGGTCGGTGACGTGCTGGACGAGGTGCGGGTCCAGGGCGGTGGCCAGTTCGGCGACGGCGGCGGGCACGGTGGGAGCGTCGCCGCCTGCCGGGACGGGGAGTTGGGCGTATCCGATGGTCGCCACGGGGGCCCCTTTCAGGAGTAGGTGATGGTGATCTGGCCGCCGGTGACGGCCATGTAGTCGCTGCTGCCGGTCGCGTAGATGGCGAGGCCGCGTGCGGAGCCGGAGGCCAGCGCCGTACGCCAGGACGCGGGCAGGGTCGCGGTGCCCTTCGCGCCGACCGAGAGGGCGAGGAGGTCCTCGGGGCCGTCGCCGAGGCCGAGCTGCCCGGCGGGCGGGGTGGTGTAGCCGTGCAGGTACAGGTGCAGCGGCCGCTTCGCGTTGACGCCGGAGCCCCGCTTGCGGGTGAACGTGGCGGTCATCTTCGCGACGGTCTTTCCCGCGCAGGCGTCGGCGATCTTCGTGCCGTAGAACCAGGCGCCGCGCCGGTTGCCGCCGCCGGTCCAGTCGCCCTGGATCGGGGTGGAGGCGTAGTCGTCGGGGCGGCCGCTGCGCCACGACCCTGAGGATGTCGGGGAGATGGTGGCGGGCTTCGGCGTTGGCACGGGCGGGGTGGTGGGTGAGGGGTCGGAGGCGTCGCCGAGCTGGAAGTACAGCTCGATCTGGCCGTTGACCTTGCGGACGTAGACGGCGGAGGCGGTCTGCCAGCCGGTGCCGGTGGGGGCCGTGGTGCCGTAGGTGGCGGCGCGCACGGCCTGCGCGTCGGCCGCGGCGTCCTGTGCGATCTGCTGAATCTGCGCCGTGTCGGTGGCCGCCGGGTCGTCCCCGAGGCGCCACAGCACAACGGGGACCGCGGACATGCGCACCGCGACCCAGTCCCCGGCCGCCCGGTTGCGGTAGCTCGTCGGGCAGGCCACGTCCAGGAGCAAGCTGCCATCGGGCATCTGTAGGTTGACGCGGCCGTCGTCGGTGACGTCGGCGACCTGCAGCGATACGACACCCGGCGATGCGCCGGCGGACGGTCCGGTGGCGAGGTCCTGGCCGAGGAGGCGGGCGGCGTCGGGCATCACAGCCTCCTGGTGGTGGTGCGGGTTGTGCAGGACATGGAGGCGGCGCCGAGCGTGTACGAGAGCGAGTCGAGGAGGTGGGGCTCCCACACGCCGGGGTCGGTCTCGACCTCGACCAGGTCGCCGGGCTCGCTCGCCGGGTTGCACGCGGCCGTCAGGGTCAGCGTCGACTGGACGCCCAGGGAGTCGGCGAGCTTCGCGGCGGCGACCTGCGTGCCCTGCGGGTACGTCGTGATCAGGGGCGAGCTGTAGGTCTGGACGCGTACACGGACTCCGTACAGGCCCAGGCGCTGCGGGGCGGCCGGGTCGCCGACCGGATCCGGGCCCGCATAGGTCAGCGAGTTCGGATCGTTGTCCCAGGCGAAGACCGGGCCGATGGTGGGCGAGCCGTCGCCGCCGTCGGAGCTGACGACCCAGACGTTGGCGAGGCCGTCGCGGGTGTCCTCGGGGGTGGGTTCGATCAGGGCGCCGCCGAGGCCGCGGCCGATGCGCCACACGACCGGGTCGGCTAGCGACGGGACGGGGCCGACGCACACGACGCCCCGCGCGTCGACCCAGATCTCTCCGGCCAGGGCGGTGGCGATGCCGGTGCCCGCGCCGGTGGCATCGGTGCCCGACGACAGGACGCCCCAGCGGTCGGTGGCGGCGGCGATCGCGGGCACCGCGGTGTCGGGGTTGATGCCGGGGCGCCAGGAGACGGGGGTGCCGGGCAGGGCCTCGCCGACGAGCTGCTCGACCAGGGCGCGCGCCCGCCCGGGTCCGACGGTGCGCGCCACCGGGAAGGAGGCGGCGCGCAGGTCGTCTTCGAGGCCGTCGAGTTCGACCGGGATCGTGCCGGGTTTGCCGCGGCCGGTGCGGGTGACCGTGTAGCGGCCGGCCGCGAAGAACACCGGGTCGCGGCGCGGGAGCTGGATGCCCTGCCACAGGCGCACGCTGGTCGTCAGGGCGTTGATGCCGCTGCGGCCGCGCGGGGCGCCGGTCAGTTCGGCCTGGGCGGTGTAGCGGACGTCCGCGGTACGGTCCGCGGTGACCTGCGCGGAGCCCGCGCTCAGACCGCACCGGGTCCACGTGACGCCGCCGTCGTTGGACCACTCGGCGTAGTACGGGCGGGCGACGGCCCGCCCGAGCGCCGCGAGGACCTCGGGCGCGATCGGCATCATGCCAGGGCGCCGTTCGTGGCGAGGGCCTGGTAGGAGGCGTATGTGGCCGTGACGGCGTCGTAGGTGTCGTAGCGCTCGGCGAGGGTGTCGTAGGACCAGCCGGGGAGGCGCAGCGGCTGCCCGGCGGTGTCGGGCCGCTCGATGGGGGTGACGCCCCAGGAGAACTGGAAGCCTCCGGATGCGCCGAGTTTGCCGGTGGCTACGGGGCCGGTGATGTCGCCGGGCACGTGGAAGGTGTCCCGGGTGACTTGGTAGCCGGGCCGGGTCTGGAGTAGCAGGACGCCGGAGCGCAGCAGGTCGCGGACCTGGTCGACCTGGTCGGGCGGGACGTCGATGGTGACCGCGTCGAACGCCTCCGCGCCGTGGACGTCGTAGGCCACCGCGGGGTAGGGGCTGCCCGCGATGGCCGCCGTGTCGAGGCGGCCGGCGGCGACGGGCTGCGGGGCGGTGACGAGCATCGCCCGCAGCGACAGCGACGGCTGGTCCACGGATTTGATCCACAGGTCGGTGTCGTCGCCCGGGGCCGGGGCGGGCACGGTGACGGCGAGCGCGGACTCCGGGCCGAGGGTGCCGTCCGCGTAGACGGGGACCGCGGTGTAGACGACGGCGACGCCGAGCGGGGCCTCATGGTCGTACGCCGGCCCGATGCCCTCGATGGCCCACGCGGTGTCGGCGGAGCGCACAGGCACGGGCGCCGCCGCGCCGGGGTCCTGGCGCACGACGCGCACCGTGCGCACGTCGGCCGCCCTGTCGAGGGGCGGGGCGGTCGTGTAGTTGACGGCCAGCGTCACCCCGGCCCACGCCGTATCCACGGTGGCCGTCAGCCAGCCGTCGGGCGAAGCGATCACGGTGGGCGGGGTGATGTGGGGCGCCGTCGGGTCCACGATCATCGGCACGGGTTACCTCCTTGATCCCGCCTTCGCGCGGCGGCGTACGGCGGTCAGGCCCGCGGCGACGCGGGCGTCCATGTGGGCGGTCAGGGTCGTGCCGTCGTCCAGGACCAGGCCGAGCGCGACGCCGTCGAGGGCGGCGGCGAGGTCCTCGGCGCTCGTGGCACTGGCCGGGGCGGATGGGCGTGCGAGCGGGGCGGACAGCTTGGAGAGCTGGCGCGGGGTGTAGACGCGCTCGCGGCCCCGGAAGTCGACCAGTTCGGGTTCCCGCTCGCCGACCCAGGCCGTTCCCGGCACGGCCGAGGGCGTGCCGGTGGCGTAGCCGTGCCCGTGGCCGAGGGCGGAGAGGTTCTTGCCGTAGGTGTGCTCGGCGTAGTTGAGGGAGGAGTAGATGTTCGCGTAGGGGTCGTAGATGCCGCGGGAGCGGTACTTGCCCGCGTACGCGTTGAACGTCGGGTCGATGACCTGCATCAGGCCCTTGGACGGCACGCCGTTCTTGGCGTTGATGTCCCACAGGTTGATCGCCTTGGGATTGCCGCCGGACTCGGTCTGCATCTGGGAGAGGACCTTGCCCAGCAAGCCCGGGGCGAGGCGCAGCTCGGCCAGGGCGCGGCGTACGAGCGGGGCCCACTTCTGCACGCCGGGCCCGGAGCCGGGCGCCGGCACAGCGGTGGCGGCCTTGACCGCCGCGGCCTTGAGGCCGGCGACGGCCATGCGGGGCAGGCCTGCGACGGCCTTGGCCCAGGCGGTCTGCCCAAGGCCCGGCAGCTTGCCCATGAGCGGCGCAAGGAGCGCGTCGAACGCCCGCGAGGGGTGCGCGATGAAGCCCGCGGCGTCCTTGACGCCTCCGACGATCTTCCCGCCGACGCTCTTGAGCGCGCCCAGGACGCCTCCGCCGTCCTTGAACCGGGCGCCGGCCGAAGCCGCGCGCACCGGGCGCCCGCCCAGGACGGCCGAGCGCAGCGCGGCGACCGCGCCGTGCCCGCCCGCGGCCGCCACCTCCGCAGCGGTCCAGACGTGCTCGTTGTTGGACAGCAGAGCCGGCACCGAGTCCGACGTGCCGGTACCCGGGCCCCGCACGGGCCCGCCGGTCGCCAGCTGCGGCAGGGTGCCGAGCTTGGGCACGCCCGGAATCCACCCGGTGATCTTCTTCCACAGGCTGACGATGCCGTGGTTCCACACGGTGTTGACGACCCAGTTGACCGGCTTCTTCGTGAGGGACTCGATGCTCTGCCAGTGCCGGCCGATGCCGGAGGCCGCCGAGGAGAACGCCCCGACGACCTTGTCCCGCAGCGACGTCGCCCAGCCGGGAATCGTCTTGGTGAAGAAGTTCCCGAGCGGCGTGAGGGTGTGCGCCCGGATGGAGGACCAGGCGCCGGAGATGCCCGAGCTGATCTGGTCCCAGTGCCGGACCACGTAGATGGTCGCCGCGCCGATCGGCCCGGTGATGATCGAGAGGATGAGCGGCCAGTGAGCCTTGACCCAGTTGACCGTGGCCGAGAACGCGCCGGGGATCGTCTTGGTGAAGAACGGCAGAAACGAGCCGGTGAACCAGCCGACGACCGCGGCGGCGGTGGCCTTGATGCCGGACCAGGCGCCCTGCACGATCGCCCGGAACGTGGCGCTCTTGTTGTAGGCGACGACGAGGGCGGCGCCGAGCGCGACCAGGCCGACGATGACCAGCGTGAGCGGGTTGGCGTCCATCGCCGCGTTGACGAGCCACTGCGCGGCGGCCATCGCCCGGGAGGCGATGGCTGTGGCCGTCAGGGCGGCGCGCTGGGCCACCATCACGGCGGTCGAGCGGACCGTGGCGACCAGGCTGCGCGCCTGCGCGCCGACCCACGCGGCCGCCGTCGTCGCGGCGGAGGCGGTCGCCGAGGCGGCCGTGGCCACGAAGCTGCCGACCGCGCGGGCCCGGGCGGCAGCCCACCCGGCGCCCGAGCGGATCGCGGCGACCGTCCAGGTGACCGCCGTCCGCGCGGCGTTGGCGGTAGCCGAGGCGGCCGTCTGCACGAACGACGCGGCCGCCCGGGCGCGGGCCGCCACCCACCCGGCCGCCGACCGCGACGACGAGGCCACCCACGCCGCGCCGGTCTTCACGGCCTGCACGGCGGACTGGGTCCCGGTGACGGTGTAGTAGCGCACCGCGAACGCTGCGAACCTGATGTTGGTCGCGGCGGTCTTGGCGCCCTTCGCCGTCGCGACGATGCCGCCGGCCAGCGACTTGACGCCCGAGGCCGCGGCGGTGGCGACCTTGATGGCCGTCGCGCCGCCCGCGATGGCGGTCAGTGCGATGGCGGTGGCCTGCATCCGGCCCGGGGAGCCGGTCAGCGCGTCGAACATCCTGCGTGCGGGCGGCTCGGCCTGTTGGAGTGCGGGCACGACGGTCTTGCCCAGCGCCTGCCCGAACTGCGTCACCACGGGGATGACCTTGCCGCCGATGAAGTTGGTCAGCCCCTGCTCGGCGGTCCGCTTGAACACGCCGATCTGGTATGTGGGTCCGGAGCGCAGGGTCTTGCCGACCTGCGCCGCCGTGCCCCCGAGGTCCCCAACCTCCTTGGTCGCCTTGGACACGTCGATCGAGTTGATCGACTTGCCCAGGTCCTCGCCGGGCCCGCCGAACAGGTTCGAGACGGTGTTGCGCCAGTCCGCGCCCTTGAGGGTGCGGAGCTTGTCGAAGACCTGGTCGAGCGCCTTCTGGCTGGACGCGCCGCCCTTGGTGAACTGGGTGACGAAGTCGGTGGCGTTGATGCCGAGCTTCTTGAAAGCGGACGCCGTCGTCGTCGAGCCGTCCACAGCTCGCAGCGAGAACTCTTTCAGGGCGTCGGCGACGTTGTCCGTGTCCCGCGCGCCGCCCTTGACCGCCTGGGTCATGATGCCCAGCGCGGTCTGGGCGCTGATGCCCATGGTGGCGAACTGGGTCGAGTACTCGTTGAAGGTGTCCAGCAGGTCGTCGGCCTTGGGGCCGAGGGTCTGGAACCCCTTCGTGATCAGGTCGAACGCCTGGTCGCTGGTCTTGACCAGGCCGGTCGAGACCAGGCGGGACGCCGCGTTCGTGACGGACTCGAAGTCCTGCCCGAACGTGTTCGCCACATCCGACGCCTTGGTCGCGATGGACTGCAACTGCTTGTTCGTCGCGTCCGGCGGCAGCAGACCGGACTGCGCCACGGTGCGGATCGCCTCGGCGGCGTCCTCGAACGACCCGCTGATGCCCTTGGCGTAGAGCTGGCCCGCGATCTTGCCGTACTTCGCGCCCTGCGCCGAGGTCGCGCCCAGCTGCGCCTGCAACTTCTTGGTGATGCTGCCCTGGTCGAGGGCCTCGGTGAACGCCTCGGAGACCTTGCCGCCGATCATCTCGGCGGCCTTGGCCACGCCGATGGCGGCGAGGCCGGACTTGAAGCGCTCCCCGAAGCCGCGGCCGGACTCCTCGCCGGCCGTCTGCGACGCCTGCCGCACCGGCGCCCCGAGCTGCTGCTGCAACGTCGGCTGGAAGCCCGACATGTTGGGCAGGACGTCGACCCAGACGGCACCGGCGCGGGGCATGGCTACCTCCGATCGGGCGGCAAGGTCCGCTCGAAGATGTGCGCGGCGGCGGCGCGGCGCTCGGCCGCGCGCGCCTCGGGGTCCGGCTGTTCGGCCGGCTCGTCGCCCGGCCGCGGCAGCGGCTCGGGCCAGGGCACCTCGGCGGCGCCCTCGCCGCGGTTGACGTTCAGGAACGCAGCGAGCAGCCGCAGCACGGCGTCGGTGGCGTCGGCGAGCATGTACGTCTCGTCACGCCAGGCGTGCCCGTGGTGAGCCCGTGCGGCGGCCCCGCCGGGCGGCAAGTGCTCGACCAGGACGCGCAGCAGCCGCAGCGAGATGCGGCCTTGCCAGTAAGCCGCGAGGGGTCCGCCCGGCCCGTAGCCGGGGTACTGGTGGATGAGGTCGGCCTCGACCGCCTCGGGGTGTTCCCCGAGAAGGTCTAGGACCGTGTAGGGCGGACCTTCACGCCCTTGACCTGCTCGCCGATGGACGAGGTCAGGAACCCGAACAGCAGGTTCACGTCGGCCGGGCGGCCGCCGGCCTTGATGAACCGGTCGAACTGCTCGTCCCCGAGCATCGCGCGCGCCTTGCCCGCGCCGGTCTCCTCGGCGTCGACCGCCTGGCCCCACTCGTCGTCGGCGAACAGCGGGTGCGGCATCGTGAACACCTCGCCGCCCGGACCCTCGAACTCGACGTCATCGCCGCCGACCGCCTCGGCGTACTGGGCATGGACCTCGGCGAGGCGGTAGCGGGCGCGGCCTGGCTTCGACATGGACTCTCTCCTCGGGTGATCGGGTGATCGGGTGAAGGGGTAGAAGGTGCGGGCGGCGCTCACCCGAAACGCCGCCCGCACCGGTCAGTGCGGCAGCTCAGGCCCCGCCGCCGTCCTCCGTGCCGCCGCCGCTGCCTGCGGCCATCGCGCGCCAGCCCGGGCCGTCGACCCAGTTGCGGCACGACGTGCCGAGCGTGCTGTCCCGGTACGCGGTCAGCGTCACGGACCGGTTGGTCTCGTCCGAGCGGGCCCACTGCTCGTCGTCGCGGTCCGTCAGCCGCGCACGCGGCAGGTGCTTGACCACGTAGATCGGCAGACCGCTGTCTCCGTAGTCCAGCGCGATGAACAGCAGGCGCCGGTACGGGTTGAGCGGGGTGGCCGGGCGGTCCCAGGTCCACTGCGTGCCGACGTCGCCGAGCGTGGCCAACGGCAGGCCCTCGTACAGGGCGATACCGGCCTGCCGGGTCTCCTGCGGCACGAACTGCGCTGTCAGGGTGTCGGAGTCGACGTCAGAACGCGACGGCTCGACCGACTGCGCGGAGGTGACGTTGGAGATGGACAGGTCCGAGCTGAACGTGATCCCGTCGTCGGTCGTCAGGCCGATGGCCAGGTAGCCCTCGGGCAGCGTCTTGAGGTTGCCGTCCGTGTCGAACAGGTCCGCCACGGCCAGCGGCGGTGTGTCCAGGTCCGCCGCCAGGATGGCGCTGCTGAGGGCCTTGCGGATGAGTTCGTTGTGCAGGTCCGCCACCTGATCGAAGGGCGGCGGCGTCGGGGTACCCATGGTGTCTCCCAGGGAGTCAGGCCGCGGTCCGTGCGCGGCAGGTGACGGAGTAGGTGGCGATGGCGCGGCGCACGGCGGGGTTGCCGTAGGGCACTTCGCCGGGCCGGGCGTCGGTGTCGACGGTGTCGATGCGCGGGTCGCCGCCCGCGCCTGCGGCGGCGAGCAGCTGGCGGCGCGCGAGCTCGGCCAGCTGCCACATCGCCGCGCGGTCCGCGGCGAACGCCTCCACGTCCACGCTGGCGATGTCGCTGACGCGGTCGTCGCCGCCGCCGGGCACGATCCGCACCACCAGCAGCGGCAACGCGCCCGCCAGGTCCGCCGGAACCTCGTTGGCGACCCGCACGCCCGCCAGCGCCGGCCGGGAACGCAGCCACGCGCCGAGCAGCTCCTCCACGTCCGGCCACGGCAGCGGCGCGGGCATCAGTCGCCGCCGGTGTAGATGTCGGTCCCGGCCGCGCGGCCGAGGATGCGCCGGCGGATGGTGTTGGTGTCGCCCCACTCGTTGGCCTCGGCGTCCGAGCGGGCCGCGGTCACCCGCGCGTACGGGCGGCCCTTCGGCCTGGTCCCGGACTCGACGCGGATCTCTTCGGCGAAGTTGTCGTCGACCTCCTCGGCGGCCAGGCGGCGCGCCACCGGGGCGATCGCCTCGGCGCGGGCCTTGAGCCCGTCGCGGACCTCTGCGGACTGCATGATCTGGCGCACGGAGCGCACGTCGGGGATGTAGCGGGTACGGGCCATCAGCCGGTCACCTTCCTCAGCATCGCCTCGGTGTGGTCGAGCAGGCCCCCGAAGCTGCGGTGCACGCCCGGTTCGCCGTCGACCTCGAACGCCTGGCCCTGCCACTCGATCCGGTCGAGTACGGCCAGGCCCATCGCGGCCGGGCCGGACAGGCGCCAGCGGGTGACGACCTGGTCCCGGCCGTCGACGGACTCGACGGAGTCGACGGGCTGCATGGTGCAGCGCACCCAGTCCGTACGCGCCTCCTCGAACGCGTCGTTGCCGCGCTCGTCCACGACCACCGTGCGGTGCACGACGGTGACCGTGTCGCGGCCCAGGGCATCCTGTACGGCGGTCACGCGCGGTCCCCCTGCCCGATCTGGTAGCGGGCGACGGCGGCCGTCCACTGGGCCGTCACACCGACCGTGGCGGCCGTGCCGAAGCTGACGGACTCCGAGCCGGAGGTGACCTGCTGCACGCCCGGGGCCGCGTTGAACATGGCCTGCGCCTGGTCGAGGACCACCTCCTGCACGTCCTCGGGCACCGGGTCGTACCCGTGGTCGACCACGGCCGCCACGGACCGGTACCAGCGCGGCCACAGGCAGCCGATCGCGGTGAGGATGCCGGCCTCGGACCACATGTAGTCGGCGTCCTCCGCCCAGGGCGTGCCGCGGACGGTCACGGACGTGACGGCGGTGACGTGCCCGGTGGGCAGCAGCAGCGTGCGGGTGCCGTCGCCGTCGAGGCGGAACGTCTGCCCGGCAACGGCGCTGATCTGCCAGCCGGTCGCGCCCCGAAACCGCCGCGAGGCGGCCCGGAGCGCGAACAGCAGCTTCCCGTCGGTGGCCGGCACCCCGAGCACGTCCGCGAGCTCGGCCGGGTCGGCGAGGACCCGGTCCGGCCACGCGGTGTCAGGAGCCTGTGTCACTGCTCCGTCCGCCCTTCGCCCGCGGCGCGGGTCGGCGGGCCTTGTGCGTGACCTCGCCGCCCTCGCTCTGCGGGGCCGGTTCGTCCTGCTCAGCCTCGGCAGGCTCGGGTACATCCTCCGGCCGGTAGCGCACACCACCGATGGTGATCATCTTGTGGCCTGCCACGGATCAGCCCTCGTCGGCGGCGAGGCTGGCCACGCACAGCTCGGCGGGCTTCCACACGGCCTGCGCCGCGCGCAGCTCCCCGCGGACGTACGTGAGGTTGCGGCGGGCGTAGTCGGCGTGCTGGTTGAACGCCAGCACGGACAGGCCCTCGCGGTTCATCAGCGAGACCGTGTTCCAGTTGCCGATGATCGCCGTACCGGGCGTGACGGCCTGCGACACGACGCGCGGCCGGCCCCAGATGGTGCCAGGGCCGGTCGACCATGGGCCCTGCCCGAGGTAGCGGCCGTCCGCGTCCTTGAGGAGGTCGAACGCCTCGTCGTCCTCCGGGGACACGACGACCGCGGTGATCGGGGAGCCGATCTTCGTGAGCTTCGTGATCGCCTTGCGGATCGTGGCGACCATGTCCGTGTCGAACGCCTGCTGCTGCACACCGGTGGTGTTCAGGATGCCGGTGGGCTGCCCGTTGGAGCCGGTGCCGTTGAGGATCATGTTCTCGATGACGGCGTTGATGTTGTAGCCGAGCTGCCCGTTGAGGTACGTCGCCAGCGCCGGGGCGTCGGCGAGCATCTGGTTGGTGACCGTGTAGCCGTCCGCGTACGTGTACACCTTCGCGGTGGCCAGGTTGGTCGACAGGCCCGACAGGGGCTTGAGCGTGCTGTCGGCCGGGAGGATCTCGTCGGGCACGACCGCGGCGTTGCGGGTGACGGCGGTGACCTGGAGGTACTCGAACGACGGGCCGCCGATGCTGCCGGAGGTGTCGATCAGGTCGAGCAGCGCGAGCGGCGGCGGCGTGGTGAGGTCCACCATCGGCATGCGCACGTTCTGCACGTGTCCCAGGCCGACCTGCAGCGGCGCGGCGTCCGCCTTGACCGCGCGGCGGGCCTGCTTGAAGCCGCGCACGAACGCGGAGAGGTCGCCCGCCTTGACGGCCTCGATCTGGATCGGGGTGCCCTCGCCGAACCCGGACGGGTGGGCCTTGCGGAACGCCTGGTACGCCTCGGACTTCACGTAGGCGTCACCGAAGGTGCCCGCGTCGGCGGCCTCCTGGCGGTCCGTGACGGTCAGCGGGGCGTTCTTGGTGTGCTGCTGCGCGGTCGCCTTGCCCGCGAGCTCGGCGACGGCCTTCTGTGCCTCGTCGGCGGCTTCCACCTTCACCGCCAGGTCGTCCGCCTCGGTCTTGATCTCCCCGACGCGGGTGACCTCGTCCTCGGTCAGCTCCCGGTTGTCCTTGCCCGCGGCCTCCGCGATGCCCTTCGCCTCGTCCAGCAGGGCCTGGAGACGCTCTCGAAGCGTCATGACGCACTCCTCATGGTCAGTTCGTGGATGTCAGCCCATGCGGCTACCTGGGCGGGCGACGGACCGGAGGAAGGCTTCGCGGGCACCTGCTCGGTGGCGGCGGTCTCCTCGGCCGGCTGCTGGCCGGTCTCCTGTACGGGGTGTGAGCCGTCCGGCTCGCTGTTCTTCTGCGGCTCCGCGGCGGTGATCACGTCGCCGAGGGCCTTGTGTGCTTCCTTGAGGCGGTCCACGTGCGACTGCGCGAGGACACGCCCTTCCTTGACCCCGCGGACCAGGCCGTTGGCCTTGGCCGCGAGCAGTTCGGTTTCCTGGTTGGCGCCGATCAGCGTCGGGCCGACCTCGTAGAGCTTGAGCTTGCGCAGCTCGTAGTAGCCGATCGGGTTGCCCTGCTCGTCTTCGCTCTCCACCCAGGCGCCCTCGACCACGTCGTACGCGAAGGAGAACTGGGTCACCCTGCGGCCCTTGAGGAGGCGGTAGACCTGTGCGGCCGTGGGGTTGGTGTCGAGGTCCTCGATCTGGCCGCGGACCTGGAGCCCGATGTCGTTCTGCTGGGCTTCCTTGACGACTCCGACGTGCGCGAAGGGGTCGCCCCAGTCGTGGGACCAGATGGTGGGGATCGGGTCCTGCTTGGCGGCCCACTCGGCGAGGGTGTCTGTGAACGCGCCCGGCGCCACCTTGTCGCCGACGGAGTCGATGTTCCCGAACACCGACACGATGGCGATGAACTCGCCTTCGGCCAGGCCGTCGGCGGGGCCGGCCGCCTTGATACGGGCGGGGCATTCCTTGGTGCGAGGCACGTCTCAGCCCTTCCGGTCGTAGGTCAGGTGGCAGTTGCAGCCGGCGGTCTCCGCCGCGGCTCCGAGCCCGTCACCGGGCCAGCGCAGGCCGTTGGAGAACAGGGCGTCCAGGTCGACACTCTCGCCGTCCATGTGCGCGTGGTCGGCGCGCGGGTTGCTGCCGGTGTTCCACCGCTTGACCTCCAGCCCGGAGGCGCCGGCCGCGTCGTGCGAGCCGAAACCGCGGGCCTCCGTCGCGGCTGTGACCGCTCGCGTCGCGCCGGCGGACACCCATGCGGACATGCCCTGGGCGAGGTTGTCGCGCCAGTCGCCCTCATCCGCGATGGCGGTGACGATCGCCTGATGGCCGGCCTGCTCGTACTGCTCGGCGTGCGACTTCGCCGCGGCGGCGAGCCAGTTCTCCATCACCGCGGCGTCCCAGCCGCCCGCGTCCGGGTTCCACACCCCGAGCACTGACCAGGCGCCGATCTGCGCGAGCCGGAACCCCCAGGACTGGATGAGCGCGGCCAGCTGCGCCTGGCGTTCCGGCGAGGAAGCCGCCCACAGCTGGTAGAAGTCCGGTGGCCCGTCCGCCTTCGCGTCAGCCGCGGACAGGAGCGTCTCGGCCTGCTTCTGCGCCCACGTCGTCAGGGCGTCGGTGAAGCGGTCCCGCTCCCTCTCGAACGTCCCCAGGTCCTTCGGGCGCCCGCTCTTGGCCTGCGGGCGCCGTGCTTTTGGGAGCGACGCCCCAGGGTCCGGGGCCGTGTCGCGGGGCGAGGCCAGGCCGCCCGTCACGACGTTGAGGGGCGTCACCAGCTCGTCCCCGCCCTCGACGGCGGGCAGGTTGCGCCGGGCGCGGGCCTCGTTGCGGGTCAGCCACGGGGCGCCCACCGACGACTGGAGAACCGCGGCCTCCTCCTCGAAGGAACCACGCAGCTTCGCCTCGACCGCCGCCTCGATGTACAGGTCCGGGTCGCCTGCGGCGAGCAGCGGCAGCAGGAACGCGTTCAAGGTCTGCTCCCACGCCGCGATGTCCGCGCCGAGGCTGTCCCGGTAGAGCATCTGCCGGAAGGCGTCGATGTTGGAGTAGTTGCCCGGACGGGCGCCGACCAGCTCCGGGGCGATGTGGTACGCGGACGCGACCTCGGCGTCGTTGAGCTGCCGGCCCTCGATGTCGCCCGTGTCCCGGGGGGAGAACGCGTCGACCTTCACCATCGACATGCCGTCCTCCAGCAGCGGCGCTCCACCTTCCTGGCCGCCGCCGCGCAGGAACCGCCGCATGGACTCTACGAAGCGATCGCGCGCGCCCGGCGCCCACTTCGCATCGGCCGGCCGCTGGATGACGACGGGCACCCGCGCGCCGTTGCGCCAGATCGAGCGCCGGTAGGAAACGGCCTCGGAGCCCTCGGCGAGGATGTCCTGCAACGTGCGCAGCGGCGATGTGCCGTTGACCTGCCCGTGCGAGGCGTACCCGTGGTCGAAGACGTAGCCGCGCGGCGGCCCGGACACCTGCTGGCCGTCCATCGTCTGCACGATGACCTGCGCGACGCGGCCCCAGCCGTCCGCGACCAGGCGCATGCGCGGCGCGGGGATGCGCAGCAGCTCCCAGCCCGACTCGGTGTCGGCGGACTCCACGACGCGCACGCACCAGCGGTCGAACAGGTCGTTGTCGACGAAGACCGAGTGCCACAGCCGAAACGGCGTCAGCCCGGGGCCCGGGGCGGCCAGGAGCTTCGCGAGCGGGTGGTCCGTGACGCGCTGCCGGTCCGTGTCGGACACCCGCCGGTACAGGTGCAGCGGGATCGACGCCAGGTTCCGCGCGCGGAAGTCCACGACCTTGCGCACCGAGGGCTGGCTGCCCCAGAACGACAGCGGGTCGTTGGCGTAGTCGAGCAGAGGGATGCCCGGGTCGGGCACGATCACCCGCCTGTCCCACTGCCACGGCTGATCCATGCCCTCGAACGTCGCCAAGACCCCGTCCTTGCGCATCGGGGACGCCTTCGCCGTCACCGGCAGGCCCTCGGGAGTGATGACCCGTCCACTGCCGGGACGGGCCTTACGGAACCACGCCACGAGCCCGCCCCTTTCGTCAGATGACGACCAACTCGCCGTCGTAGTCGGATTCCGTCGGAGGCTCGCGCGTCAACGCCTCGGACAGGGCCGTCACCACGGCGGAAACGGCGTCGATCTTCTCGGCGCTGCGGGCCTTGTCGGGCTTCACGTTGCCGGACGCGTCCATCGCCACCGACAGGTTGTCGAACATCCAGGTCACCGCCGGGTTCGCGCCGTGCCGCAGCAGCGGCGTGCCCTTCGCGCCCGCGAGGACCAGGCGCTGGAGTTCTTTCAGGGGCGGGCTCATGGTCGCGAAGCCCTGCCGGACCTTGACGAGAGGCGCGTCCTCGCCGCGCAGCTGGTTGACCAGAGGCGCCGCCGACCACGGGTCGTAGCCGATCGCCTGGACGTCGAAGGTCTCCATGTCCCGCTTGACCTGCTGAAAGATGAAATCGTAGTCGGCCACATTGCCCGGGGTGAGGATGAGTCGGCCCTCGCGGACCCACACCTCCGCCTCCTTCGCGGTGCGCTTGTTCAGCGCGTCAAGATTGTCCTCCGGTGTCCACAGCCGCCACAGGGCGTCGTACCCGCCGTCCTCGTCCGGGAACAGCCACGCCAACGCGCACAGGTCGCTCGTGGCAGCCAGGTCAATACCGCCCCACGCCTCCCGGCCCGCGAGCAGCTGCTCATCGACCATCGACGCGTTGCGGTTCCACGCGTCCATGGGGATGAACTTGGTCTCCTGCTTGGTCCGGATGCCCAGGTGCAGGCGCAGGAACTTCGCGAGGTCCGCAGGGCTCTGCTGGGCCTCGCGCGACGCCTTGGCGAGGTACGCCCGCGTCGGGCTGATCCCGTACCCCGGGTTCGCCTTCCGCCAGGTCGCCTCGGCGTGCGGATCGTCGCCCTTCTCCGCGGCCCACACCACGCCGTACACGGACGGATCGGTGAGGATGCCGCGCGCCAGCTGCTCGATGCGGTGGCGCTTGCGGGCGTAGATCGTCCCGCGCTTGCCCGCGTCCGCCGTCGTGATGATGACCATCAGAGGCTGACGGCGCGAGCCGGTGCCGGTCTCCAGCGTCTCGACCAGGTCGGGCGACTTGTGGACGTGCAGCTCGTCCACCACGCCCCCGTGGAGGTTCGCGCCGTGCTGGGCGTCCGCGGCCGAGCTGATGACCTCGAAATAGGACATCGACCGGGGGTGAAGGATCTTCTTCTTCAACGGCTTCACGTGCCGTTTCAGCGCGGGCGCCGACTCTGCGAGCTGCTTGATCGGGCCGAACACGTACCCGGCTTGACGTTCCGTCGTCGCTGCGGCGATCACCTGCGCGCCAGGCTCGCCGTCCGCGCACGTGAGGTACATCGCGATGCCGCCACACATCGTGGACTTGCCGTTCTTACGGGGGACATCCACGTACAGCTCGCGCACGATCCGCACGTAGCCGTCGGCGTCGTCGTCCCAGATCACCCAGCCGAACACCGGCGCCAAGACGTACGCGACCTGCCACGGGTCCGGCCGCAGCGGCTGCCCGGCCCACTGGCCCTGCGTGTGCCGCAGCTTCGAGAACGCGGTGATGACCTTGTCGACCCGGGCCGGGTCGAACACGGCGCCCGGCACGTCGCCGGGGCTCGGGGTCTGGATCAGGGGCGGGCAGTCCGGCAGCGGCAGCCCGCGCTCCCGCAGGTACCACGCCACCTCAGGGCTGAGCTTCAGCCGCTCCAGATCGGCGGCGTCCAGGAACGCGGCCGGTGTCGTGGCGGGCGCGGCGGGCTTGGGCTTACGCGAACGGGTTGTCGTCCTCGCTGCCATCGTCGGCCCCCTTCGCGAGGGCCTGCTCCGTACTGGGAGTCAGGCCGAAGTGCCCGGCCCAGGTCCGCAGTTCACGGCCTGCATTCCGGGCGATCGCGACCGCCGGGTGAGGCAGCGTGCCCTGCGCGGCCTCGATCGTCAGGCCGTCCCGCCGCACCGTGCTGGTGGCCTCCACGAACACCGCCCAGGTCTCGCAGTACGCCGCGAGGGCGGCCCGGTCCTCGGGCTTGAGGAGGTCGAGGCGGGTCAGGCCGGGAACCACTCGGTCCCACTCGGCGCGGGCCTCGTCGGTCAGCCACTCTGGCGGCTCGGGCGGGACGCGCTTGAAGGCCGGCCCCGGGTTGACCGGGCGTCCACCGGAGTCGCGGCCGTCGGAGCGGCCCTTGAGCAGCTTGAGCGCGGCGGGCTGCGGGGTCCTGCCCACGTGGGACCCCCCTTCGGAGATTCTGAGCGGGCGCGACTTTCACTGACCGCGGCGGGTCCCCTGGCGATCAACCTGGAGATCCGGACTCCCCTCCCCCGGGGGAGGCTCGACCGGGTACAGCTCGCGCAGGTAGGCGCCCGCCTCGGTCAGGAGGCTGGCCAGGGCCCGGAAGAACTCACCTGCGGCGAGCGTCCCATCGGCCTTGATCGGCACCTCGACAGTGCCGTAGCTCTCGGTGTGGACCTTCCCGTCGGGCAGTTCGACGCCGACGTAGACGCGTGACGTCCTCATGGCTGCTGTCTCCGTGCTCGTCGTCGCTCGTTGCCGCGCGCTGCCTCGGCCGCTGACTTCGCGGTGTGGCATGGCACGCAGATCAGGCCGAGGTTGTCGGGGTCCTCGACGGAGCCGCCCTCGGCGACGGGCGTGATGTGGTCGAGCTGGAGCGGCTCGGCGTCAGGGTCGTCGGCGAGCAGCTGGTCCTGCGGGATGCCGCAGCGGTAGCACGTCCAGTTGTCACGCTCGCCGGTGCGGGCCTTGAGCGTGCGCCAGCGCCCGGAGCTGATGCCGTAGCGGGCGGCCTTGTCGTCGCGGCCTGCCCACCCGGGGCGTTGGTGGGCGGGGCACTTGCCCCGGGGGGTCAGGGTGCGGCACCCGGGCTCTGTGCAGCGGGAGGGCGGGGCGGTGGGCATGCCGCTACCCGACCATGCTGGGGTTCGCCAGCTGGTCGACCAGGTCGGTCTGGGCCATGGCGGTCAGGGAGTCCGCGAGGTCTTGGGCGTCCGGCCGGTCCCAGAAGCCGGGCAGGGTGAGGATGGCGAACGTCCCGAGTCGGCGGACCTGGTCGAGGCGGTCGGCGGGGACCGCGTCGTCTGCGGGGACGCCGTTCTCGCGTACCCACTCGCGCGCTGCCAGTTGGCTGGCAGCACAGATGACGAGGGGGACAGGAAGACGGGCAGCGGGCTCGCCGGTGCGCAGGCCGCCGCCCGCGATGATGGCTCGGCCAGCGTCACGGACGAGGTTCTCGACCACGCTGGCGGGGAAGCATCCGGCGCGGAGCTCCTGCCGGTAGGCGATGAGCCGTTGAGCGGTGGTCTGGGTGGGCATGTCGCCTCCGGGTGGGTGCGGGCACGACAAAGGCCCCGACCGGGGACGTTGGTCGGGGCCTTGACGGTGAAGCGTTCAACCCGCTTGCGGGCACAGCTCTGCACGGAGATCGTTACACAGCTCTGACCTGCGGGTCAAGACGGGCCGTTCGATGGCGCGCCGCGCCGCGAGCAGGCGCAGGACGTCCGGGGTGGCGTAGTACGGGTAGCGGTCGGTGCCGCCGGCGCGGTGCAGCTGGCCGCGGCGGACGATCTGGCGGAGGCCGCCGAGCTGGACGCCGAGGGTGTCGGCGGCCTGGCGGGCGGTCATGTGGCCGGGCGGGATGTACGAGTCGCGCATATGACCATGCTGCATCACAGCTGGTCCGGTGCCGTGTCGAACAGCAGGACCGCGGGGTCCGCCCGCTCAGCGTCGAGTCGCTCGGTCGACCAGCGCAAGGCGTGCCGGTAGATGTCCTGCCGGGTGTCGCTGGGGTTGGCGTTCCACGTGCCGTCGAGGGTCTTGGTGTGCTGCCCCTCAGCGTCGTGCCATTGCAGGGTGATGATCCAGTGGTGACGGGCCATGGCCCCATTGTGCGGCGAGGCCCCGCCCGGTGCTGTATGGGCGGGGCTCGATCCGCGCGCATCCCCGCACTTGCTCGTTGGGATGTTGCCGCGAGCCTACGACGAGGGGCTGACAGCGGGGCCGGTCAGTCGCACGGGAAGTGCGACGGCGGGTAGTGGCCAGCGTGCCGGGCGCAGTAGTTCAACACGGGCTGGTCGTAGCCGAGCAGGGCTCGGAAGAGGTGCCGGATCATGCGGCGGTCACCTCCTCTCCGGCCGGAGAATCGGCGGTCTCGGGCCGCTCTCCGGCCGGAGAATCGGCGCTCTGACCTGCGTCTCCACCCTTGGAGAGGGGTTGCTCTCCGCCGGGGGACAGGAGAGGGGCGACGTCCGCCATGCGGATGCCCGAGCGGCCCTCGACGGTGCCCACGCGCATGCTCCTGGTGACGGGAATGTTCAGCTCCCGAAGGGCCTGCCGGAGGGCAGCGTCATCGTGCCCCTCCATCCCAGGCAGGGCGCGCATCGCGGGGTACAGCTCGGCGAGGTGCACGCCGGGGCGGTCGCCGATGAGTTGTACGACCCATCGGGCGATGGCCCTGCGGGGTGTCTCGGCGGGCTCGACGGGGGCCTGCTTGGCGGCCCCCCTGCCGGCCCGCCAGGCGAGCCACAACCACACGATGGCGAAGGCCCACATGATGGTTCGGGCGCGGTACGCGGCGCTCAGCAGGACGTACCCGCACGCGGCGAGGGCGGCGAGGCGGCAGGCGCTCGACTTGGCGTTGCCCTGCTCGGTGACCCATCGGCCGATGCGGCGTACCTGCTTGCGGTGGCCGGCCACCATGCGGTGGCCGGCGCGGTGCAGGGCGGACATCAGATGAGCCCCAGGACGCTGTTGCCTGCCGAGTTGACCAGGGGGAGCAGGGCCAGGGCGACGCTGCCGGCGACGCCGGGCGACATGCCGAGGGTGATGCCGCAGACGGACCCGAACGCGAGGGGCTTGCGGGAGCTGTCCTTGATCTTCTTCCACAGGGCGAAGAGGGCTACGAACGCGGCCACGGTCAGCAGGGCGCCGCCGGGGCTCATGGGCGGGACGCCGGCGATGCTCAGGGTCGGGGATGCGCTGCCGGTGGCGCCGGAGACGACCTTGTCGCCTGCCGCGTCGGCAAGGTGGCGGACCCAACCTGCGACGGTGCCCAGGACGCCGCCGGCGCACGACGCGGCGAGGATTCCGAGGCCGATGCCCGAGGCGAACGGGATGAGGTCGCGCCAGTTCTTCGGGCCGCCCTTCTTCTGGCCGTGCCACCAGCGCAGGAGGTACCAGACGGCGACGGACAGGCCGACGACCAGGCCGCCGACGGTGAGGGGTGCGTTCATCGGTGAACTCCAGTGATCACGTAGAGAAGGCCGTCGAGGAACGGCAGGGAGAGCAGGGCGCCGATGACGGCGGTGGCGAGCAGGAGGCGCGCGATCCAGCCGGAGCGGGTCCGATCGACGTAGAGGGTCGCGGCGAGCAGGCCGCCGGCGAGGGCCCAGGCGCCGGGCAGGGATGCCTGGGTGCGGCAGTCGTGCAGGGCGATGCCGAGGGCGGTCGCGAGGGAGTAGCCGCCGAAGACCGGCGCGAGCGCGACGGCGGCGGCGGTCGTGTTGTAGGCGATGCGGCGCGCGTTGAGCAGCTTCGGCTTGGGCGGCTTGGGCTGCTCGGGGGTGACCACGATGATGCGTGGCTCGGGGGCAGGTTTGGCGGCGCCGACGGTGGGCGGGTAGGTGGGCGGGGGCGGGATGATGCGGGGCTCGGTCATGACCGCCTCCCGTCGGTGATCTCGCGGCGCAGCGCGGTGGCGTCGCGGCGGGAGAGGCCGAGTTCGTCCATGAGGGTGGCGATGGTCACGGGGCGTCCGGTGTCGTTGACCGCTTCGCGGTTGAGCTTCCGGGCGCGTTTGCGCAGTTCGGCGGGGGTGATGGTGACCGGCACGGTGACCACCTGGCGGGCCTCGTCGGCTGGCGTGGGCGTGGTCATCATGCGGGTCAGCGCGGTGACCGTGCGGTCCGAGACCGGGGGCCAGTCCAGGGCGCGCCAGCCGGTCTGGACGGCGGGGCGGATGACCGCTTGCTCGGGCTCCGGTTCGATGCGTTCGAGGGTGACCTCGGTGGTCATCTCGGCGGCGACGAGCGGCAGGAGCCGGGCGCCCGCGGGCACCACCTCGGGGTGCGCCACGGTGCCCGGTTCCCGGGCGGCCGCGCCGGGCCCGACGAGCGGGAGCAGCCGGACACCGGCGGGCACCAGCTCGGGGCGTGGGATGGCCGGGGACGGAGCGGGCTCGGCCGCCGCCCGCTGCGGCGCGGGCTCCTTGGCGAGGGCGCCGTGCAGCTGGCGCATCACCGCGGCGAACGCGAGCAGCGCGGCCGATGGTGGGACGGCGGCGACGACGTACTGCATCGGCGCGGCGGCCGGTCCGACCCCGGCAACGTTCAGCGCGATCGAGCCGACCGAGCCGACGGAGGCGAGCAGGCAGGCGAACCAGTCGAAGCGGCCGCGGCGCAGCGAGGCGCGGAGCATGAGGATCTCGCCCGCGATGATGAACGAGTCGATCACCCCGGGCCAGGCCCATGCCCGTACTCCGGGCAGCCCATTGGCGGCGGCGACATCGTGCAGGTGCTCGTAGGAGAGCCAGAACGCGCCACCGGTGATGGCCACGGTCACCGTGGCCGCCCCCGCGGCGAGGCTCTGGCGTGCGGTCCAGGTCATCGGGTACCGCCTCGGGTGCGCAGGTCGGTGAGCTGCGCGGCGAGGGCGTGCAGTTCGCTGGCGTAGCGGATGAGCTCGGCGCCGAGCTGGCGTAGTTCGTCGGGCTCCAGGGCCTTGGACATGTCGCCGATGTCGACGCTCGCCCGGATGTGGGAGAGGGTGCCGTAGGGTGCCTGGGCGAGTTCGGCGATGGCGATGTCGTAGCCGCGCCAGGTGCACAGGCGGGCCGGGCCGATGTGCTCGATGTCGGCGCGATAGCCGCCCTGCTCGTGCTCGCCCGTGCACCAGGTGGGGCAGGTGAGGGTGACGGGGCCGTGGTCGAGGGTGTGCACCGTGACGGTGCGCTGGCCGCTCACCGGTCGCCGTCCTCGTCGAGCGCGGGGTGGATGTCGGCGCGGATGGCGCCGCCGACGAACGTGTCCCGGGGCCAGGTGAAGGGGGCCCACAGATGGGTCACGCCGTCGGGGCCGGTGCGCTCGTGGACCTGCGCGCCGAGATGCCTGGCCCACGCCTCAACGGCGGCGCGCTGCTCAGCCGGACTCGACAGCAGGACCGAGGCCTCCCCGGTGATGGCGCCCGTGCCGCTGGCGATGATCCACGTCAGCGGCGGCAGACCGGTCTTGGCGGCGTGAGCCAGGAACTCGCCGATCGCCTTGTGGGAGCGCTGCTGCCAGCGCGTCACGTCCCGGTTGGTCGCGGTCACTGGGCACCCCCAGCAGCGCGCCTCAGAATCAGCGCGTACTCGCCGCGGGAGAGCTCCCAGGCGATCGTGGGCGCCAGGAGGCGCACCTCGCGGTCGAGGTTGAGCGCGGGGACGCCGTAGCCGTGCCGTGCGGTGACGGCGTCGAGGATGAGGGCGAGGCGCTCTGCCTCGGTGATGGTCCGGTAGTGCGGGCCGTCGGCGAGCTGGTCGGCGACGGTGAGGAGGATGTCGCGAGCGTCGGCCGCGGCGGTCTGTTCGGTGGTGGTGTCGTTCACCGGGCACCGCCCGTCCAGGGGGTGCAGGTGCACTCCCAGTCGCCGCACAGGGGGCAGGCATCCGCCTGCGGGCCGTGCGCGGTGGGGGTGATGGTGCCGGTGACGCCGGCCGCGGTGGCGCGCACCGTGAGGGTGCGGCCCGCGCGGCGGCGGATCGAGCCGACGGCGACGAGCCGCCGTTCTACGTTGGAAAGTCTTGCGTGCGCAAGACCCTTAGGATTGCCGTGGTCCATGACGAGGTCCGATCTCGTTGATGGGCAAGTGCCGGAGCGTGTCAGCGCTCCGGGGCGTTGGGGTCGGCCGGCGCGCGCGCCCTCGGGTGCTCCAACACCCGGGGAGTCGGCTGGCCCCGCTCTGCTATTCGGTTGTCGTGGCGTCCGGCTTGCCGGACGCCTTCTTGCTGTCGTCCTTCTTGAGCGCGTTGTAGACCGCGTTCCAGCTGCGGCCGAGGACGCGGGCGGCCTCGGCGATGGAGCCGGTCTGCTCCACGCCTTCGCGCAGTGCCTGCGCTCGTCGTGTGGCGGACTGGGAGGTGAGGCGGTTCAGCTGCTCCAACAGCTGGTCCTCCTCGCGGACCCGGTCCTGCCAGGGCTTCGCGTCCATCCCGTGCACCATATCTAACCCGGGGGTTCGACGCAAGCTTGATGGGCCATCACCCTGTCGCTGCGGCGAGCCAGTTCGCGGCGGCGCGGGCGGCCGCGTCCTCGTCCATCAGGGCCTTCAACCCGAGCCACGTCGCTTGCGGGTACACCGCGCCGCAGAACCGGCACGTCACCGTCTTCTCGCCGGGGTACAGGCGCAGCACGCTGCCGCACAGCGCCCCGTCCTCGTACACGGCCGGGCAGAACCCCAGCCGCATGCCGCGCTCGCGCGGGTCGGGCGGGTCGACGATGCTCTCGACGTCGCGGACCAGGTCGCGGATCTCCTCGGCGAACGCGCCCGCGAGCGGCCACGACGCGGCGATCCAGTCCATGTTCATCACCAGGCCGCGCGCGGCGCGCACGACGCGCTGCTCCAGCAGCCCCGCGGCGGCCGGCTCCTTCCACCCGCGGTCGGCCTGCATCGCCGAGCGCCAGTCCTCCAGGACCCCGACCATGCCACCGGGCCCGCGCAGGCCGAGCGCGTCCTCGGCGACCGGCAGGGAGGCTCCCGCGCGCCCGGCGCGCGCCGCCTGGCCGCCGCCGCGGCGGCCGGGTGTCAGGAACGCGGCCAGCGCCTCGTACAGGTCGGGCAGGCGTTGCAGGCGCGCGGTGGTCGAGGTCGCGCAGCCGGGGCAGAGGTAGCCGTCTTCGAGCTCGCGCTCGCACAGGCCGCAGGTGTTCATCGGCTGCCCCTGCGGCGTCCGGTCTCGTCGGCCGGGAGGAGCGCGTGTGTGCGGTGCTGTTCGGCGCGCGCGGATGCGCGGCGGGCGCGCGCGTCGGCCGCCATCCCGGTGCCGAGCTGGCAGACCGACGTCAGCAGGGAGCCGAGGGTCGCGCCGAGCGTAAGCAGGGCGATCTCGTGGGGTGTCATCGTCGTCTCCTTCGTCAGGTGCCGGTCAGAACGGGGGCGTCTCGCTGTAGATGCCGGGCGCTGCGGCGGTCTGCTGGCTGGACGGGGGCGCGCCCCAGCCGCCGGTGTTCTGCTGCTGCGCGGGCTGCGCGCCGGCCCATGGGTCGTCGCCCGCCGGGGCCGCGCCGCCGCGGGGCGGGTTCTTGGTGACCTTGGCGGTGGCGCGGGCGAGGCTCGGGCCGACCTCTTCGACGTCGAGCTCGTACACGGTGCGCTTGACGCCCTCGCGGTCTTCGTAGGAGCGCTGCTTCAACCGGCCCTGGACGATGACGCGCATGCCGCGCGCGAGGGTCTCGGCGGCGTTCTCGGCGGCCTGGCGCCACACCGAGCAGGTGAGGAACAGGCTGTCGCCGTCCTTCCACTCGTTGGTCTGCTTGTCGAAGACGCGCGGGGTGGAGGCAACGCGGAACTTGGCGACCGCGGCGCCGGCCGGGGTGAAGCGCAGTTCGGGGTCGTCGACCAGGTTGCCGATGACGGTGATGACGGTTTCGCCTGCCATGGCGATCTCCTTCGGGGTGGGCGAGTCGAGGGGGGAACGGGGGAACGGATTTTTCCCCCCTTCGCCCTCTCGGCCTCGCGCGCTATGCGAGTCACATAGTTATTGATCTTGATCTTCCATTTACGCAGGTCATCGAGTTACTTGCGCGTGCAATAGTTTCTCGGCGAAACGATATTCGTGACCGCGAGAGAGGGAGAGGGGGGAAAACCGCGTTCCCCCCTTCCCCCCCTTCCCCCCCTCACGATGGGGGGACAGGACCCGGCGCGAAGCGCCCGTCCACCTCCACGAGCCACTCCCGCAGCAGCGCGTAGTCGTAGGCATCGGGCAGGAGCTTCTTCTCCTGGCCGGCCGCGCGGCCCCGGAGAGCCTTGCGGTGCTGCGGCCCGTGCGCGTGGACGTACGCGGAGATCCGGAGGGCGAGCCGCTCGACGATCCTGTGCGTCCGCTTCTCCTCGGCGAGGTGCTTCGCGTGGTCGACGCGCACCTCCTCCTCAATGCGCGCCGTGGTGCGCCTCTCGTGCTCGGCCCGCCGCTGCGCCGCGCCGTACGCCAGCACCGCGTCCCGGGTCGCGCACGACGCCTCCCACAGCAGCAGCGCCAGCTGCCAGTCTTCGGGGACCACGTGCTGCCGCCCGGCGAGGATCGCCAGCAGCGACGCGAGCTTCACCCGCATCACCGGAGCCTGCGAGTCGAGCTGGTTGAACTCGGCCGCAGCGAGCTGCCCTCGGACCTTGGCCAGGTCGGCGGCCCGCAACTCTGCCCTGATGGACTCGTCGAAGGAGACCAGGACGAAGCGGCTGGCCTCGTCCCCGGGCGGCGCGGTGGCCGCCTCCCGCCACGCGTGCAGCTCACCGGGCCACGGCGGCGGCACGTCGGGGATGGACGGGTCGATGACCTGCACCCACACGAATCGCTGGGGTGTACCCTCGGCGACCTCCTCGAACAGCGGGGCCACGGTCTCCGGCTGGAAACCGACCAGCAGGCCGAGGCTGTACGAGCCGCTGGGGATGTACCGGCTGGTGTCCTTGCTGGCGTTGGTCTGCCCGAGCGTCTGGCCGACAGCCGCGCTGCGCAGGGTCTCGCCGAGCGTCGATCCGGAGCGCTCCTTCATCAGGCGGGTGATCGTGGCGCCCTCGTCGACGTAGAAGAACGCGTTGTGCCGGACCTGCTTGCGGACGGTCACGGTGACGGGGGTCTCTGTGCCGCCTTTCTTCCGGACCTCGCCCGTCTCCTCCTCGACGATGCCCATGAACACCTCGGCGAGGCCCTCGCCGGATCCGAGCGGCAGGCCGTCGCGGAAGTCGAGGTCGAGCGGCGCGGGCATGAGCCGGTCGGCGACCTCGACGCCGGTGGACTTGCCGATGCCGGACGGGCCGATGATCCCGCCGAACAGGTTGAGCGAGGCGAACCCGGCGATGCCGGTGTCGGCGCGGATGCGATGCGAGACCAGCGAGGACAGGCGGGTGAGGACGGACAGCAGGGCGACGTCCCCGGATCGGGTGCGGGAGTGCCCGGCCTGCCGGATGTGCCGCAGCTCGGGGCGGGCGGCCCAGAACTCCTCGGGGATCAGCCCGGGAACGGGCTCGGGCCCGGTGTTGGCGCCCTGCGCCTCGCTCGGGGCCGGGGGCTCGTCGACCGGCTGGGTGTGCCCATGCTCGACGTCGCTCCAGTCGATGGAGTCGCCGCCGAGCAGGTCCCGGATGTCGGCGGCCGCCGCGGAGTGCGAGACCGGGGGCCAGGGGGTGCGCGGGTGCTGCTGGCCGCTGCGGAGCCCGGACTCGATGCTCGGCCGGGCCCGGCTTTCGGGGTGGTTGCCCGCGCGGCTGGCCGACAGCAGCGCCTCGCGGGCGTCGTCCTCGCCGATGGCGCCGGCGGCCACGAGCGTGCCGACGTTGAATGCGGCCCGGTTGATGGTGTTGTTCTGGTCGCCGTCCGGGGCGCCGACGATCAGGTCGCACTCGGTCTGCAACGCCTTGCGCGTGTACGAGCCGAGACGCTCGGAAGGCACCTGGAACGAACCGCGGGCCGCGCCCGCCCGCGGCGGCGGAGCCTGCGCGCCGAGCTTGGCCAGCGCAGCGTCGACACCCTGCGCGATGTGCTCGGAGGTCGTCACGCGGCAGCTCCCCTCTGCCACGGTGTGAGCGCGGCCGGCCACGGCGTCACGGGCTGGCGGAAGCGGCCGTCCCCAGACCAGCGGTACCGTCCGCCGCTGGCGTGGAGGGACGGCGCGAGCAGGACGTAGCCGTTGTGCTTGACGTCGAGGCCGGGCCCCAGCGTTCCGGGCAGGGCGACGCTCGGGGTGCGGTAGACGATGTGCAGGCCGCCGCCCCCGGTGAGCTGCATGACGGCGCCGGGCAGGATCCCGACGCGCTGTTCGAGGACGGCGAGAGACTGGTCGCCGCCGTGGCGCGGGTCGATGTCGAGGACGGCCCAGCTGTTCAGGGCGCACGGGGCGCCGATGTTCGCGTCGGGCTGCTCGGCCCACCACTGCCTGACGAGGTCGACGTCGGTGGTTGCGGCGTGGAAGCCGTGGCAGGTGCGCGCCGTGCAGCGGCACTCCTCAGGCCGGTGCTCGATGTAGAACGGGTTCGGCCGGGTGGGAGATGGCGGCCTGCACCGGGGGCAGTTCGCGAAGGGCGCCTTGTCCGGGCGGACACGGAAGACGCAGATGCCCGCGGCGGCGTAGGCGGCGGCCGCGCCCGGCAGGTCCTGCGGGATGGGCAGGGGCTGGTCCATCACCGGGTCACCGCCGGGAAGAAGTAGGCGCCGCCGGGCTGGCCGACGCACCGGGACTGGCGGATGCACAGGCGCGGCTGTCCGATGTGACCGGCGGCGTGGACGTGCTGGTGGTCGCAGTACGGGCAGGCGACAACCAGAAACAGGCGCCGCCGCCGATGCGGGTCGGCCAGGTCGGGGCTGCTGGCTGCAACGAGGCGCGCGGCGGCGGGGGCGAGACCGCGGCGCGGGGCGACGGCCCGGCGGGTGGGGGCGGGCTCGTCGAAGAGTGTGGCGGCCGGGGCCGCGGGGGTTCTCACGAACGGTGGCTTTCTGTCGTGCCGAAGAAGAAGTGTTCGTGGGGCGCGGCCGGGCCCGGAACATCGGTCGGGCCCGGCCGCACCGGTCGGTTAGCCGGCCTTCTTCAACCGCTGGACCGCCTCGTCGGCGAGGTTCGTGATCGCGTCCGTCCAGCAGCGGGCAGCCGCGCGCACGGTCGATGGGCTGGGCTGCTCTTCGAGGTCCGCCCGGATCGACCCGAGCACGACGTGGAAGCGGGCGCGGATGGCGCTCGCCGCGAGGTGCTGGCGCCCCTGCTCGTCGTCCTCCGGTACGGGGCGGCGCGGCGGGACCGGCCACTGGCCGGGGCGCCGCGTCACTGCTGGTCTCCGTCCAGGCGCGGCCCGCGGAACGCCGTGTGGCGGGCGACCTCGACCGAGGGCAGCGGGCCCTCCCCGCGGATGCCGTCGGCCATGCCGAGGGTGTCGGCGAGGCCGGAGTGCAGGAACCCCAGCCGCAGCAGGTCCTTCGTGTTGGCCCACCACTCCTTGGCCCACGGGGACATGCCCATGAACACGCGCATGGCGAACGTGGTCTTGACCAGGTGCAGGCCGCCGTGGGGCAAGGTGACGAGGGCGACGTCGCTGTACTCGTCGGCGAGGTCCTGGTCGAACGCGGCGCGCAGCTGCATGTAGGTGACGCCGGTGGGCTCCATCAGATCGGCCAGGTGCAGCCAGAGCCCGGTGCCGTCCTCGGCGACGGCCCGCACGGGGACGTACCCGAAGCCCCACAGGTCGGCCGTCTCGCCGCCGTCGAGGCGGGGCCAGGCGCGGTGCTGTTCGCAGAAGGCGACGAGGGCATGGTGCACGGCGCGGTCCTCGATGGTCATGGGTTCGCCGGCGGCGCGGTAGTGCGCCAGCCAGGTGTCGAGTTCGCTCACGCTGCCCCCTTGGCCGCGGTGGTCGGGTGGAAGATGACGCGGAGCCTGGCCCGCTGCTCGTCGGACAGGGGCGGCGCGGCGGCGACGGTGCGCTCGATACGGGCCCAGTAGGCGGCGTTGCGCGCGGGGTCCGGGTCGCGGACCGGCCGGGCCGGACGGCCGGGGGTGGTGGTCACCCCGGCCGTCGCGGCGTTGGTGGACGGGTTCACGCCTGGGTCCCGTCGGCGAGGAAGGCCGTGGTGGAGCGGAGCTGGCGGGCGAAGTCCTGGAACCGGTCTGCGAGCAGGCGCGCCTCGGCGCGCCGGGTGATGCCGATCTCGTCGCCGTCGCCGAGCCGCAGGAACACCGTGGGGGTCGCGAACGCCTCGTCGTGCACGAGCTGTCCCGCGACCAGCTCGGCGAGCCCCGGGCGGGCGTCGGCGGGCGCGGGAACTGCGAACGGCGTGCCCTGGTGGACCGGCTCGCCGTTGTCGCCCTCGGCGACGTGATCCGTGCACCAGGGGGCACCAGCCGGGTGCGCGGCCGGCTCAGTCTGGGCCGGGGCCGTCAGCTCGGCGGCGAGGGCCTGGCGCAGGGACCGGACGCGCACGGCGAACTGGTCGAGGTCCGCGAGGTACAGGTCGACCTCGTCGAGCGTCATCTCAGCGTCGAGGCTGGCATCTGCCCACAGGGTGACCTTCGTCCACCGTTCGGCCGGGTCTTCGTGGTCGCTGGTGTACAGCTCGGCGCGCAGGGTGCCGCGCGCGCCCGGCGCGGTGACCGCGGCGGTCTCGGCAGCAGGTTCGACCGCATCGGGGTCGATGAGGTCGGCGAGGAGTTCGACCTGGGCGACGTGGGCGCGGATCTCGGCGCAGCGGCGGCGGGTCTCTGCCGGGGTGAGGTCGGCGTCCAGGAATCCGACCATAGGCGGCTGCGGGTCGCCGTCCTCGTGCATCAGCGTGCCGTCGAGGATGCTGGCCCCGGGCGCTTCGGGTGTCGGGTACTCGATGGTCCCGGAGCGGTGCAGCTCGTGGGGGCCGGTCACGGTGCACCAGCCGTAGGCGCGGCAGCGGCGCGTCTGCTGGAGGACCTGCTCGACGGCGGCGGCGGGGTCGTCGGTGGCGGCGAGGAGCTCGGCGATCTGGTGGAGCGCGGCGGCCTGGTCGGGGGTGGCGAACGTGGTGCCGATGATGTCCGTGGCGATCGCGTGGAGGCCCTCGGGGCCGAGGCAGGCGGTGTCGGCGGTTTCTGGCAGAATCGTCATCGAGACGTTCCCTTCTCTGCTGCTACGCGGGCGGGGGTGCGCTCACTCGAAGCGGTCGGGACTGGACTCCCGGCCGCTTCGGCATTTAGTGAATTGGGGCAGGCTGAGCAGGACGACGCTTCCGCCGTCTTTGTCAGGGTTTGGCGGTGGGAGCGCGCCGTGCGGCCATCCCGCTCCCACAGGACGTGCAGGTCCACGCCAATCCGGTCCGCGATCGCCTGTGCGATCGGTTCCCGGACTACGTCCTGTACGCCGGTCAACAGATGCCCGATGGTGCTGTGGTGGATCTGTGCGGCTTCGGCTAGGGCTCGGATGCTGACGGGGCGCCCGTCTCCGGTGCGCCGCATGAGCGTCCGCAGCAGGTCGCTTCCGGCAACCAGCCGGTACCAAGGCTGATCGATCATGTTCACCTCGAAGTGTCAGAGCGTCCTTCTCGATAGACAGTCTCACGAGGCAGACGTCTTGTCTATCTCGACAGACAACATTGCTGCGCGTGTCCAGTCGGATACTTTCGGCCATCAATGAGCGGCCGGGTAGCGCCCCTCGTCTCTCTACATAGACAATCTGTCGGGGCGAGCGAACAGCGGATGGCGCCACCGGCGCTCATCCCTGCGTGTCGAGGGCGACAGGCCAGACGTCCGGCAGCGATGGAAAGGAAGATCATGGGCACCGCTGAACCGCGGCACGACCTGGCCGAGCTGGTGCGGAGTCGCCGGGCCGAGCTGGGGCTGAGCCTGAGGAAGCTCGCTGAGCAGTGCGTCGATCCAGACCGCCCCGACGGCGGGCACCTTTGGAAGCATGCAGTTATCAACCGTCTGGAGAAGGGGCTGCCAATCATCCCCCCGCGGCTACCTGAACTGCGGGCGCTCGCGGCGGGCCTGAGGCTGCCGCTCGGCGCCGTTCAGGACGCGGCCGGTGCTCAGTTCTTCGGGATCGACAGCGTCTGGTCCGAGGGGCGCGAGGCGCGCGCGCTCGTGCACGACTTCAATTCCCTATCCCCGGATGACCAGCAACGGGTGCGGGAGCTGGTGCGGGCTTGGGGTGCTCGACCTCCTAAACGACATGACGGTGAGTAAGATTTCCGTCACCACTGGTGCGCGCGCGGTGCGGTGTGCATGATGTGTTCACCTACCCAGGGCTGGTGAACGACCGAGCTCGCGGGGAGCACGTGCAAGTGGGGGGAACTGTGCCCAGGATCCAAACGCCTTTTCCTGTTGTTTTTGAAATCAGTCATGACGTCGAAATGCCCATTGATCGAGCCTGTGGACTGCATGTCTCTTCGGGTATTTACACGGTGAAAATCCGCCCTGGTGAAGCCCAGCAAGCGCTTTGCAGTGAGCTCAATGAGCTGCATCGATTCGTGATGCAGGTGGAGGGGCGCTGGCTGCGAACGGGCCGCCCCGCCGGAGCCCCGGGGCCGCGCCCATCGGGCGCCAGTACGGCTCGTGTCGAGTGGCACCTGACGCCGCCGCGCGCAATGCCACACAGTGTCCCGTGTATACCTCTCGAAAGGCCGGGGGAAATTACCTGGGCGATCAACTCGCGGTATGCCTCCACCCAATTGAGCGCCGACCTGAACGAGCTGATCGCCGAAGTATCCGCACGTGAAGAATGGTTGCAATGCTGGTAGTCAATTACCCGGAATAGCTACGCGCTCGGGGTCTTTTGCGCTCCACGCCGCCACTCCACTTTGATGGCGTCGTAGTCGTAGTACCCGCCATCGGGCATCCGGCCAGGCCGCGCCGGCAGGATCGTCACTTCCAGCAGCGCCCGCAATACCGCGCGTTGCTGCGGCAGATCCAGCGCCTCCCACGCCTTCCGTACGTCCGGCGCCCCCACCAGGCCCACGAGCGGGTCCTTCGTCGCCGCGCGCGCCAGCTGCTTGTTCACGCTCTCAAGCTGCGTCTGCGCCACGGTCGACGCCTCGGTGAACTGTGGCAGCGTGATCTGCCCTGCGCCGAACGCCGCCGCGGTGTCGGTCAGGCGCCGGCGGATCTGCTCGCTCTCCTCCTGGAGGGCGGCCACGTCGATGCCGTTGTCCGTCGGCGTCAGCAGGTCGGCCGCGTCGGGCTTCGACAGCCGGTCAATGATCAGGTCGATCACGTACTCGTCCGTCTTGTCCCCGCGCCGTGAGCCGCCGTGGCGCGTCACGCACCGGTAGCCGACGTGCTTCGCCCCGCCGGACTTCGTGCAGATCGTCGTCTCGTTGCACCCTGGCTGCCCGCACCGGTAGATCAGCGACCCGAGGTACTTGACCTTGTTGCCCGGGGAGGTGCGCCTCGTCGGGTCGTTGAGGATCGCGACGACGGCGCGGAACTTCGGCTCGGGGATGATGACGTCCCACTGGCCACGGCCGACTTCCTTCCCGCGGTACACGGAGATGCCGGCGTTCCGGGGCCGCCGGAGCATGTCGCGCGCCTCCATGGAGGTGATCGGGTTGCCGCGGGTCGTGGTGAAGCCCTTGTTGGTCAGCCACTTCAACCAGCTGTTCAGCGATCCGCCGCCGAGCAGGATATCGACGCCCTCGTTCAACGCGGCCGCCTCCTCGGGGACGGCCTTGTTCATGTTGAGGACCGGGACTTCGACCTCCTCCTCGATCTCCTCGCCCGTTTCGTCGTCGACGCGCGTGATCGTCCGCTTCACGATTTCGCCCGTGGGCACACCCCAGCCGAACGGGCGGATGCCGCCGGCCCACTGGCCCGCCTCGGCTTTCTGCTGCCGCGCCCGGGCGACGCGCTCGCCCTTGTGCTCGGACTCGTGCCGGGCGACGGCCCCGAGGATGCGCGCGGTCATGCGGCCGGACGGCGTCGACAGGTCGATCGGTCCGGCCTGGCAGGTGTGGGTGTTGACGCCGCGCCGCTCGGAGATGTCGATGTACTCCTCCAGCTCAGTGGGGGAGCGGTGGAGCCGGTCGGTGTGCCACGCGATGACGACGGTGGCGGCGCCGTCTTCGAGGTCGGCGAGCATGCGCCGGTAGCGGGGCCGGGGCTTGCCGGAGTAGGCCGACAGGTCGTTGTCGACGTACAGCTCGACGACGTCCCAGCCGTTTCGCTCGGCGAGGGCTTCGCAGTCCTCGTGCTGGCGTTTCACGCCGAGGTGGGAGCCCGCGCGGTCCTGGCTGATGCGGACGTAGATGACGGCCCGGGTGCGCTGCCCGGTTGGCGCCTTGGCGGTCTTCATTCTCCGAGTCTGCCTCACTAGAGGTGTCCCTGTCCCAAGTTCGGGAAGACGACGCTGCTTTCGAGCCTGCTCGGGCTGGTCGGGCCGCGGGAGCGGATCGTGCTCGCGGAGGACTCGGCGGAACTGCGGCCCGACCACCCCCATGTGGTGCGCCTCGAATCACGGCCCGCCAACCAGGAGGGCGCGGGCGAGGTGACGTTGAAGGACCTCGTCAGGCAGGCCCTGCGGATGAGACCGGACCGGCTGGTGGTCGGCGAGGTGCGCGGCGCCGAAGTGACGGATCTGCTGGCCGCGTTGAACACGGGGCATGAGGGCGGGTGCGGCACGGTGCACGCCAACGCGGCGCGTGACGTGCCCGCGCGCCTCGAAGCGCTCGGCACGGCGGCCGGGCTCGACCGGGCGGCGCTGCACAGCCAGTTGGCGGCGGCCGTGTCCGTCGTGCTCCATCTCGTACGGGACCGTGCGGGGCGGCGGCGCGTGGCGGAGGTGTGCGTGCTGGAGCGTGACCCGGCGGGACTCGTGGTGGCGGTGCCCGCGCTGCGGTGGGCGCCCGACGGGTTCGTCGGGGAGCGGGGCTGCGGCCGGCTGACGGCGCTGATCGGGCGTGCGCTGTGACGGGCGTGTCGGTGGGGGAGTGCGCGTGGGCCGCGCTGCTCGGCGCGGTGTGCGCGGCCCTGGGCGGGGCGCGGGGGAGCCGGCTCCGGGCGCGGGCGTGGGCGCTTGCCGCCGCTTTCGAGGGCGGCGCCGCGCCACCGGGCCCGGTGGCGCGGCGCGTTCTGGCGTGGCTGCGCGACCGGGTGGGGGCGCTCGGCGGGGAGTGGCTCTGCCTGCCCGCTGCCGTGCTCGTGGCGGTGGTGGGAGCGTCGGCGCTGCCGCTCGTGGCGGGTGCGTGCGCGGTGCCGCTGGTGCGCCGGGCGCTGCGGGCGCGTGGGCTGCGCCGGGCCGCCGAAGCGCGGGCCGAGTCGGTGGTCGCGCTGTGCGGGGTGCTCGCGGGTGAGGTGCGGGCCGGCGCGCAGCCCGTACGGGCGCTGCGGGACGCGGCCGCGGTGACCGGGGGCCTGGGCGGGGACGAGGCGTCAGTGGCGGCGGCCGTGCGGTTCGGCGGCGATGTGCCGGCCGCGCTCCGGCGGGCCGCGCGGGCGCCAGGCGCGGACGGCCTGGTCGGCCTCGCCGCCTGCTGGCGGGTGGCCGTGGACGGCGGCGCGGGCCTCGCGTCCGGGCTCGAACGGCTGGAGGGCGCGTTGCGGGCCGAGTGCGACCAGCGGCAGGGGCTGCGGGCGCAGTTGGCGGGCGCCTGGTCGACGGTGGTGGTGCTCGCGGTGCTGCCCGCGGTCGGCATCGCGCTGGGCTCGGCGATGGGCGCGGGCCCGCTGCGGGTCCTGCTGCACACCCCCGCGGGCCTCGCCTGCCTGGCGGTCGGCGGCCTGCTTGAGGCGGCCGGCCTGTGGTGGGCGGCCCGGGTCGTGAGCGCGGCGGAGGCGGGATGAGCGGCGTTTTCTTCCACAGGCTGTGGATGACGGTCGCGGCGCTGGCCGCGCTGGCCTGTGTCGTGGCCGCGTGGGCCGAGGAGCGTCGGGAGTGTGCGGCACGGACGCGGCAGGGGGCGCTGCTCGCGGGGGAGCGTACCGGCGGACGGCCGCGCCCCCTGCCCGAACTCGCCGCCCTGGCGCGGCGCTGGGGGCAGCCCACCGCCGTGTGCGCCGCGGGGTGGTTCCTGGTCGGCGGGGTGCCGGGGGCCTGTGCGGGTGCGGCCGCGGCCCTGGGGCTGTGGCGGTGGCGGCGTACGAGACCGGCGAGGGACCAAGTCGGAGGCCAAGCGGTCTTAGGAAGACAACGTGCGATCCCAACTCCTTGGC
>NZ_BAABEP010000015.1:0-126477 GCF_039540215.1 Streptomyces tremellae
AGCGGGAGAGCGCTTCCCTGACACGGAAGAGGTCACTGGTTCAATCCCAGTATCGCGCACAGCGGGAAGCCCCGGCGGATTCGTCCGCCGGGGCTTCCTCCGTGCCGGGGCCGGTCAGGTCGAGAACAGCATGTGCGCGAAGCTGCGGTGAGAGTGGTGGCCGTGGCCCCCGTAGTGGCCGCCGCCGTGGCCCCCGTACGGGGCTCCCCAGGCGGGGCCCGGCGCCTGCGGGTACGGCGCGGCGGGCGGCGCGGGCTGGGCCCACTGGGACTCGATGCGGGCCAGGGCCTCCAGCTCACCGAAGTCGAGGAAGATCCCCCGGCAGCCACTGCACTGCTCGATCTGGACGCCGTTGCGGTTGTACGTGTGCATCTCCGCGTGGCACTTGGGGCACTTCATCCAGGTCAGCTCCTCGACGGGGTGTACGGTCCGTTGCCCCTGTGACGACGCGGGAGCGGCCGACACGGTTGCGTGCGGGCTCAGTTGGCCTGCGGAAGGGCGGCGATCCGCTCGCAGGCCGCGACCACGAGCTGCTCCACCTCGTCGATGGGGCGCCCCTGCTCGGCCGCCTTCGCCAGGGCGAGGGCGGCGGTCTGCACGGTGAGCGCGCGGGCCGGCCCTTCCAGGCGGGGCCAGGGGTCGCCTGCCGCGGGAAGCGCGGGGCCGCCGGCCGCCCGGTAGGCGCCGAGGAAGCGGGCCCACACCTCGGGCGGCAGCAGGCCCGCCGCGTACCAGGCGGCGGGCCGCGCGAGGTCCCAGGCGGGGTCGCCCAGGCCCGCGTCGTCGATGTCGATCAGCAGCCACCTGCCGTCCTCGGGACCGCGGACGAGCTGGCCGAGGTGCAGGTCGCCGTGGCAGAGCGCGACGGGAGCGCCCGCCGCGTCCGGCACCGGGGCGGTGTGGGCGCGCTGCACGGCGCGGGCCGCCGGGTGTGCGGGGGCCGCGGCGCGCATCCGCGCCACGGCGGCGGCCACCTTGAGGGGCGCGCGCACCGGCGGCAGCGGCCCGGGGAGCGCTTCGAGGGGTACGGAGTGCAGCCGGGCGAGCAGCCGTGCCGCCTCCTCCCAGGGGGCGGCGTCCGGCTCTGCGGGGTCGACGGGGACGCCGTAGGGCCAGGCCGTGACGAGGCGGCCGCGCACCTCGGCCGGGGGGTCGAGCGGCGGGAGGAGGATGCCGGCGAGGAGCGGATGGGCGGCGAGTGCGAGCCTGGCGCGGTGGGCGGCCGGGTCGGTGCCCTCGGCATGCGCCTTCACGACGGCCGCGCCGTGGCGCACGACGGCGGCGTCGGGGCGGTCGGCGAGCACGCTGCCTCGGCCACAGGCACGGCAGGTGCCCCCGCGGTGCGCGGCGTCGCGTGCCACGCGGTGGAGCGCGGGCAGAAGCCCCTCGCGCGTCATGGGCCGGTCCTTCCCCTTGGCGGCGTGCGGACCCGGCTGCGGCGCCGGTGTGCGGTGAGCGTACGCGGTGCCTGCCCGCAGAAACGCGCCGGCCGGTCAGCTCCCCAGCTGACCGGCCGTACGCTGCCGTCCGCCGCACCCCCGTCCCCACGGGGCTGTTGGCCGGATGTCCCCGGCCCGGACCGCTCTCCCGGGCCTGGGGCGCGGTCAGCGCCCCAGCATCACGCCCACGGACGACGCCTGTTCGACCACTGCGCTCCAGCCGCCGAAGGCGACCACGAGCAGGGCCGCGAGGGGGAGCACGATGGCCGCCGCCACCAGGGGGTGGCGGGTGCCCGACGGCCGCACGCCCAGCGCCGCGAACGCCTTGCGCTGCGCGCTGAGCGTGCTCCGTGCCGCCGTGTCCGCCATCGTCCCTCTCCCGTCGAACGTCGCAGCGGCGGGCACCTGGCCTCGGGGGACGAGTGCTGTACCCACCGCTTGCCCCTCACACTAGGGAAGTTGCGGCGCCGGGTCGTCATGCCCGCGTACCGCTTGCGCGGCCTCCCAGGGGATGACCCGCCGTGCGGGGACGTACTCCCCTGGGTGGACTCACGGGGCGGGGGTCTCGGGGTCCTTCTGCGGGGCGCGCGTCACGCGTGACTTCGCTCACCCCGCGCCCCACGGGGAGCGGGCGCTCACCGGCTCCGCGACGGCGGGCGGGCCCGCCCCGGCGCGGTGGGCGGCGCGGTCCGCGCCGGGCACCCGGCGTGCCGCCCAATCCCCCTGGCGGGGAAGGATCTTGGGGCGGAGGCCGGCCCAAGGCGCCCGGTGCGGCGTACCTGGTGACATCGGCTCACCTGCCGGCTGCCGCACTGACGCTCGATCCGGACGCCAGGGCGCGGCCTGTGAGCGCGCGGGGGCGCGGATACGTAAGCTGTGCCACGTCAGACGGACGACCGGGCAGCGGGGATGGACATGGCGATGATGCGGCTCCGGCGCGAGGACCCGCGAGTCGTCGGCTCCTTCCGGCTCCACCGGCGGCTGGGCGCGGGCGGCATGGGCGTCGTCTACCTGGGGTCCGACCGGCGGGGGCAGCGCGTCGCGCTGAAGGTGATCAGACCTGACCTGGCGGAGGACCAGGAGTTCAGATCCCGCTTCGCGCGCGAGGTGTCCGCGGCGCGGCGCATCCGCGGCGGCTGCACGGCCCGCCTGGTCGCCGCCGACCTGGAGGCGGAGCGGCCCTGGTTCGCCACGCAGTACGTGCCGGGCCCCTCGCTGCACGACAAGGTCGCCGAGGAGGGCCCGCTGGCCGCGTCGGACGTGGCGGCGGTCGGCGCCGCGCTCTCGGAGGGCCTGGTGGCCGTGCACGAGGCGGGGGTCGTGCACCGGGACCTCAAGCCGTCGAACATCCTGCTCTCGCCCAAGGGCCCCCGCATCATCGACTTCGGGATCGCCTGGGCGACCGGCGCGAGCACGCTGACCCATGTCGGCACGGCCGTGGGCTCCCCCGGCTTCCTCGCGCCCGAGCAGGTGCGCGGCGCCGCCGTCACGCCCGCCACGGACGTGTTCGCGCTCGGCGCCACGCTGGCGTACGCGGCGACGGCCGACTCCCCGTTCGGGCACGGCAGTTCCGAGGTCATGCTCTACCGGGTGGTGCACGAGCAGCCGCAGCTGCGCGGGGTGCCCGACACGTTGGCGCCGCTGCTGCGGGCCTGCCTGGCGAAGGACCCTGGCGACCGGCCGAGCACGCTGCAGCTGTCGATGCGGCTCAAGGAGATCGCCGCCCGCGAGGCGCAGGGCCTGGCGGACGCGCGGCCGCCGGCCCAGCGGGACCGGGCGCCGCAGGACGTGCCGACGGGCCGGATGCCGGAGCGCGAGCGCCGGGCCGGTGAGCGGGCGACCGAGCACTACACGGAGCGTTCGATGTGGCGGGCGGCGGCCGCCGCGGACCACACCGACCACGCCGACCACACGGACCACTCCGGGCGGGGTCCTTCGCGTACGACGGGGGCGGGGCGCACCGCGCAGAAGCGCCCGGCCGCCGGCGCCCGCACGGGCGGGACCCGGCCGCCGGGGCCGCGGAGCGGGACAGGGAGCCGGTCCGGTACCCGGGGCGGCACCCCGCCGCGCAGGCCCGCGAACCCGCGGCTGCTGCGGCAGCGGCTCATCGTCTTCGTCATCGTGACGCTGCTGGTGGCGCTGGGGATCTGGCTGGCGCAGCAGTTCTGAGCCCGGTGCCCGCGGGCACCCCGCCACGGGGCCCGCCACCCGGGGGCCCGGCGGCGTGGCCAGGCGGGTCAGGACGTACGGTGCCGGGCGGTTCAGGGGGTGCTGGGCCGGGCGGACCAAGGCGTCGTGCTGGGCCGGGCGGACCAAGGCGTCGTGCTGGGCCGGGTGGACCAAGGCGTAGGGAGCCGGGGCGGGTCAGGGCGTGCGGGGCCTGGTGGCGTAGAAGGCGACCGCGGAGGCGGCGGCCACGTTGAGGGAGTCGACGCCCGCGTCCATCGGGATGCGCACGTGCACGTCGGCCGCGGCGAGGGTGGCGGGTGCGAGGCCCGTGCCCTCCGTGCCGAAGACCAGCGCGAGCTTCTCGTCGCCGCGCGCGGCGAGCACGTCGAGGGCGATGGCCCGGTCGCTCAGGCACAGCGCGGCCACGGTGAAGCCGGCGGCGCGCACCTCCGCCACGTCGCCGGGCCAGTGGGCCGCCCTGGTCCACGGCACCTGGAGGACGGCGCCCATCGATACCTTTACCGACCTGCGGTAGAACGGGTCGGCGCAGCGGGGCGTGAGCAGCACCGCATCGATGCCGAGGGCCGCCGCGTTACGGAAGGCTGCACCGATGTTGGCGTGGTCCACGATGTCCTCGAAGACCGCCACGCGCCGTGCCCCGGCGAGGAGTTCGTCGGCCGCGGGCAGCGGCCTGCGGGCCATGGCGGCCAAGGCCCCGCGGTGCACGTGGTAGCCGGTGACGCGCTCGGCGACCGCGGGGTCCACCAGGTAGACGGGCGCGGTGGCCTCTTCGACGACATCCGCGAGCGGCCCGAGCCACTTGGGCGAGAGCAGCATCGAGCGCATGGCGTAACCGGCCCGTACGGCACGGCGGATGACCTTCTCGCCCTCGGCGATGAAGAGGCCTTCCGCGGGTTCGCGGCGGCGGCGCAGTTCGACGTCGGTGAGGTCGGTGTAGTCGCGCAGGCGCGGGTCGGCGGGGTCGTCGACGGGAAGGGGACGCGCCATGTCTCAGCCGTTCCCGAGGACGACGACGTCGCCGATCACGATCACCGCGGGCGGCCGTACGGCCTCCGCCCTGGCCCGCTCCCCCACGGTCGCGAGGGTGGCGTCCACGCGGCGCTGCGCGGCGGTGGTGCCCTCCTGGACCAGCGCGACCGGTGTCGCCGGGTCCTTGCCGTGGGCGACCAGGGCGGCGGCGATCGCCTCGATCTTCTCGACGCCCATCAGCACGACGAGCGTGCCGGTGAGCCGGGCGAGCGCCGCCCAGTCCACCAGGGAGCGCGGGTCCTCGGGGGCGACGTGGCCGCTGACCACGGTGAACTCGTGGGCCACGCCCCGGTGGGTGACGGGGATGCCGGCGGCGCCCGGCACACTGATCGTGGAGGAGATGCCGGGCACGACCGTGCAGGGGATGCCCGCCTCGGCGAGCGCGTGCACCTCCTCCATGCCGCGGCCGAAGACGAACGGGTCGCCGCCCTTGAGGCGTACGACGTTCCTGCCGGCCTTGGCGTGCTCGACGAGCGCCGCGTTGATGGCCTCCTGCGCCATGGCCCGGCCGTAGGGGATCTTCGCCGCGTCGATGACCTCGACGTGCGGCGGGAGTTCGGCGAGCAGGTCGCGCGGGCCGAGCCGGTCGGCGACGACGACGTCCGCGGCGGCGAGCAGCCGGCGGCCGCGGACCGTGATGAGGTCGGGGTCGCCGGGGCCGCCGCCGACGAGGGCGACAGGGGCGGGCCCCGTGCCGGGGGTCCGCGCGCGGGCCGGGGCGAGGGTGCCCTCCCTGAGCCCCTCGACGACGGCGTCCCGTACGGCGGCCGAGCGGCGCGGGTCGCGGTGGCCCGCGTCGTGGCCGGCGAGCACGGCCACGGTGATGCCGTCCTCCTGGCCGGTGGCGGGCGTCCAGGCGGTGGCCTCCTGGGCGTCGTCGCTGCGCACGCACCAGACGCGGGCGCGCTCCGCCTCCTCGGACGCGGCTGCGTTGGCGGCCGGGTCGCTGGTGGCGACCAGCGCATACCAGGCGTCCGCGAGGTCGCCCTCGGCGTACCGGCGGCGCTCCCAGCGCAGTTCGCCCGCCGCCGCCATCGCCTCGACCGAGGGCGTCGCGGACGGCGAGACCAGCACGATGTCGGCGCCCGCCGCGATCAGCGCGGGCAGCCTGCGCTGGGCGACCTGACCGCCACCGAGCACGACCACCCTGCGGCCGGAGAGCCGCAGCCCCACCGGGTAGGCGGGGTGCCGGCCGTCGCGCGGGCCGGCCGGCCCTGTCGGCGGCGTTCGGGGGGCGTCGTCGGGCTCGGCCATCGTGCGTGCAGCTCCTCGGGCGGGTTCGTCTGGCGGCCGCTGCGCCGGTGGAGCGGCTGGTGGGACGGATGGTGCGACCACTTTACGTGGCGTTCGGGCGGGGGTCGCCCGGCGCGGACGCCCGGGGCCCGCAGGGGTGCGTGCCGTGTGCGGGGTGGACGCACGGGGTGCGCGGGGCCCGGGGCGCCGGGCGCATCGGGGTGCGGGCGGCTGCCGGTTCTGTACGTGGAGGAGGCGCGGGGCGGCGCCGGCCCGCCGCGCCGGGGTAAGGCCCCCGGGTCCGGGCCGGGAGCGGTGGAGCGGTCCCCCGGCGCGGGCCGGGACGATCCCACCGGGCTTCGCGGCGCCCTTCGCCGGGCGGCCCGCCGCGCCCTGGGCTCCGCCCGCCGGGCGGCCCGGCGGGTGTGCCGGGCCGCGCGCGGCGGCCGCTCCCCCGGTCCGGCTGCTACTTCTCGGTGACGCCCGCCGAGTCGAACGTCGCCACCTCGTGCATCGCGCGGGCCGCGCTCTGCACCAGGGGCAGGGCGAGCAGGGCGCCCGTGCCCTCGCCGAGGCGCAGGTCGAGGTCGACCAGCGGGCGCAGGCCGAGCTTGGTGAGGGCCGCGACATGGCCGGGCTCGGCGCTGCGGTGGCCTGCGATGCAGGCGGCCAGCGACTCGGGGGCGATCGCGCGGGCCACCAGGGCGGCCGCACCCGCGCTCACGCCGTCGAGGATCACCGGTGTGCGCAGTGAGGCGCCGCCGAGCAGGAAGCCGACGAGGGCGGCGTGTTCGAGGCCGCCGACCGCGGCGAGGACGCCGATCGGGTCGGCCGGGTCGGGCCTGTGCAGGTCGAGCGCACGGCGGACCACGTCGACCTTGCGGGTGTGCGTCTCGTCGTTGATACCGGTGCCGCGGCCGGTGACCTCGGCCGGGTCCATACCGGTGAACACCGAGATCAGGGCGGCGGAGACCGTCGTGTTGGCGATCCCCATCTCACCCGTCAGGAGGGCCTTGTTGCCCGCCGTGACCAGGTCGCGCGCGGTCTCGATGCCGGCCTCGACGGCCGCGACGGCCTCCTCGCGGGTCATCGCGGGCCCGGTGGTGAAGTCCGCGGTGCCGGCCCGTACCTTGCGCGGCAACAGGCCGGGGGTGGCGGGCAGTTCGGAGGCGACACCGACGTCCACGACGCAGATCTCCGCGCCCACCTGTCCGGCGAACGCGTTGCACACCGCGCCGCCGCCGAGGAAGTTCGCCACCATCTGGCCGGTGACCTCCTGCGGCCACGGTGTGACGCCCTGCGCGTGCACCCCGTGGTCCCCCGCGAAGACCGCGAGAGCCGCGGGCTCGGGGATCGGCGGCGGGCTCATCCGGGACAACCCGCTGAGCTGCGCCGAGATGATCTCCAGCACGCCGAGCGCGCCGGCCGGCTTGGTCATGCGCTTCTGGCGCTCCCACGCCTCGCCGAGCGCCTTCGCGTCGAGCGGCCGGATGCCGGCGACCGTCTCCTGGAGCAGGTCGTGGGCGTCCGCGCCCGGCAGGATGCGCCTGCCGTACGTCTCCTCGTGCACGACCCAGGCCAGCGGGCGCCGCCTGGACCAGCCCGCCTGCATCAGCTCGGGGTCCTCGGGGAACCTGTCGACGTACCCGACGCAGAGGTACGCCACGACTTCGAGGTGCTCCGGCAGGCCGAGCGCGCGGACCATCTCGCGCTCGTCGAAGAAGCTGACCCAGCCGACGCCGAGGCCCTCGGCACGCGCGGCGAGCCAGAGGTTCTCCACGGCGAGGGCCGAGGAGTAGGGCGCCATCTGCGGCTGGGTGTGCCGCCCCAGCGTGTGCCGGCCGCCGCGGGTGGGGTCGGCGGTCACCACGATGTTCACCGGGGTGTCGAGGATCGCCTCGATCTTCAGTTCCTTGAACTGCTTCGCGCGGCCCTTCGGCAGCGACCTGGCGTACGCGTCGCGCTGCCGCTGGGCCAGTTCGTGCATGGCGCGCCGGGTCTCCTCTGAGCGGATGACCACGAAGTCCCAGGGCTGCGAGTGCCCGACGCTCGGCGCGGTGTGCGCGGCCTCCAGGACGCGCAGCAGCACGTCCTGGGGGACGGGGTCGGAGCGGAAGCCGTTGCGGATGTCGCGGCGTTCGCGCATCACCCGCAGCACGGCGTCCCGTTCTGCCTCGTCGTAGCCCGAGGGGGCGGGGCCCGGGTCGGCTGGGCCGGGCCCCGCAGGGGCGCCGGGGGCGTCCGGGTTTTCGGCGGGCGCCGCCGCTGCCTCGTCCCGCGCCGTCTGTGGGGCCGGGGCCGCCGCACCGTCGTCGGCGAGGTTCTCCGCGCCGACGACGGCGTCGGTGACGAGGATGGGGGGCGGTACGTCGGAGGCGGCGGACTCGTCCGCCACGGGGGCCACCGGAGCCTCGGGCGTCTGGGCGGGCGGCGCCGCGTCCTGCGGCGCGGCGTCCGGTGTGCTGTGCGGGACGGCGGGCTCCTGCGTCTCGTCGGGGGCGGCCTGCTCGGCCGCCTCGGGGATGTCGTCCGCGGGTGGCTCCGGAGTGTCCTCGGTCGCCGTGGCGTCGACGGTCTCCGGCTCGTCCTCGGCCGCCGCAGCGTCCACGGTCTCCGGGGCGGCCCCGACGTCGACGGCCTGCGGCCCGGTCCCGGTCGCCGTGGCGTCGACGGTCTCCGGGGCGGGTGCGGCGGGTGCGGCGGGTGTGTCCTGGGGGGCCTGGGCCTCGGCGACCTGGACCGCCTCCTGGTGCCCGCCCTCGTCCTGTGCCTCGGGGGCCGGGCTCTGCGGCTCGGTCTCCTGCTCCGGCACCGGCTGCGCGGCGGGGGCCTGGACCTCGGGGGCCCGGCTCTCCGCCGCGGCCGTGTCCTGCGGCTGCGGGGCCTGCGGCGGCTGGGGCACCCACGGGACACCGCCTTGCGGCGCCCCGGCCGCACCGGGCGCGGCGGCCCCGGATTCCGCGGCGGGCGCGTCGTGGGCGACGTCGAAGTACTCGGGGCCCGTGGTGGGCGGCCCCGGCGTCTGCGAACGCACCGGGTAGACAGGTGCCTTGCGGGCGGCGGGCCCGCGATCGGCGAGCGAGCGCACGACACCGCTCGGCGGGTCGGAGACGGGCGGGCCGAGGCGCAGCGGTCTGCGCGGGCTCGCCTGCGCGGGGGTGGCCGCGGCCTGCCCGCCGAGGGAGCCGTCGGCGGGCACGGGCACACGCCCCGTGCCGGGGCCTTCGGGCTCGGCGGGTGCCTGCGGGTCCGCACCGGGCTGCCCAGGGGCCTCCTGCGCCGCGGTGCCCTCGACGTCACCGCCCGGATCCTGGGCCGCCTGGCCACCGGGCTCCTGGCCGGGAGCCCCCTGGCCCGGGATCTCCTGACCGCCCGGCGCGTGGCCGCCGGCTTCCCGGCCGTCGACCGGCCCGCTCGGAGCCTGCGGGCCGTCGGGTTCCTGCCCCTCGAACGTCCCGCCCGCGGCCTGCTGACCGTCGAGGCCCTGGCCTTCGGCCTGCGGGCCGGGAACCGCCAGGCCGGTCAGGGCGTGGTCTTCCGCCCCCGGGGCGCCGAGGCCGGGGGCCGCGGCCTGCGTGCCGTCGGCGCCCTGGGCCGAGGCCTCGCCCGCGAGTTGCCCGTGGGCCGCCGCCGGGTCCTGGCCCGGCACGAGGGCGAAGCCGCGGCCGTCGGAGCTGTGGGTCGGCTCCTGCGGGTGCGGGACCTGCGCCGCGCCGTACGGCACGCCGTCCACGGGGGTGTGCTGCTGCGGTGGCGCGTACTGCGCCTGCGGGGCCGCGTGCACCGGGGTCTGCGCCGCCGGCTCCGTCACCGGTGCCGGCTGATCTATGGGCGGCGTGTGCGCCGCGTGCGGGTCGAGGGCCCCGGCGGGGACCGCGTACTGCCCCGAGCCCTGGTGGCCGCCGTGCGGCTGCTGGTCCACCGGCGGCGCGTGGTACGCGTGTTCCTGCGACGGCACGGGCTGCGGGTCGCTCCAGGCGCCCTGCGCGCTCGGCATCAGGAGGAGGTCGTCGTCGTCCTGCGGGGCGTCGGAGGGGTCGAGGTAGGTGTACTCGCCGGCGGCCTGGCCGCCCTGCTGCTCCACCATGCCCGCGTTCCCCGGCCGCCCCTCGCCCGGGATCCCGCCGGTGTCCGTCATGCGTACCCCTCGCCCATCGGTTCTGCTCCTTACAGCCCTTCGCCGGGGTCACGCGGGGCCCTTGGCCCCGGCCGCCCGTCCATAACAACGAGCGGGGGCGCCGCGCGGCACGAGGGACCGCCGTCCTGGCGTGTCCCCACGCGGTCCCGCGGGCCGCGTGAAGCGTCTCCCCCCGACCACCGGCCGCGGACCGCGCGCCGTTGCGCGTCCCCCGGTCGCGCCGTACCGCCGAGGGGCGGGAAAGGGCCTCGTTCTCGAAAGAATGTGCCGGATTTCCCCGGATTTCCCCGGACATTGACCACCGGATACACGGGTGGCCGACTGCGGTACAACGATCGGCCAGCCTACCCCGCGCCCTCGCCCCGCGGGTTCAGGGGGCGCTTTCCCGCCGCCGCCCCGCGACCAGGAAGACGACCGCGCGCTCGCGCTCCGACCAGTCGTCCGTGTCCATCTCGACGGACTGCAGCAGGGTGCACTCCACGGTGTATCCGCCCGCGGCGAGCGCCGCGGAGACGGCCTCCGCCTCGTCCCGCGTCGCCGCGTGGGTGACGATCCGTTCGGGCCTGCGGTCGGCGCACGCGGTGACGGTGTCGAGGCCGCCGCCGCCGATGCGTACGACGTCGGGTTCCGGGAGGCTCTCGAGTACGTGGGGCGCGCGGCCCTGCACGACCTGGAGCTGCACGGCCGCGCGGCGGGCGGCCGCGGCGGTGGCCGCGCAGGCCCCCTCCTCCTCGTCCACGGCGATGACGGCGGCGCCGAACCTCGCGGCCTCCGCGGCGACGGCGCCGCTGCCTGAGCCGATGTCCCAGATCAGGTCGCCCGTGCGGGGCCCGATGCGGGCGAGCTGGGCCGCGCGCAGCCAGGTCGACTCGCCCTCGTCGAGAGCCACGCCGTACTCCTCGGTGGGCAGTGCCCAGCCGCGGCCCGTGGCACCCGCGGGGCGTGCGGGCCCGCCGAGCAGCCAGCCGGCGGGCGCGGACGCGGATATCGCAGCGCCTGGCGTGGCGCCGCCGATGACGATCACCACGTTCGGGTCGCGCCACACGTGGTCGGCGACCTTGTCCGAGGTGAGGACGCTCACCTGCTCGCGGTCCGTGCCGAGTTCCTCGCAGATGACGAAGGTGCGGTGGACGCCTTCGAGGAGCAGGGCGAGTTCGACGGGGCCGGCGCCCGGCGAGGTGAGGACGGCGACCTTGGTGTGGGCGCGGCAGACGTTCACCGCGCGGCGCAGGGTGCGGCGGTGCGCCACGACGACCTGGGCGTCGTCCCAGGCCATCCCGGCCCGTGCGAAGGCCGCCGCGACGGACGAGACGGCGGGTACGACCTCGACTTCCAGGCCGTGTTCGGGGGCCCGCAGGGTGCGTACGACGCCGAAGAAGCCGGGGTCGCCGTCGGCGAGGACGACGGCGCTGCCGCGGTGGCCCGCGATGCGGCGGGCGGCGAGGTCGATGCTGCCGAGGCGGATGTGCTCGGCGTCGTCGGGCACTTCGGGCAGCGCGAGGTGGTGTGCGGCCCCGGCCACCAGGGTGGCGGCGAGGAGCGCGGATCGGGCCGCAGGGGTCAGCGGTGAGCCGTCCCAGCCGATCACCGTGACGCGGTCGGCCATCGTCGTTCGTCTCCCGGAGTCGTCGCGGGCGGGATGGGGTGCGGGCTGGAGAAGGGGCAGATGGAGGGTGCGGGGGCGCCTGTGGCGTGACGCGGGGCACGGTGAGAGTACCGGGCCCCGGATCGGCGCGGCAGCCGGGTGGGGGTTCGGGCGCGGACTGCGCCCGGGGCGCCGACGCGCCCTGCCGCGCGAGTGGTTGGCCGGGGCGCGCACCGGTGCCGTGCGTCCGGCAGGACCGGGTGGGCGGCCACGCTCCCGCGCCGAGCGGACGGACGACCGCCCCTGCGGGCCCCGGACGGCCCGTCCGGGCTCAGCGCCAGTCGGTGTAGGTGGCGTAGCCGCCCGCGTCGGCGAGCTGCTCACCCACGCCTTCCAGGTCCTCGGGCAGGAGGCTCCACACGATCAGGTCGGTGCGGATGTCCGTCCAGCCGCCGTCCTCAGTCCTGGTGCGCGCTATCCAGGCGTTGCGCAGGACGCCCTCGCTGATGCACCCCATCTTCTGGGCGACCTGCTGTGCGGCGGTGTTGTCCGCGGCGGTGCGCAGTTCGAGCCGTTCGAACTTCTGGTCGCGGAACAGCCACTGGGCGACGGCGAGCATCGACTCCGTGGCGTAGCCCTCGCCGCGGGCCCAGGGCGCGGTGGCGTACTCGGCGCGCACGGCGAGGATGCGCCAGTCCGTGTCGTGCAGCCGCACGGTGCCGACGAGGCGCTGGGTGAGGAACTCGGTGACGGCGAAGACGATGCCGCGGCCCTCCCTGCGGACGGCGGGCGCGGCCCTGCCGACCCAGCGGGCCGCGTCGGCCGTCGTGAAGGGGTGCGGGGCGGACGTCCACGCGGTGACCATCTCGTCGTTCATCATCTCGGTGTACGCGGGGACGTCCGCGGACTCGAACGGGCGCAGCACGAGCCGCTCCGTGCTGATGGAAACATCCGGAAAGGTGGTAGTCATCCGCAGCTCCATGCCTGGTTCCGTCGAGCGGTGCGTCCGGTCCGCCGTAAAGGCACAGCATGCAGCATCCGGCGGCCCCCGCGCATAGGGGGTGGTCGGGGCCGGGCGCGGGCGGGTGCCCGGCCCGTAATACCCTCGGTCAATGCTTGTCGCCCTGACGATCGCGGTCACCGCGGCCGCGCTCGCGCTCGCCGCCTGGTGCGGTTTCGCCGCCTACCGGGACCAGCCCACGAAGGACTGGCACTTCATCGGCATGGCCGTGGTGTCGGTGCTCGCGCTGGTCCAGCTGGTGGTGGGGATCGTGGAGGTGGCGCGCGGCCGGCAGGCCCACGACGGGTCGGTGATCTTCTTCTCGTACCTGGCGGGCGCGGTGCTCGCGGTGCCGGTGGCGGGGTTCATGTCACTGACGGAGCGCAGCCGGTGGGGTTCGGTGGTGGTCGCGGCGGGCGGGATCGTCCTCGCCGTGCTCGAAGTGCGGCTCCACGCGATCTGGGGAGGGTGAGGCACGGTGAACGGAAGGGACGGATCGAACGTGACGGCACAGACGGCGGGCCCCGCGGAGCCGGTCGCCGGGGGTCCGGGCGGCGCCCCGGCCGAAGCCCCGGTGGGCGCGGACGGTGCCGTCGGCGCGGGCGGCGGGCGCAGGCGGACCAAGCTGGTGACCGGTCCCGGCGTGCTGCTGGTGTGGCTGTACGGGGTGATGACGGTCGGTGCCGCCTCGCGGTCGGTGTACCAGATCGCCACGGAGTTCCACCGGGCGCCGCTGGCGTACTCGCTCTCCGCGGTCGCGGCGGTCGTCTACGTCTTCATCACGTACACCCTGGTGCGCGGCGGGGAGACGGCCCGCAAGGTGGCGCTGGCGTGCTGCGCGCTCGAACTGGCCGGTGTGCTGACCGTCGGCACGTGGACCCTGGTCGACTCGTCGGCGTTCCCGGACGCGACGGTCTGGTCGTACTACGGGGCGGGCTACATCCTGATCCCGGTGGCGCTGCCGGTCACGGGCATCCTGTGGCTGCGCAGGTCGCGCGCGGTGGCGCCGGCCGCGTCCTGAGCCGGGCCTGCGGTCTTCTTCCCGGCCTCAGGGGCTGCTTGGGGCCTGCGGGCTTCCAAGCGGGCTGCCCTGTCGGTGCTCGCCCCTGACGTCCGCGCCCGGGACGCCAGGGGCCCTCGTCAGGCGCTTGCCACGAACGTGCCGGCCGTGGCCGGCTTCTCCAGCGTGAGCAGGTCGAGCCTGGTGTCCCCCGAGACGACAGGGGCGTAGCCGCGGCTGCGGTACAGGCGGGTGTCGCCGTCCTTGCGGCCGCCCGCGGAGAGCTGGAAGCGGCGCGCCGCCGGGTCCTGCGCGAAGTGCGTCTCGATGGCGTCGAGCAGTCGCCCGCCGAGGCCGTGGCGCCGCATCCGCGGGTGCACCATGAGCTTGCCGATGGTGGCGGTGCCCGACGCGTCGATCCTGCCGCGGACCGAGGCGACGACCTCGTCGCCGAGCCGCGCGACGAGGCAGTGGCCGCCCTCCAGGTCGGCCCTGAGCTCGTCGAGGGTCTGGGTCAGCGGCTCGATGGTGTAGTCGCCGTGGAGCTCCGCCTCTCCCTGGTAGCACAGGTACTGGAGTTTGAGGATCTTCTCCGCGTCCTGCGCCCGTGCCGCTGAGATGGTCACGCTCATGCCCATGTGTGCATGCCTCCCGCTCACTTGGTTGCGCCGATTGTCTACGGCTCCTTTCCCACAAGTCCAGGCGCCCCAACCTCCGGCGTGGGCATTCCACGGCGACAACCGGGACATCCGGCGCGCAACGTCACCAAACCGCGCTGTGACATAGCCAACGCTCCCGCCCGCCGGCCGGCGGGGACCACCCGTTCGGGCCCGCGCCGGCACGCCGGGGCGCGCTCAGCGGCGGCGCCGGGCGAGGAACTCCTCGCGGGCCAGCAGCGCCGTGTCCGCGTGGTCGGTGAAGACGCCGTCGATGCCGGTCTCGAAGTAGGCGCGGAACGCCCCGAAGGCGTCGCCGTAGGCGTTCGGGTCGGTGCCGCGGCGGAAGTCGGCGGGCAGGAAGGTGTTCTCGTTGCGCATCGTGTACGGGTGCAGGATCAGGCCCCGCGCGTGCGCGTCCCGCACCAGGGTGGTGGGCTCGCCCAGCCTGCCGGCCTCGTCCTTCGGGATGACCAGGTCGAGCGTCGGCCCGATGCCCCGGGCGAACGACGCGATCCAGCGCAGCCCCTCGGGCCTGACGAGGTCGTCCACACCGCGCGGGTCCCCCGCCGTCTCCAGGTCCCAGGGCCTGGTGCCCGCCGCGTCGAGCAGCACCACGCGCGGGGTCCCGACGAGCCTCGCCATGCGCCGCATGCTGGTCGGCTCGAAGGACTGGAGGTAGAGCGGGGAGTCGGCGCGGTGCCTGCCGTGGCGGCGCAGCAGCGCGGCGAGGCGCTCCTCCAGGGGCAGGCCGATGCCGCGGAAGTACGTGGGGTGCTTGGTCTCGGTGTAGAGCCAGACGGGCCGCCCGCGCCGCCGGCCCTGCTCGTCGGCCCAGGTCAGCACCTCCTCGAAGGTGGGGATCTCGAAGTGGCCGTCGTAGAGCGTGTTGTGCTGCCGGTTGGCCGGGATGCGCTCCTTGGCGCGCAGCGTCTTCAGTTCCGCGAGCGTGAAGTCCTCGGTGAACCAGCCGGTGATGTCGTTGCCGTCGACGGACTTGGTGGTGCGGCGCGCCGCGAACTCCGGGTGGTCCGCTACGTCGGTGGTGGCGGAGATGTCGTTCTCGTGGCGGCACACGAGGTGCCCGTCCCTGGTCGGCACGACGTCCTGCTCGACGATGTCGGCGCCCATGTCGAGGGCGAGTCGGTAGGAGGCGAGCGTGTGCTCAGGCCGGTATCCGGCGGTGCCCCGGTGGCCGACGACGGTGGGGACGGGCAGCGCGCCGCCGCGGCGTGCGGGCCGGGGGGCGGCCTGCGCCGCGGCGGCCGCGGCCGGGTCGGCGAGCGCGGCCGTGGTGAGGGCCGCGGTCCCCAGTACCGCCCTGCGCGCGGGACGCGCGGCGTCCGTGGGGGCGTGCTCCTGCTGGTGCTCCTGCGTCATGACGCTCCTTCGGCGGTGCGGGGCCCGTCGGCGAACGGCCGAGCGTAGGCCGGACAGCCCTGCGGTCGGGGGCAGTTGGCGGAACATGGCGGGGACCGCACCCCTCCTGTGGGGGTGCTGTGCGCGGGGCGCACCCCGGACCCCTACCCGGGTACGCCTCCCGACGTGCGCTCCGACACGCCTCCCGAGTAATGTCCTCACCTGCACAGACCTCGCCGTCATCCATGCCAGTCCACGACACGGAGGACCCGTTGTCCCGTTTCGCGTTCCTCAAGGCGACGCTCGGCTCCCTGGTGCGCCTCGCGTTCCGTACGAGGGTGGAGGGGGCGGAGCACATCCCGGCCACCGGTCCGGTGATCCTCGCCGGCAACCACCTGACCTTCATCGACTCGATGATCCTGCCGCTCGTCTGCGACCGGCAGGTCTTCTTCATCGGCAAGGACGAGTACGTCACGGGCCGGGGCATCAAGGGCCGTGCGATGGCATGGTTCTTCACCGGAGTCGGCATGATCCCGGTGGACCGGGACGGCGGGCGCGGCGGGGTGGCGGCGCTGATGACGGGGAGCCGCATCCTGGAGGAGGGGAAGATCTTCGGGATCTACCCGGAGGGCACCCGCTCCCCCGACGGCCGCCTGTACCGGGGCCGTACGGGCATCGCGCGGCTGACGCTGATGACGGGCGCCCCCGTGGTGCCGTTCGCGATGATCGGCACGGACAAGCTCCAGCCCGACGGGCGCGGGCTGCCGCGGGCCGGGAAGGTGACCGTCCGTTTCGGCCCGGCGATGGAGTTCTCCCGGTACGACGGGATGGAGCGCGACCGCTATGTGCTGCGCGCGGTGACGGACTCCGTGATGGCGGAGGTCATGCGGCTCGGCGGCCAGGAGTACGTGGACATGTACGCGACCAAGGCGAAGGCCGCGTAGCCGTACGGCCCTTGACCTGTGCGTCCCGCGCTCACTCGGCCCTGTCCCCCGCGAGGTGTGCGGGCCGCTCGTCCGCATCGTCCGACTCCTCCTCCGGGGGCGCCTCGGCGAGGCGCTGTCCGCGCAGCAGGACCCAGGCGGCGGCGGCCGTCAGCAGCAGGATCAGCGCGCCCGCGCCCGCCGCGACCCGCAGGCCCGACATGAACGACTCCTGCGCGGCGGCGACCAGCGCCGCGCCGCGCCCGCCGAGGCCGTGCGCCGCCTGGACGGCGCCGCCCAGCGACTCGTGGGCTGCGGCGGCCGCCGCCGCGGGCACGCCAGGCGGAGTGGCGAAGCCCCGGTAGACGCCGGTGACGATGCTGCCCAGCAGGGCGATGCCGAGGGCCGCGCCGAGTTCGTACGCGGTCTCGGAGACCGCGGACGCGGCGCCCGCCTCCTCCTTGGGCACGCTGCCGAGGAGCACGTCGGCGGTGACGGTGAAGCTGAAGCCCGCGCCGACGCCGACGACAAGCAGCACCGCGCCGAGCGCCGGATAGCCGGTGTGCTCCCCGAAGAGGGTGACGGCGGCGAGCGCGAGGCCGACCGCGGCGAGGCCGCCCGAGACGATCGCGCGGACCGAGAAGCGGCGGGCCGCGCGCCCCGCGACCAGGCCGGCCGCGACGGCGCCGACCGCGGCGGGGATCTCGGCGAGTCCTGCCTCCAGCGGGTCGCGCCCCTGGACGAGCTGCAGGTACTGCGAGAGGAAGAAGACCAGGCCCGAGAGTCCGAGGATGGTCAGCAGGTCGGCGAGTACGGCGCCGCGGAACCCCCGGCGCTGGAACAGCCGCATGTCGAGCAGCGGCACGGGCAGCGTCAGCTGCCGCCGTACGAACCAGAAGAGGGCGCCGGCGCCCAGGGCGCCGGCGGCCACGGCGTCCCAGCGCACGCCGTGGGCGGCGGCCTCCTTCACCGCGTAGACGACGCCGACGATTCCGACGAGCGAGAGCAGCACGCTCGGCAGGTCCCAGGGGCCCGGGTGCGGGTTGCGCGACTCCGGCAGCAGCCGGGCGCCGACGAGCACGAGCACCGCCATCACCGGCAGGTTGATCAGGAAGACCGAGCCCCACCAGAAGTGCTCCAGCAGGAAGCCGCCGACGATCGGCCCGACGGCCGCGCCCGCCGAGGCCATGGCGCCCCAGATGCCGACGGCGAGGCTGCGCTCGCGCGGATCGTGGAAGATGTTGCGGATCAGCGCGAGGGTGGCGGGCATCAGGGTGGCGCCCGCGACACCGAGCAGGGCGCGCGCGACGATCATCATCTCCGGGCTCGTCGCGTACGCGTTGAGCACCGAGATCCCGCCGAAGGCGACCGAGCCTGCGAGCAGCAGCCGCTTGCGGCCGATGCGGTCGCCGAGGCCGCCCATGGAGACCAGCAGCCCGGCGATGACGAAGGAGTAGATGTCGCCGATCCACAGCAGCTGGGTGCCACTGGGGCGCAGGTCCTCGCTGAGGAAGGGCGTGGCGAGGCCGAGGACGGTCGCGTCGACGGCGACCAGCAGCACGGCGAGCACCAGCACGGCGAGGGCGAGCCAGCGGGCCGCGCCGCCGCGGGCCGCCGCAGCGGTCGTGCCGCGGGTCATGTCCGCACGCCCCTTCGTGCCCCTCCGAGGAGGAGTTCGCAGGTCATGTACGGGAAGTCCCGGGCGGCCACCCGGCCGTCCTGGATGGACCAGGCGCAGGCGCCGATCAGCCCGTACAGCGCCTCGGTGAGCCAGGCGGGCGGCAGGTCGATACGGAACTCGCCGCGCTCCTGGCCCCGGCGGAACAGGGACGAGATGCGGCCGTCTATCCGGCTCCACCCCTCGTGCACGTCGTCTCCCTCGAACAGCTGGTTCTCGGTGATGAGGAAGGCGAGGAGGCCTGCGGCGGGCTCGACCGCGGCGACGAAGCGGCGCAGCGCGCCCTCCGCGGGTCCGTCGTCGAGGCGGGCGGCGTCGAGCGCGGCCTCGGTCTCCTGGATGCCGAGGGATTCGAGCGCCCGCACCAGCGCGTCCCGCCCGGCGAAGTGCCGGTGCAGGGTGGCTCTTCCGATGCCCGCGGCCCGCGCCACCTCGTCCAGGGTGGCGGTGGCGCGGCGCGTCAGCAGGGCGGCGGCGCTGCGCAGTACGTGGTCCCGGTCGACAGCCATGAGACGACCCTAACCCGGATGAGACGGCGGTGTCTCACCGCGTGGGAGATGTCACGCGGGACCCATGGCCGTGTCCTGCCGGACCGGGCCACGGGATATCTTGATGTCGAGCAATATTGCAGAAGTCCTTGCTGACGTGAGCAACGTGGAGCGGAGCACCGGTGACTGACTCGACCATCATCTATACGCACACCGACGAGGCCCCGGCCCTGGCGACCTATTCGTTCCTGCCCGTGGTCGAGGCGTACGCCTCGACGGCCGGCGTCGCCGTGGAGAGCCGGGACATCTCGCTGGCCGGGCGGATCATCGCCCAGTTCCCGGAGCGTCTCAAGGAGGAGCAGCGCGTCGGCGACGCCCTCGCCGAGCTGGGTGCCCTCGCCAGGACCCCGAGCGCCAACATCATCAAGCTGCCGAACATCTCGGCATCGATCCCGCAGCTCAAGGCCGCCGTCGCGGAGCTCAAGGACAAGGGCTACGACCTGCCTGACTACCCGGACGACCCGAAGACCGACGAGGAGCGCGACATCCGCGCCCGCTACGACAAGGTCAAGGGCAGCGCCGTCAACCCGGTGCTCCGCGAGGGCAACTCCGACCGCCGCGCCCCCGCGTCCGTGAAGAACTACGCGCGCAACCACCCGCACCGCATGGGCGCCTGGTCGCCCGACTCGAAGACCAATGTCGCCACCATGGCGGCCGACGACTTCAGGACCACCGAGAAGTCCGTGGTCATCGCCGCGGACGGCGCGCTGCGCATCGAGCTGGTCGGCGACGACGGCACCACGACGGTGCTGCGCGAGTCCGTGCCGGTCCTCAAGGACGAGGTCGTGGACGCCTCCGTGCTGCGCGTCGCCGCGCTGCGCGAGTTCCTCACCGAGCAGATCGCGGAGGCCAAGCGCCAGGGCGTGCTGTTCTCCGTGCACCTCAAGGCCACGATGATGAAGGTCTCCGACCCGGTCATCTTCGGCCATGTCGTGCGCGCCTTCTTCCCGAAGACGTTCGCCGCGTACGGCGACGTGCTCGCGAAGGCGGGCCTGACCCCGAACGACGGCCTCGGCGGCATCCTCAAGGGCATCGAGGGCCTGCCCGAGGGCGCGGAGATCAAGGCCTCCTTCGACGCCGAGCTGGCCGAGGGCCCTGAGCTCGCGATGGTCGACTCGGACCGCGGCATCACCAACCTGCACGTGCCGAGCGACGTGATCGTGGACGCCTCCATGCCCGCGATGATCCGCACCTCGGGCCACATGTGGGGCAAGGACGGCGGGGAGCACGACACCCTCGCGGTCATCCCCGACAGCAGCTACGCGGGCATCTACCAGGCCACCATCGAGGACTGCCGCGCCCACGGCACCTTCGACCCCTCGACCATGGGCTCCGTGCCCAACGTCGGCCTGATGGCGCAGGCGGCCGAGGAGTACGGCAGCCACGACAAGACCTTCGAGATCCCGACCACCGGTACGGTGCGCGCGGTCGACGGCTCCGGCACCGCGGTCCTCGAACAGGCCGTCAGCGCCGGCGACATCTTCCGCATGTGCCAGACCAAGGACGTGCCGATCCGCGACTGGGTCAAGCTGGCCGTCACCCGCGCCCGCGCCACCGGCGACCCGGCCGTGTTCTGGCTTGACGAGACCCGCGCCCACGACCGCAACCTGATCGCCAAGGTCGAGCAGTACCTGCCCGAGCACGACACCGAGGGCCTGACCGTCGAGATCAAGTCACCGGTCGACGCGATCCGCTTCTCGCTGGAGCGCATCCGCCGCGGCGAGAACACCATCTCGGTCACCGGCAACGTGCTGCGCGACTACCTGACGGACCTGTTCCCGATCCTGGAGCTCGGCACGAGCGCCAAGATGCTCTCCGTCGTCCCGCTCATCAACGGCGGCGGCCTCTTCGAGACGGGCGCGGGCGGCTCCGCCCCCAAGCACGTCCAGCAGCTCGTCAAGGAGAACTACCTCCGCTGGGACAGCCTGGGCGAGTTCCTGGCCCTCGCGGTCAGCTTCGAGCAGCTCGCGGGCACCGCGGGCAACCCGCGCGCCAAGGTCCTCGCGGACACCCTGGACCGCGCCACCGGCACCTTCCTCGACCAGGACAAGTCGCCGAGCCGCCGCGTCGGCGGCATCGACAACCGCGGCAGCCACTTCTACCTCGCCCTGTACTGGGCGCAGGAGCTGGCGAAGCAGACCGAGGACGCGCAGCTCGCCGAGGCGTTCGGACCGCTGGCGAAGACGCTGACGGAGCAGGAGCGGACCATCGTCGACGAGCTGATCGCCGTGCAGGGCTCGCCGGTCGACCTGGGCGGCTACTACCAGCCTGACCCGGCGAAGGCCACGGCCGCGATGCGCCCGTCGAAGACCTTCAACCAGGCGGTGGACGCGCTCAAGGGCTGACGGCCCCCGCTGACGGGCCGGGGGCGGCGCGCTCCCCGGCCGCCGGCTCTCCACGGCAGAAGGCGCACGGCCCGTGTGGCACGGGTCGTGCGCCTTCTGCGCGTTCCAGCAGGGGCGGCAGGAGTCGAACCTGCGACCGACGCTTTTGGAGAGCGTTGCTCTGGCCTCTGAGCTACACCCCTTCGGCGTCCCCGACTCTGACAGGTCCGCCTCAGGGGTGCCATCCGATTATCGGTGTGTCGCCCCGACTGCCCCGAATGGCGGTCACTTCTTCGCGGCGGCCCACGCGTGCTGGATCACCAGGTCGGCCTTGAGCTCGGAGAGCTGCGCCAGGACCGCGGAAGGTGCCGTGCCGCCGCGCCCGTTGCGGGAGGCGAGGGCGCCCTGCACATTGAGCACGGAGCGCACGTCGGGCGTCAGGTGCGGGGAGATCTTGGCGAACTGCTCGTCCGTCAGCTCGTCGAGCTCGATCCCGAGCGCCTCGCACTCCTTGACGCACTCCCCCGCGACCTCGTGCGCGACCCGGAACGGCACGCCCTGCTTGACCAGCCACTCCGCGACGTCCGTGGCGAGCGAGAAGCCCGCGGGCGCCAGCTCCTCCATCCGCGTCCTGTTGACCTTCAGGGTGGCCATCATGCCGGTGAACGCGGGCAGCAGGAGTTCCAGCTGGTCGCAGGAGTCGAAGACCGGCTCCTTGTCCTCCTGGAGGTCGCGGTTGTACGCGAGCGGCAGCGCCTTGAGCGTGGCGAGCAGGCCGGTCAGATTGCCGATGAGGCGGCCCGACTTGCCCCGCGCCAGCTCGGCGATGTCCGGGTTCTTCTTCTGCGGCATGATCGACGAGCCGGTGGAGTAGGCGTCGTCCAGCGTCACGAAGGAGAACTCCTTCGTGTTCCAGATGATGACCTCCTCCGCGATCCGGGAGAGGTTCAGGCCGATCATCGCGGTGATGAAGGCGAACTCGGCGACGAAGTCGCGGGACGCCGTGCCGTCGATGGAGTTGCCGGCGGAGCCGCGCTCGAAGCCGAGGTCGACCGCGACCGCCTCCGGGTCGAGGCCGAGCGACGAACCGGCCAGCGCGCCGGAGCCGTACGGGGAGACCGCCGTGCGCTTGTCCCACTGGCGCAGCCGCTCCGCGTCCCGCGAGAGGGCCTGGACGTGCGCGAGCACATGGTGGGCGAACAGCACGGGCTGGGCGTGCTGGAGGTGGGTGCGACCGGGCATGGCCACGGTCGAGTTGGCCTCGGCGAGGCCCACCAGCGCGTCCTGGAGGTCGGCGATCAGGGCGCCGATGGTCCGCGCGTGGTCGCGCAGGTACATCCGGAAGAGGGTGGCGACCTGGTCGTTGCGGGAGCGGCCCGCGCGCAGCTTGCCGCCGAGGTCGGGGCCGAGGCGTTCGATCAGACCGCGCTCCAGGGCGGTGTGCACGTCCTCGTCGGCGACGGTGCCGGTGAACGAGCCGCCCACGACGTCGTCCTCCAGCTGGGCGAGGCCCGCGAGCATCTCGGTCAGCTCGTCGGCCGTGAGCAGCCCCGCCTTGTGCAGCACGCGCGCGTGGGCGCGCGACCCGGCGATGTCGTACGGGGCGAGGCGCCAGTCGAAGTGCACGGACGCGGAGAGCCTGGCCAGGGCGTCGGCCGGCCCGTCGGCGAACCTGCCGCCCCAGAGCCGGACGTCACCGTTGTTGCTGCTCACTGCTGCTCCCGAGGTGAGAGGGGTTGGACATGAGGGGGTGCGGGGGATGGTGCGGGGCCGAGGCCCGAGAGCCGGGGCTCAGGACCGCGACCGCCTCCCCGCCCTGCGAGGGAGCGGGGAGGCGGTACCAGGTCGAGTCTTCCCGAGGCTGTCACGCCCGCGGGTCCCGCTCGGCGGCGGTCTCCGGGTCTCTTCCTTGGATGCATTCACTGGTGGGTATAACTATGCAAGGGGACGCATGGTTTGTCAAAGCCCGGGGCCGGGGGCCGCGCGCGGGCGCAGGGTCCCCCGTACGGCTCCGCCCGGCGGCCCGCGGCGCCCGCCGCTCCTACGCTCCGAGACATGAAGAGAGCCCGCGCGGCGGTCTCCGCGCTCCTCACCCTCACCGCCGTCGCCGCGACCACGGCGGCCGCCGCGCCCGGCGGCGCGGGGCCGCTGCCCGAGCGGATGGCGGACACCGGCGGCGGCAGCCAGTTGATCACCGTGGCGGGGCCCGCGCTCGGCTCCAGGACGGGCCGGCTCACCTGGTGGGACCGGCGGGGGCGGCACTGGGTCGCGGCGGGTTCCGCGCCCGCGCGGTTCGGCGCGAACGGCCTGACGGACGGCGCCACGCGCAGGCAGGGCACCTCCACCACGCCGACGGGCCTCTACGGCCTGCCGTACGCCTTCGGCAACGCGGCGGCGCCGCGCGGTACGACGTATCCCTACCGGCGCGCGAGCGACCGCTCCTGGTGGTGCGAGGACAACGCGTCGCACGCGTACAACCGCTGGACCGAGGGGCTGCCGCCGGACTGCCGGGCGAGCGAGTCCGAGCACCTGGCGGACTACGCGGAGCAGTACGCGCACGCGCTGGTGATCGCCTACAACTACGACCACCCGGTGCGCGGGCGGGGCGCCGGGATCTTCCTGCACGTCAACGGGGAGGGCGCGACGGCGGGCTGCGTCTCGGTCCCGGCGGACGCGATGGCCGCGGTCCTCTCCTGGGCCGACCGGTCGCGGCTGCCGCACATCGCAATCGGCACGGAGCGCGGGGCCACGGCGGTCACGGCGTACTGAGCCGCGTCCCCTCCGGGGCGCCGGGAAACACACCACCCGGCGGACAAGGAAAGCACGCCCCCGCAGACTATGGACCTGTCCAGGCATGTCCACTACTCTCTAGACATGCCTGGACAGGTCCACAAACACCATCGCATCGCCCGCGTACTCGCCGACGAGATCAGGGCCGGTGTGCACAGCACCGGCGAGCGGCTGCCCGGCGAGCACGCCCTCACCCAGCGGTTCGGGGTCAGCCGCACCACCCTGCGGCAGGCGCTCCAGGTGCTGGGCGACGAGGGGCTGATCGCGACACACCCCGGCATCGGCTCGTTCGTCACCTTCGACGGTACGCCGCTGGACAACCGGCTCGGCTGGACCCGCGCCCTCGCCGGGCAGGCCACCGAGCTGGCCATCGAGGTGCTGCGGTTCGAGACGGTGCGCGACCCGGCGCTCGCGGCCGAGCTGGACACGGAGACCGACGCGTTCGTCGCGCTCGACCGGGTCAGGCGGCTGGGCGACGGCGCCGGGGTGTCACTCGAACTCAGCCGCGTGCCGGCCGTGGGGCCGCTGGCCGGCCTTCCCGCGCGCGGGCTCACCGAGGGGTCGCTCAACAAGACGCTGCTCGCCGCGGGGCGGATCACCGAGTCCGGCGACGGCCAGGTGTCGGTGCGGGGCCTCACCGCGGACGAGGCGGAGCTGCTGCGCCGCTCCCCCGGCGAGTCCTTCCTGCACCTGGCCCAGGTGTACCGGGCGGCCGACGGCTCCCTCGTCGAGCAGGTGACCAGCCTCCTCGACCCCGCCAGGTTCCAACTGCACGTCCACTCGGGGCGAGGAGACCGCGCATGACCCACCCGCACACCACACTCGACCGCGCCCTCGGCGCGTACTACGGCCTCGCGCTCGGCGACGCGCTCGGCATGCCCACCCAGCTCATGTCGCGCCGCGACGTGGTCAGGGCGTACGGCACCCTCACCGGCTTCGCGCCCGCCGGGCCCGACAACCCGGTCAGCGCGGGGATGCCCGCGGGCTCGGTCACCGACGACACCGACCAGGCCGTCATCGTCGGCAGGCTCCTCGTGGAGGGCGGCGGGCACATCGACCCGACGCGCCTCGCGCGGACCCTGCTCGACTGGGAGAAGGAGATGCGGGCCAAGGGCTCGCTCGACCTGCTCGGACCGTCCACCAAGGCGGCGCTCGACCTGGTGGCGAAGGGGGTGGAGCCGCGGGAGGCGGGGCGCTACGGCACCACCAACGGCGCCGCGATGCGCGTCACGCCCGTGGGCATCGCCTTTCCCGCGCGGCCGGTGGCGGCGTTCCTCGACCGGGTCGTGGAGTCCTGCCAGGTGACCCACGACACGGGCATCGGCATCGCGGGGGCCGCCGCCGTCGCCGCGGCCGTCAGCACCGGCGTCGGCGGTGGCACGCTTGAGGACGCGGTGGCCGCCGCCGTGGAGGCGGCCGCGGCCGGCGCGGAGCGCGGCCACTGGATCGCGGGCGCGGACATCGCGGCCAGGATCGAGTGGGCGACCGGTCTTGTCGCGGGCCTGCCGGAGGCGGACGCGCTCGACCTGGTCTGCTCGCTCGTCGGGACGAGCGTGGCGAGCCAGGAGTCGGTGCCCGCCGCGTTCGCCGTGCTGTCCGTCGCGGGGGGCGACCCGTGGCGGAGCGCGCTGCTCGCCGCCAACCTCGGCGGCGACAGCGACACCATCGGCGCGATCGCGGGCGCCGTCGCCGGGTCGGTGGCCGGGCTCTGCGCCCTGCCGCCCGACGCGGTCGCCACCCTCCGCGCCGTCAACGACCTTGAGCTGGAGCCCCTCACGGAGCGTCTGCTCGCGCTGCGCTGACCGTGTCCGCGCAGTCCCGCCGCGCCGCCGGAACCCCCCGGCGAGCGGAACCAGTCCCTCCGAGAGCACGAGGCAAGGAGGTTCCGTCATGACCGCTTCGACGACGAACGATCACGTCGGCACCAGTGGTACCGCGACCGCGAACGAGCAGGTCGGGACCATCGAGACCCGGGGCATCGAGCCCGTACCCGACGCGGAGAGGCACGGCCACGCCTCCCAGATGTTCTGGACGTGGTTCGCCGCCAACATCTCCATCCTCGGGCTGCCGCTCGGCGCCACCCTGGTGGCGTTCCGCGGCCTCAACATCTGGCAGGCCGTCCTGGTCGCCGCGATCGGCTCTTTCGGCTCCTTCGCCCTGGTGGGCGTGCTCAGCCTGGCGGGCAAGAAGGGCGGCGCGCCCGCGCTCACCCTGTCCAGGGCGGTGTTCGGGCAGCGCGGCAACGCCGGCCCCACCCTGATCAGCTGGCTCAGCAGGGTGGGCTGGGAGACGATCACGACGACGACCGCCGCGTACGCGCTGCTCGCGCTCGTGCGGTGGATCTTCGGCTGGCACCAGAACACCGTGCTGACGCTGGTGTGCCTGCTCGTGTTCATCGGCTGCACCCTGCTGATCAGCGGCCTCGGCCACGCCACGATCATGTGGATCAACAAGTGGGCGACGGTCGTCTTCGGTGTGCTGAACCTGATCGTGATGGGCTTCCTCGTCGCGACCGTCGACTGGGACAAGGTGCTCCACGTGCACGCGGGTCCGGTCAGCGGCGTCGTCGCGGGCGTCGGCTTCATCGCCGCGGGTACGGGCATCGGCTGGGCCAACGCGGGCGCGGACTACGCCCGCTACCTGCCGCGCAAGCTGCCCGGCGGGCGGCTGGTGACGGCGTCGGCGTTCGGCGCGGGCATCCCGCTCGTGCTGTTGATCTCGCTCGGCTCGCTGCTGTCCGCGGGCGACACCACGCTGGCGAGCGCGTCCGACCCGGTCGCGGCGATCAACGGGATGCTGCCGTCGTGGATGGCGGTGCCGTACCTGATCGCGGCCTTCGGCGGACTGCTGATGTCGAACCACCTGTCGACGTACTCGGCGGGCCTGACGATGCTGACGCTCGGCCTGCGGGTGCGGCGCCACCTCGCCGTGACCGTGGACGTCGTGCTGATGTTCCTCGGCGGCGTGTACTTCATGCTGATCGCGAAGGACTTCTACGGACCCTTCTCCACGTTCCTCACGCTCCTCGCGGTGCCGATCTCGGCGTGGGTCGGGGTGATCCTCGTGGACTCGGCGCGCGGGCGCGGCTACGACCCGGCGGGCCTGATGGACACCACCCGCACCAGCCGCTACTGGTACACCGGCGGCCTGCACCTGCCCGCCGTGCTGGCGTGGGCGGTGGCGATCGTGACGGGTTTGCTGTTCACGGAGGCGTCGACCAGCGCGGACGACGTCTGGTTCGCGGGGCCCTGGGCGCACACCTGGCTCGGCGTGAACGGCCTCGGCTGGGCCGTCTCGATGGCGGTGGGCGCGCTGCTGTACGGGGCGCTGGGGCGGCGGCCCGCCGTGCTCCCCGGCCAGGACGCGGGTGCGGGAAGCGCGGCCGGGGCCCCGCCCGCGGGCGCGGAAGGCACAGGCCGGTGACCGGGCGGCGGCTGTTCCTCGCGGGCAATGTCATCGCGGACCTGGTGATCGAGGTGCCCGCCCTGCCGGAGCGCGGCGGCGACGTCATCGGCACAGGCACCGGGCTGACGGCGGGTGGCGGCTTCAACACGCTGGCCGCGGCCGGGCGGCTGGGCGCCGAGACCGTCTTCGCGGGGCTGCACGGCACGGGTCCCTACGGCGACCTGGTGCGGGCCGCGCTCGCGGCGGAGGGTGTACGGGTGCTGCTGCCGCGGCGCGCGGACGGCGACACCGGGTTCACGGTGGCGCTGGTCGACGGCGGCGGCGAGCGCACCTTCGTGACGAGCTTCGGTGTGGACGCGGAGCTGACCGCGCGGGACATGGCCGCGGTCGCCGCGGAGGTGCGCCCGGGCGACCTGGTGCAGTTGTCGGGCTACGGCCTGGTGATGGCGGTGAACGGCCCGCTGCTCTCGGCGTTCGCCGCGGGGCTGCCTGACGGGGTGGTGCTCTGCCTGGACCCGGCACCGCTGGTGGCGGACATCCCGGCGGCCGTACTCGGCCCGGTACTCGCCCGTACGGACTGGCTGAGCGCCAACGCGCGCGAGGCGGCGCTGCTGTCCGGCTCGGCCGAGCCGCCCGCCGCCGCGGCGGCGCTGCGGGAGCGGCTCGCGCCTGGCGCGGGCGTCCTGGTGCGGGCCGACAAGGACGGCTGCTGGCTCGCGGCACCCGACGGTTCTGCGCCCGTCCACGTCCCGGGCTTCCCGGTGACGGCGGTGGACAGCAACGGCGCGGGCGACGCGCACGTCGGCGCGTTCCTGACCCTGCTGGGCGAGGGCGCGCCCCCGGAGCGCGCGGTACGGGCCGCCAACGCGGCGGCCGCGTACGCGGTCACACGCCGCGGCCCCGCGACGGCCCCCACCCGCGCCGAGCTGATCGCCTTCGCCCGTGCGGCCCACGCCGACGACGTGGCTGCCCTGCTGGGCGGCTGAGCCCCGCGGCGCCGCGGCCGGATACGGGACACGGCCCCGGTGCGTGCCGGGGACTCCGGCGGCGCGCCGGGGCCGGGGCGCGGCGTACGGCTCCCGCCGCGAGCGAACGGTGGGTGTACGCCCTGGCGGCGGTGCGACGGCCGCAGGGCGGGCCGCGCGGTGCCCGGCCGCCGGGGCTCCGTGCGGCGGCGGGTACCGCCGGCCCTGCGCGGCGGGCGGGCCAGGTGGTCGCGGCCCCCGGCGCGGGTCAGCGTTCGCGGCCGGTTTCGGCGAGTTTCAGGAGGTGGTCGGCGAGCTCCTGGCCGCCGGCGGGGTCGCGGCTGATGAGCATCAGGGTGTCGTCGCCCGCGATGGTGCCGAGGACGCTGCCGAGCTCCGCCTGGTCGATGGCGGACGCGAGGAACTGGGCCGCGCCCGGGGGCGTGCGGAGCACCACGAGGTTGGCGGACGCCTCGGCGGAGATGAGCAGTTCGGCGGCGAGGCGGCGCATGCGCTCCTCCTTCACCGACTCCCCCAGCGGCGCCTGCGGGGTGCGGAACCCGCCCTCGCTCGGGACCGCGTAGATGAGTTCGCCGCCCGCGTTGCGGATCTTGACCGCGCCGAGCTCGTCCAGGTCGCGGGAGAGCGTGGCCTGGGTGACGGTGAGGCCGTCGTCCGCGAGCAGCCGCGCCAGCTGGCTCTGCGAGCGGACCGGCTGCCTCCCCAGGATGTCCACGATCCGGCGGTGCCTGGCCATTCTCGTCTGGGGAAGGGCAGGCCCGCCCTGCTGCGGCTCACTCATCGTCGTCGTCTCATCTCGGTTCGGCTCAGCTCGGCTCGCGCCCGTCCGCCCCGTTCAGGTCGTCCGGGTCGTACGGGTCGCCCGGGTGCCCCGCGGCGTCCAGGACGCCGGGCAGCGCCCGGAGGAATCCGTCGACCTCGCCGTCCCCGACGATCAGCGGCGGCATGAGCCGTACGACGTCGGGGGCCGGCGCGTTCACCAGGAAACCGGCGTCCTGAGCTGCCCGCTGCACGGCCGCCGCGAGCTGCTCCGTGAGCACGATACCGAGGAGCAGGCCCGCGCCGCGGACATGGGAGACCAGCGGGTGCCCGAGCCCCTCGATCCCCTCGCGCAGCTTCTCGCCCAGCCGCTTGACCTCGTCGAGCGCGCCCTCGGCCGCGAGCGTGTCGAGCACCGCGAGCCCGGCGGCGCAGGCGACCGGGTTGCCGCCGAACGTCGTGCCGTGCTGGCCCGGCTTCAGCAGGTCGGCCGCCGGGCCGAAGGCGAGGGCCGCGCCGAGCGGCAGGCCGCCGCCGAGCCCCTTGGCGAGGGTGACCACGTCCGGTTCGACACCCTGGTGGCCCTGGTAGTGGAACCAGTGGCCCGTGCGGCCGACGCCCGTCTGCACCTCGTCGAGGACGAGCAGCGTCCCGGTGGCGCGGGTGATCTCACGGGCCGCCTCCAGATAGCCGCGCGGCGGGACGACCACGCCGAGCTCGCCCTGGATCGGCTCGACGATCACGAAGGCGGTCTCCTCGGTGACCGCGGCGCGCAGCGCCTCGGTGTCGCCGAACGGCACGTGCGTGACCTCGCCGGGCAGCGGCGCGAACGGCGCCCGCTTGCCCTCCTGGCCGGTCAGCGCGAGCGCGCCCATGGTGCGGCCGTGGAAGCCTCCGGCGGTCGCGACCATGTGGCGGCGGCCCGTGAGCCGGCCGATCTTGAACGCGGCCTCGTTGGCCTCCGCGCCGGAGTTGCAGAAGAACACCCGCCCTGGGCGGCCCGCCAGCTGGACGAGGCGCTCCGCGAGAGCGACGGCCGGCTCGGCGACGTACAGGTTGGAGACATGGCCGAGCGAGCCGATCTGCCGGGACACCGCCTCGACCACGGCGGGGTGGGCGTGGCCCAGCGCGTTGACGGCGATCCCGCCGACGAAGTCGGTGTACGCGGTGCCGTCCGCGTCCCACACGGTCGCGCCCGAGCCGCGCACCAGGGACAGCTGCGGGGTGCCGTAGTTGTCGGCCATGACGGCCCGCCAGCGGCGGGCCAGCACCTCGTTGCCGGTGGTGCCGGCCGAGTCGGCGCAGTCGGTGGAACCGGCCGAGTCGGCGCTGCCGGTGGTGCCGGTGCCTGCGGTGTCGTTCACTGCGCGTCCCCTCCAGTGGTGTGCGGACCGGCGCCGGGGGCGGTCTGCGCCCCGGGCCCGTCGGGTACGACCATCGTGCCGATGCCCTCGTCGGTGAAGATCTCCAGCAGGATCGAGTGCGGGACCCGCCCGTCGATGACGCGGGCCGTGGAGACGCCGCCGCGGACGGCGTACAGGCAGCCCTCCATCTTCGGCACCATGCCGCTCGACAGGTCGGGCAGCAGCTTCTCCAGCTGGCCCGCGGTGAGCCGGCTGATCACGTCGTCGCTGTGGGGCCAGTCCTCGTAGAGGCCCTCGACGTCGGTGAGGACGAGCAGGGTCTCGGCGCCGAGCGCGACGGCGAGCGCCGCGGCTGCGGTGTCCGCGTTGACGTTGTAGACGTGGTGGTCGTCGGCGCTGCGGGCGATGGACGACACCACCGGGATGCGCTCGTCCTCCAGCAGGGTGCTGATCAGCCCCGTGTCGATGCCGGTGATCTCGCCGACGCGCCCGATGTCGACCAACTCACCCTCGACGCGCGGCTGGTGCTTGGTCGCGGTGATGGTGTTGCCGTCCTCGCCGGTGAGGCCGACGGCGTGCGGCCCGTGCGCGTTGAGCAGGCCCACGAGTTCGCGCTGGACCTGGCCCGCGAGCACCATGCGCACCACGTCCATCGCCTCGGGCGTGGTGACGCGCAGGCCCGCCTTGAACTCGCTGACCAGGCCGTGCCGGTCGAGCTGTGCGCTGATCTGTGGTCCGCCGCCGTGCACGACGACGGGCCTGAGGCCCGCCTGCCGCAGGAAGACGACGTCCTGCGCGAACGCGGCCTTGAGGTCGTCGTCGACCATGGCGTTGCCGCCGAACTTGACGACAACGATCTTGTTGTTGTGCCGGACGAGCCAGGGCAGCGCCTCGACGAGGGTCTGCGCCTTCGGCAGCGCGGTGTGCTTGCGTGTGCTCATGAGCTGTACGCGCTGTTCTCGTGGACGTAGTCGGCGGTGAGGTCGTTGGTCCAGATCACCGCGGACTCGTCGCCCGCCGCCAGGTCGGCGGTGACGCGGACCTCGCGGAAGCGCATGTCGACCAGGTCGCGGTCCTCGCCGAAGGAGCCGTTCCTGCAGACCCAGACGTCGTTGATGGCGACGTTCAGCCGGTCCGGCTCGAAGGCGGCGCCGGTCGTGCCGATCGCGGACAGGACGCGGCCCCAGTTGGGGTCCTCTCCGTGGATCGCGCACTTGAGGAGGTTGTTGCGGGCGATGGAGCGGCCCACCTCGACGGCGTCGTCCTCGCTCGCGGCGCCGACGACCTCGATGCGGATGTCCTTCGACGCGCCCTCGGCGTCGCCGATGAGCTGCCGCGCCAGGTCGGCGCAGACCTCGCGGACGGCCTCCGCGAACGGCTCGTACGCGGGGACGGTGCCGGAGGCGCCGGAGGCGAGGAGCAGCACGGTGTCGTTGGTGGACATGCAGCCGTCGGAGTCGACGCGGTCGAAGGTGGTGCGGGTGGCCGCGCGCAGGGCGCGGTCGAGGTCCGCGCTCTCCACGTCGGCGTCGGTGGTGAGGACGACGAGCATGGTGGCGAGGCCGGGGGCGAGCATGCCCGCGCCCTTGGCCATGCCGCCGACGGTCCACGCGCCGCCGGGCCCCGTGGCGACGGCCGTCTTGTGGACGGTGTCGGTGGTCTTGATGGCGAGGGCGGCCTTCTCGCCGCCGTGTTCGGAGAGTTCGGCGGCCGCCTTGCCGATGCCGGACAGCAGCCTGTCCATGGGCAGGGTCACGCCGATGAGGCCGGTGGAGGCGACGGCCACCTGGCCGGCGCCGACGTCGTCGGGGCCTTCGCCGGTGGCGAGGGCGCTCAGCACCTCGGCGGCCTTCTCCGCGGTGGCGTGGGTGTCCTGGAAGCCGCGCGGCCCCGTGCAGGCGTTGGCGCCGCCCGAGTTGAGGACGACCGCGGCGATCTCACCGCCCCTGACGACCTGCTCGGACCAGAGGACGGGCGCGGCCTTGACGCGGTTGGCGGTGAAGACGCCCGCGGCGGCGCGGCGGGGGCCCTTGTTGAGGACGAGCGCCAGGTCGGGGCCGCCGTTCTGCTTGATCCCCGCGGCGATGCCGGCCGCGGCGAATCCCTTCGGTGTGGTGACGCTCACGGCGCGACTCCGATCGTGGAAAGTCCGGTCTCCTCGGGGAGTCCGAGGGCGATGTTCATGCTCTGCACGGCGCCGCCCGCGGTGCCCTTCGCGAGGTTGTCGATGGCGCTGATCGCGATGATCCGGTCCGCGTGCGGATCGTGGGTGACCTGGATCTGTACGGCGTTGGAGCCGTAGACGGACGCCGTGGCGGGCCACCGGCCCTCGGGCAGCAGGTGGACGAACGGCTCGTCCGCGTACGCCTTCTCGTAGGCCGCGCGGAGGCTTTCCGCGGTGGTGCCGGGGCGCGCCCTCGCCGAGCAGGTGGCGAGGATGCCGCGCGGCATGGGCGCGAGGGTGGGTGTGAAGGACACGGTGACGGGCTCGCCCGCGACCCCGCTGAGGTTCTGGGTGATCTCCGGGGTGTGGCGGTGGCCGCCGCCGACGCCGTACGGGGACATCGAGCCCATGACCTCGCTGCCGAGCAGGTGCGGCTTGGCGGACTTGCCCGCGCCCGACGTGCCGGACGCGGCGGTGATCACCGCCTCGGGCTCCGCGAGGCCCGCGGCGTACGCGGGGAACAGCGCGAGCGAGACCGCGGTGGGGTAGCAGCCGGGCACCGCGATGCGCTTGGACCCCTCCAGCGCGGCGCGGGCACCCGGCAGCTCCGGCAGGCCGTAGGGCCAGGTCCCGGCGTGCGGCGAGCCGTAGAAGCGCTCCCAGTCGGCGGCGTCGCGGAGCCGGAAGTCGGCCCCCATGTCGACAACCAGGGTGTCGGCTCCGAGCTGCTCGGCGACGGCCGCGGACTGCCCGTGCGGCAGCGCGAGGAAGACGACGTCGTGCCCGGCGAGGCTGTCGGCGCTGGTCTCGGCGAGCACCCGCCCGGCCAGCGGCAGCAGGTGCGGCTGGAGCGACCCGAGCGGCTGCCCGGCGTTGGCGTTGCCGGTCAGGGCCCCGATCTCGACCGCCGGGTGCCCGAGCAGCACCCGCAGCACCTCGCCCCCGGCATACCCGCTGGCACCGGCCACCGCCACACGTAGAGCCATCGCCCGTCCTCCCTCTAGACGGCATGACTATACGTAGGTCTGCACTTTTATGCAATATAGAGCGCGTGCCCAGCGGGGCCCGCGGCACCCGGGCCGCGGCACCCGGGAGGACCGGCGCCTACCGGCGGATTGCCGAGACCAGACCGCCCTGGGCGCTCCTCGTGTCGGGGCGGAGTGATGAGGGGGCGGCCGTAGGCGGCGGCGCGCTCGCGGAAGGTACGGGTCTCCGCGTCCCAGCCGTGTCCTGCGAGCCAGGCCACCGGGTCGTCGGGCGTCTCCGAGACCCACAGGGACGCCGCGGAGCCCGGCGCGGCGTCCGCGGCGAAGCGCCCGGCCACGCCGCGCGGGCCCAGGGTGGTCCCGAGCCCGCTCCCGGCCGCGGACCGCGCGCCGATCCGGGCCGGCAGCCGCTCCATGTCCTCCTGAGACAGGTAGATCAGCAGTCCTTCGGCGATCCACGCGGTCGGCGCCGCCGGGTCGTGCCCGGCGGCGCCCAGCGCGGCCGGGCACTCCTCGCGGAGGTCCGCGGGTACGGGGATCCGCTCACAGCGCGGTACGGCACGCTGCTTGCGCAGCACCGCCGCCTGGTGCTGCGGTCCTTCGTCTCCCCGTCCTCCCTGGAGCACGCCGAGGACTGGCTGAACAGGGAGGCCGCTGCCCCGGCCCTGCCCGCGGGCACCGACGTGCCGGCTCCCGCGCTGGTCGCGGTCGATCCGACCACCGCGCACTGCGCGTACCCGTCGCTTCTGATGACCCGTCTGGCGGCGAGTACGGAGCTGACGGCGTGGGTCGTGGAGGAGCGGCTCGACGCCTGCGTCACCGCCCTCATGGCCACCCCGGGCTGACCGGGGCGGCGGCCCCCGGAGAACCCGGCGGCCCGGTGTCGCGTCCCCTTCGGGAGCGGAGCACGTACGCACGGAGAGGGCCGCCCATGAGCCGCAGCACGCAGCACGACGGGACCGCCGGGGCGACGGGGGTCCGGCCGCGGCGCCTGACCGGCGCGGTGTGCGCCGTGCTGCGGCGGCACCGGCGCGCTCTCGCGGGCGCGACCGTGCGCGCGGTCGGCCTGTGCGGGGCTGCCGGGCTGCTGCTGACGGCCGCGATCTTCGCACTGGCCTGGCCCGTCTTCACCCGTATGCGGAACCAGCGCACCTGGTACCACTACGTCGAGGACCCCTACCTGCACGACCACAGCCGGCTCGGGCTCGTCGCGGTCTGCACCCTGCCGCTGTTCCTGCTCCTCCTCGGCGTCGGCAGCGCGGCCGTCCAGGGCGCGGGCTCGCGGGCGGCCTCCCCGGAACCGCAGCGGGGCGAGCCGGGCAGGCTGCGGCCGGTGCTCGCCGTGTACGTGCTGCGGGGCGCGGCCGTGTGGCCTCTGCCGGTGATCGTCTACGCCGTGTCGCAGAGCTTCGCCGGCTACCAGCTCGACAGCCCCCAGCCCCTGCGGCCGGGAACGCTGCCGTTCACCCTCGTCCGGGACTCCCCCGTGGCGGCGCTGCTCGTCGCCGTGGTGCTGCGCCTCGCGTTCACGCTCGCGCCGGCCGCCGCGGCGGCCGGGCTCGGCCCCCTGGCGGCGCTGCGGCGGTCCTGGTCGCTGACGTGGACGCGCGCCGGGTGGCCCCGCGTGCTCGCCCTCGCGCTGCCGCTCGCCGCGCTGACCGCGGGGGCGCTCCGGCTGGTCACCCAGGTCGCCCTGCCGCTGCGGCCCCTCGTGCGGAGCCTTGTCGAACGGGCCACGGGCAACTTCTTCGCCGGCTACTACGCGGGCATCCTCTCCCCCGTCGCCGTCGGCGTCCTCGTGACGGCGGCCCTGACGCTCCCCCTCACCTGCACGGCCTTCGCCGTCCTCCACGCCCGCCTGCGGGCCGTCCCGCGCGCCGGGGGCGAAGCGGGGGCGGCCGGCTGAGGCGGCCGCCCCCGCCGGCGGGCGCGGCGGCGCGCTCAGTTGCCGACGCCGAGGTCCCGCATGAAGGCGGACGGGTAGCGGTCGCCGCGGGCGGCCCCGGACGGCACGGCCTTCTCGATCTCGGCGAGGTCGTCGGCCGAGAGGGAGAGCTCCGCGGCCGGCAGCGCCTCCGCGAGCCGGCCGCGGGTGCGGGCGCCGACCAGCGGCACGATGTCGGGGCCCTGCGCGGCCACCCAGGCGATCGCCAGCTGGGCGACGGTGCACCCCTTCGCCTCCGCGACCCGGCGCAGCGCCTCCACGAGCGCGAGGTTGTGCTCGACGTTCTCCCCCGAGAACCGGGGGCTGGCGGCGCGGCTGTCGCCCGGGGCCGCCCGGCGGCCGGCCGACCAGTGGCCGGAGATGAGGCCGCGGCCGAGCACGCCGTAGGCGGTCAGCCCGATGCCGAGTTCCCGCAGCGTGGGCAGCACCTCGGCCTCCACCGCGCGGGAGATCAGCGAGTACTCGATCTGGAGGTCGGCGACCGGGTGCACGGCGTGGGCCCTGCGCACGGTCTCCGCGTCGACCTCGGAGAGGCCGAGGTGGCGGACGTGTCCCGCGTCGATCATCTCCTTGACCGCGCCCACGGTCTCCTCGACGGGCACGTCGGGGTCGAGCCTGGCCGGGCGGTAGATGTCGACGTGGTCGGTGCCCAGCCGGGTCAGCGAGTGGGCGAGGAAGTTCTTCACCGCCGCGGGCCGGCCGTCGTGCCCGCCGAATTCGGAGCCGGGGCCGCGGAGCATGCCGAACTTCACGCTCAGCTGGTAGCCGTCCCTGTCCCGGCCGCGCAGGGCCTCGGCGAGCAGCAGTTCGTTGTGGCCCATGGCGTAGAAGTCGGCCGTGTCGATCAGGGTGACCCCCGCGTCCAGCGCGGCGTGCACGGTGGCGATGCTCTCCGCCCGGTCGGCCGCGCCATAGGCGCCCGACATGCCCATCGCGCCGAGGCCGAGGGCGGAGACCGCGGGTCCTGTGCTGCCGAGGGTTCGCTTCCGCATGGCTCTCTCCTTCGTCGTGGTTCTCCCCCCACCCTGGGCCCGCGCGCTCCCCCGCGGGAGCGGAGCGCTCATCATGGGAGAGCCGCTCCCTGGATGGCCCGCCGTGCGCGAGGGACCATGGAGGGCATGCAACGCGACCAGCTCGCCGACTTCCTGCGCCGCCGCCGCGAGGCGCTGCGCCCGGCCGAGGCCGGCGTCCCCGAGGGGCCGCGGCGCCGCACGGCCGGCCTGCGCAGGGAGGAGGTGGCGATGCTCGCCGGGATGTCGGTCGACTACGTCGTACGTCTCGAACAGGGCCGCAGCAGCCAGCCCTCGCCCCAGCTGCTGGGCGCGCTCGCGCGGGCGCTGCGGCTCTCCGACGACGAGCGCGACCACCTGTTCCACCTGGCGGGGCACCGGCCGCCGCCCGCGGAAGGGACGGCGCGGTCGGCCAGGGCCGGCCTGGTGCGCATGCTCGACCTGCTCGGGGACACCCCGGCGATGGTCCTCTCCGACCTGGGCGAGGTGCTCGCCCAGAACAGGGCGTCCGTCCTGGTCACCGGGGACCAGACCCGGCACTCGGGCGACCGGCGCTACATCGTCTACCGCTGGTTCACCGACCCGGGGGAGCGCGCGGCGGGCGTACGCGAGGAGGCGGAGGAGCACGCCCGCCACCTTGTGGCCGACCTGCGCGCCGCCGCGGGGCGGCGGCCGGGCGACCCCGTGGTCGCCGGGCTCGTGGCCAGGCTGGGGGCGGAGAGCGCCGACTTCCGCCGGCTCTGGGCCGAGCACGAGGTGGCGGTCAGGCGTGCCGACCGCAAGACCTTCGACCACCCGCGCGTGGGCCGGCTGGTGATGGACTGCGAGACCCTCGTCACGCCCGACCTGGGCCAGCAGCTGCTGGTGCTCACCCCGGGGAACGCCGAGACCCGTGAGCGGCTCGACCTGCTGCGGGTCGTGGGCACGCAGGAGTTCCCCGGCGGCGGTTCCGAGGACGCGCGGGCGCGGTGAAGGGGCGCGGGGTTGCCGTCCCTCCCGGCCCAGCGCCGGGCCGCGGGCCGGGGCCGCTGCTTCCGCCAGGCTCCGGCCCCGCGCTCACCCCCGGAACAGCTCGCTGTGCCGGCGGGCCAGCGCGATCAGGCCGCCCGCGTCGAGCATGTCCATGAGGAACGGGTCGGCCGGGGTGCCGGAGCATGTGGCGCCGGTCGCCGGGTTGGTCGCGGTGCCCGCGGCGAGGTCGACGCGCAGCCGGTCGCCCGCGGTGACGATCTCCTTGACGCCTGGCACCTCGATCGCGGGCAGGCCCACCTCGAAACAGTTGCGGTAGAAGGTCCGCGTGAAGGTCTCCGCCGCCACGCAGCCGATGCCGGTGGCCCGCAGCGCCCTGGTCGCGATGGCGCGCCCTGAGGACTGGCCGAAGGTGATGACGGCGGTGTACGTGAGGCTGCCGAGGAGGCCGATCCCCTTCTGCTCGAGGACGGAGGGCAGCCAGGTGGAGAGCCCGTAGAGGAAGGCCCCCGCGCACAGCTCCATCAGCCACAGCGACACCGTGAAGCGCAGGTACCGGCCCGAGAGCAGCAGCCGCACGGAGCGCCGCCCCGCGGCCGGCGTCCGCAGGCGCCTCGCGCTGCGGGGAGACGTACGGCGCGGCGCGTCCCGCGGCCCCCGCGCCGCTTCGGGTCAGCGCGAGGACGACGCGCCGCGCGTCGTCCTCGCACCGCTCGCGCAGCAGGTAGCGCACCGGCTCCGGGAGGGCGAGCGCGACGGCCGCGCTCACCAGGACCGGCGCGACCCCGATCACGAACATGGCACGCCAGCCGAGGGACGGCACCACCGCGGCGCCCGCCACCCCGGCGACCGGCAGGCCGGTCAGCCAGGATCCGGTCGCCGTGGTGACGAGCGGGGCCCGCAGCCGTGAGGGCACGAATTCGGTGATGTACGGGAGGACGACGGCGATTTCGGCGCCGAGCCCGATGCCCTGGAGGAAGCGGGCCGCCATGAGCGACGGATAGCCCCAGGAGAGCGCCGCGAGCAGTGAGAAACCGGCGAACACCAACAGGCAGGCGGCGAGCGGGAATTTGCGTCCCAGCCGGTCGGAGACCACGCCCGCGGCGGCCGCGCCGTCCGGCATGCCGAGAAGGAGCACCGAGCTCTCGATGTACACCTGCCGAAGTGCCGGCAGGACCTGGTCCTGGAGCTCCCGCGGCATATGGGTGGTCAGTTCCGAAGTGAACTTCCCCAGGGCCCTTTTGCCCGCTTCGAGCGCGGTGCGTCCGGCCGGGGTGAGGGCCAGGCGCATGGTGCGGCGGCTCGTTTCGGAGGCGGTGCGGGAGAGCAGTCCCAGGGTCACGAGCTTGTCGACGCTCTCCGACATCGTGGAGAGATTGCGCCGGGCCAGTTTCGACAGTGCCGTCAGGGACGGCATGTCCGTTGTCGACCCTGGAGAGGATGCGGAACTGCCTGATCGTGAGCGGCTGCGGCAGTCCGGCCAGGATCTCCGTCTGCAATCGGGGGAGGCGCCCGCCGAGCGCGAGCAGGACCTCGCCCGGGGTGTCGCCGGGGCCCGGTGAGTCGTCTGGGGGGGTTCCCGTTCCGGCCACTTGGGTCTCCGTACCATCTGGCGCCCGAAGTATCTGTGCAAGGAAGCTGCGCCCGGCTCCGCCGGAGGGAGAAGATGTCGTTCCGGAGGAATTTCCGCGGGCCCGCGGCGAGGGGCCGGCGGGCGCGAACGGCGGCGGGCGCGGGTGCGGCGCGGCGTGAACCGTTCGCGGAGGCGGCCGTGTCGGCATCCGAAACAGGTGTGACGCACACCACGCACATAGGGGTCGGATCAGGGCATGCGGAGCGGGGCCGCGCGGTTGGTGATAAGTGCCTCCGGTGGGGATCCGGAGGCAAGCGAGCCGCCCCCGGCGCGCAGGACGCGCCCCGTGACGACCCACTTCCTTGTTCTGCACAGCGGTGCCGCGAGGTCGCGGTACCAAGGAGGTGTTTCACCGATGGCTCTCAGCCCTCGCTTCGCGCTCAACTCGTTCGCCGTTCTCGCGGGCGGTTTCCTCGCCGTCTCCGCGATGGCGTTCACCGCTCCCGTCGCCGGCTGGCTCGGCTTCGGCGTGTCCACCGCGGTGACCGTCGCCGGCGTCGCCGGGCTGCTCCTGGCCCGCAGGACATCGGCCAGGGCCGGACACGGCGTGCTCGCCGCCGTCGGCCTGTGGTCGCTGATCGCCTCGCTGGTCTTCAGCGGTACGACTCTGACCTGGCTGGTGTTCGCGGCAGGCGCGGCGTTCGTCGCCGCGGCCCTCGGCGACCTGACGGCCCACGAGCTGGGCACCGAGCGCGTGGTGCACGCGCTCGAGGTGCGTCCCGCGGAGTCCGCGGCACGCAGCACGCAGCTGACGCACGACACCGCCGCCTGACGCGGCAGCGCCCGCAGGGCGCGCACCGTCCGACGCACCGGGAGCCCCGGCCGGAACACACTCCGGACGGGGCTCCCGGCGTGCGGGGCCGGTGTCGCGGGGGCCGGTGGGCGGGGCCGGTGTCGCGGGGGCCGGTGGGCGGGGCCGGTGTCGCGGGGCTCCGGACGCGGGCCCGTCCGCCGCTGTCGTACCCCGCCCCTAGACTCGGGCCCGTGAGCGCTCCAGAGTTCGAGACCCCCCGTATCGACCAGGACCACGCGGCGGACGGCACCGCAGGCGAGGGCGCAGGGCGCGTCGCCGCGGAGGCGGCGCGCGGCGGCGCGCTCGACGTGCTGCACCGGGTGTTCGGGTACGACGCCTTCCGCGGCAGCCAGCAGGAGATCATCGACCACGTGGTGGGCGGTGGGGACGCCCTCGTGCTCATGCCCACCGGCGGCGGCAAGTCGCTGTGCTACCAGATCCCCGCCCTGGTGCGCCGGGGCACGGGCGTCGTCGTGTCACCGCTGATCGCCCTCATGCAGGACCAGGTGGACGCGCTGCGCGCGCTCGGTGTGCGGGCCGGCTTCCTCAACTCCACCCAGGACCTGGACGAGCGCAGGCTGGTGGAGGCCGAGTTCCTCGCGGGCGAGCTCGACCTGCTCTACCTCGCACCCGAGCGGCTGCGCGTCGAGTCGACGGTGCGGCTGCTGGAGCGCGGCGCCATCTCGCTGTTCGCGATCGACGAGGCGCACTGCGTCGCCCAGTGGGGACACGACTTCCGCCCCGACTACCTGGCGCTTTCCGCGCTGCACGAGCGGTGGCCCGACGTGCCGCGCGTCGCGCTGACCGCGACGGCGACGGAGGCCACGCACGCGGAGATCGCGTCCCGGCTGAAGCTCCAGGACGCGCGGCACTTCGTGGCGAGCTTCGACCGGCCGAACATCCAGTACCGGATCGCCCCGAAGAACGAGCCGCGCCGCCAGCTTCTCCAGCTGCTGCGGTCGGAGCACGAGGGCGACGCGGGCATCGTGTACTGCCTCTCGCGCTCCTCGGTCGAGAAGACCGCGGAGTTCCTCGTGAAGAACGGCGTGCGGGCGCTGCCGTACCACGCGGGCCTGGACGCGCGGGTGCGCCAGGAGAACCAGGCGCGCTTCCTGCGCGAGGACGGCCTCGTCATGGTCGCGACCATCGCGTTCGGCATGGGCATCGACAAGCCGGACGTGCGGTTCGTGGCCCACCTCGACCTGCCGAAGTCGGTGGAGGGCTACTACCAGGAGACCGGGCGCGCGGGGCGTGACGGCCTGCCGTCCACGGCGTGGCTCGCCTACGGCTACCAGGACGTCGTGCAGCAGCGGAAGATGATCGACACCTCGGAGGGTGACGCCGCGCACCGGCGACGGCTCGCCGAGCACGTCGACGCGATGCTCGCCCTGTGCGAGACGGTCGAGTGCCGCAGGGTGCGACTGCTCGACTACTTCGGGCAGAAGAGCGAACCCTGCGGCAACTGCGACACCTGCCTGTCGCCGCCCGCCTCCTGGGACGGCACAGTCCCCGCGCAGAAGCTGCTGTCGACGGTGGTGCGGCTCAAGCGCGAGCGCAACCAGAAGTTCGGGGTGGGCCAGGCCGTGGACATCCTGCTGGGCAGGAAGACCGCGAAGGTCATCCAGTTCGACCACGACGCGCTCAGCGTCTTCGGCATCGGCGCGGACCTCACGGACGCCCAGTGGCGCAGCGTCGCACGGCAGTTGCTGTCGCAGGGGCTGCTCGCGGTCGAGGGCGAGTACAGCACGCTCGTGCTGACGCCCGAGAGCTCCGAGGTGCTCGGCGGGCAGCGCACGGTGACCCTGCGCAAGGAGCCCGAGCGGGTGGCGAAGGCCGGGCGCTCCGGCTCCAGCGGCGGTTCCGGTTCTGGCGGGCGCGGGCGCGCCGCTGCGGTGGAGCTGCCGCAGGAGGCGGCCGAGGTGTTCGAGGCGCTGCGCGCCTGGCGCGCGGCGACGGCTAAGGAGCAGGGCGTCCCGGCGTATGTGATCTTCCACGACGCGACGCTGCGGGAGATCGCGCTGGCGAAGCCGGCGACGCTGGGCGCGCTGAGCGGCATCAGCGGCGTGGGGGAGAACAAGCTGGCCAAGTACGGCCAGTCGATCCTCGACACCTTCGGCGCGGACGAGGGCCCAGGGTCCTCGGCAGCGCCCCCGGCGAGCAACCCGCCGATGGACGAGGACCCGTTTCCCGACGACCCGCCCGAGGACCCCTTCCCCGACGAGCCGTTCCCTGACGACGACCCCTTCCCCGACGACCGGGTCTGAGCACCGCGCCCCGGCTGTGCCCTACTCGGCCTGCGCGCGCCGGCCGAAGAGGGCGGCCAGGCGCTCGGCGGCGTCGGGTGCGAGGCCCATCTGCTCCATCCGGGACGACTCGGCCCCGACCGCCGCCGCGCGGTCCAGCATCTCGCTCTCGTAGGCGGCGATCGCCGCGGCCGGGTCGTCGGCGGTCCCTGCGAGCGCGCGGGCCAGCAGGACGCCGTCGAGCATCGCCTGGTTGGCGCCCTCGCCCACCGGGGCATCAGATGGGCGGCGTCGCCGAGCAGGGTGACGTCCGGGTGGGGCTCCCACCGGGTGCCGACCGGCAGAGCCTCGATGGTGCGCCCGACGAGCGATCCGGGGTCGCAGGCGTCGATCAGCCCGGTCAGCTCAGGGGCCCAGCCGGCGAAGAGGCCGTGGAGCCGCGCCAGCGTGTCGTCCCGCTCCCCGCCGTCGGACCCCCCGCGTTCGATCCAGTCCGCGTCGGCCCGCACGGACACCGAGACGCGGATGGTGCCGTCGCCGGACCGCTGTGCCCCAGGTTGAGGTTGCCGCCGAGCGCCATCAGGCTGCCGGGGCCGACGGAGTCCGCCACGCGGGGCCGCCGCCGGTCCGCGTCGGTGATCGTCAGCTGGAGATAGGCGGAGAGGTGGATCGGCCGGGCGTCCGTGAGGAGCGGCCGGATGCGGGAGCGCCCGCCGTCCGCGCAGACCGTCCGCGCAGACGAGGACGTCGCACTCGGCCCGGGAGCCGTCGGCGAAGGCCAGCCGGTAGCCGCCGCCTCGCAGCGCCTCCACGCCGGTCAGGCGGTGGTTCCAGCGCACGGCGCTGTCGGGCACCGTCGACAGCACGCCTGCCTGGTCGGGGCGGTGCGCAACGAGGTGACGGAGCGGCGCCTCGGGCGCGAGACCGGCACCGACGAGCGGCAGCGGCAGCGGCAGCGGCAGGAGACGGTGGGCGCGTACCTCGCCAGACAGCTCGCGACCGGCCGCTACCCGACGACGGGACGGCTCCTCGACGAGCCCCCCGGGGGCGAGTCGGCCGAGACCTTCGCGGCGGAGATCACGATCGTCATCCGCCGTGACGGGCCCGGCCTGACCGCATCCGCGCCCCCGCGCGAGGGGCGCCGGGCCGGCCGGGGGGCGCGGGCGCGGTGCGCAGGCGGCCCGCGCTCATACCGCCACGGCCGTCTCCTCGTACGCCCGCCGCAGCCGCTGAACCCCCTCCGTGATCTCCGCGATGCCCGACACACCCGCGAAGCTGAGACGGATGTGCGGGCCGGGCGGCTCCGTGCCGAAGTACGGGCGGCCCGGCGCGACGGCGACACCGGCGCGCAGGGCGACCGCGGCGAGGTCCTGCTCGGCGGTGCCCGCGGGCAGGCCGAGCCACAGGTGGTAGCCGCCGTACGGCACGTGCGGGAGCGCGAGTCCCGGCAGCTCCGCGCGCAGCGCCGCCACCAACGCCTGGCGGCGGACGGCCAGTTCGGCGGCGACCGCCTTGAGGTGGCGGTGGAAGGCGGCGGCGCCGACGAGTTCGAGCGCCGCCTCCTGGAGCGGCCGCGGCACGAAGAAGGTGTCGACGACATGGAGGGCGCGCAGCCGCTCGCGCGCCGGTCCCCTGGCGGCGAGCGCCGCCACCCGCATGCTCGGCGAGGTGGCCTTCGTGAGGGAGTTGACGTGGACGACGACGCCGTCCGGGTCGTCGGCGGCGAGCGGGCGGGGCAGCGGGCCCGCGTCCCGGTGGGCGAGGCGGCGGACGAAGTCGTCCTCGACGACGAAGGCGCCGTGTTCGCGCGCGACCCGTACCACCTCGGGGCGGCGGGCGGCCGAGAGCACCGCGCCCGTCGGGTTCTGGAACAGCGGTTGGCACACCAGCACACGCGCGGCGCTGGCCCGGAACGCGTCCGCGAGCAGGTCGGGCCGCAGCCCCTCGGCGTCGACCGGCACCGGTACGGGCCGCAGCCCCGAGGCGCGGGCGGCGGCGAGCAGCCCCGGGTAGGTCGGGGACTCCACGAGGACGGGCGCGCCGGGCGGGGCGAGCGCCCGCAGCGCCGTGGTCAGCGCGGCCTGGCCGCCCGCGGTGACCAGCACGTCCGCGGCCGTCCAGGTGTCGCCGACGCCTCGGGCGAACCACTCGCGCAGCTCGGGCAGCCCGTCGGCCGGGGGCCTGCCCCAGGCGCCGGGGCGGCGGCCCGCGCGGGCGAGCGCGGCGGCCATCGCCCGCTCGGGCTGGAGCGCGGGGTGCAGATAGCCGCTGTTGAACTCGATCACGCCGGGGGGCGGCGCGGCGAGCGTGGCCAGTACGCCCGAGGCGTCGACGGCGCGCGGCACGCCGTCCGCCGCGGCGTCCGCGCTCAGCGCGACCTCCTGCCAGGACGTGTCACCCGGCCGCGCGGGGGCGGCCCGGCCCGCCGCGCGGAAGGCGCCCGCGCCCGGCCGGGTGACGACAAGGCCCTCCGCGACCAGCCGGGCGAGCGCGCGGGACACCGTGACCGGCGAGACGCGATGGCGTTCCACCAGCTCCCTGCTGGACGGCAGCTTTCCACCTACGGGATAGCGGTCGAGTTCCCGCCTGAGCGCCACAGCCAGGGAATCCACGCTGTTGGGCTCGCCGACTGTCGCACTGCTACGCTCATACATGACAGCAGAGAATAGCGCTATTGCCGCCGCTCCGATATCGGTACGCGGTGGCCTCCTCCAGGCGGCCGCCGGTGTCGCGGCCTTCTCCCTCACCCTCCCGTCCACCGCCTGGGGCCTGGAGAGCTTCGGCCCCTGGTCGCTCGCCGCCCTGCGGACGGTCCTGGCGGCGCTGATCGCGCTCGCCTTCCTCGCGGGACGCCGGGTGCCGCTGCCTCAGCGGCGGCACTGGGCGCCGCTCGCGGTGGTGGCGGGCGGCACGGTCATCGGCTTCCCGCTGCTCACCACGCTCGCGCTCGGCACGTCGAGCACCTCGCACGCGGCCGTGGTGGTGGGGCTGCTGCCGCTGACGACCGCCGTCTACGGGGCGGTGCGCGGGCACCGCTCCCCCTCGCGGACCTTCTGGTACGGGGCGTTCGCGGGCGCCGCCGTGGTGATCGCCTTCGCGGTGCAGCAGAGCGGCGGTGGGTTCTCCACCGCCGACCTGTACCTGTTCTGCGCGCTGCTGGTGTGCGCCGCGGGCTACGCGGAGGGCGGCAGGCTGGCGCGGGAGCTGCCCGGCTGGCAGGTCGTCGGGTGGGCCCTGGCGGGCTCGCTGCCCCTGGCCGTCGCGGGCGGCGCGGTGGCGCTCGCGTACGAGCCGGTCCGCCTGACGGAGCACGGCGTCGCCGGCCTGGTCTGGGTGGCCGCGGGCTCCACCTTCTGCGGCCTGTACGTCTGGTACCGGGGGATGGCGGCGATCGGGGTGGCGAGGGCCAGCCAGCTCCAGCTGGCGCAGCCGCTGCTGACGCTCCTCTGGTCGGTGCTGCTGCTCGGCGAGCGCCTGGGTCCTGTCGCCGTGGTGGCCGCGGTGGCCGTGCTGGTCTGCATCACGGTGACCCAGCGGGCCCGCGCCTGACGGGGCCGGCCGCGGCGCCCGTGACCATGCCCGCGCCCGGCCACCGGCGCATATGCGGCCGTACGCGCCCCCTCCCCAAGCCGCCGTGCGCCGGAGTGCGGGGTAACGTCTCCGGGGCGCCCCCGGGAAGGACGCGGCGGGCGGCTCAGACACCGATCAGTGAGGGGCTCGACGTGACCGACACAAGGACCGACATCTCCCGCGTCGGGGTGGTGGGCTGCGGACAGATGGGGGCCGGCATCGCCGAAGTGGCCGCGCGCAGCGGCCTTGAGGTGATGGTCGCGGAGACCACGGGAGAGGCCCTGGAGATCGGTCGTACCCGGATCGTCTCGTCGCTCACGAAGGCGGCGGAGCGCGGCAAGATCACCGAGGCCCAGCGGGACGACACGCTGGGCCGCCTCACCTACACCACGGACCTCGGCGAGTTCGCCGACCGGGACCTGGTGATCGAGGCGGTGGTGGAGAACGAGCAGGTCAAGACGGAGATCTTCCGGGTGCTCGACCAGGTGGTGACGCGCCCCGACGCGATCCTCGCGTCGAACACGTCCTCCATCCCCCTGGTGCGCCTCGCCGTCGCGACCTCGCGCCCCGACCAGGTCATCGGCATCCACTTCTTCAACCCCGCGCCCGTGCAGCGGCTGGTGGAGCTCATCCCCGCGCTGACCACGTCCGACGAGACGCTGACGCGCGCCGAGGCGCTGGTCGGCGGCGCGCTCGGCAAGCACGCGATCCGCGCCCAGGACCGCTCGGGCTTCGTGGTGAACGCCCTGCTGATCCCGTATCTGCTGGCCGCGATCCGGATGTTCGAGTCGGGGATCGCCAGCCGCGAGGACATCGACAACGGCATGGAACTCGGCTGCGCCCACCCCATGGGCCCCCTGAAGCTCAGCGACCTCATCGGCCTCGACACGGTCGCCTCGGTGGCGGACTCGATGTACACCGAGTTCAAGGAGCCGCTGTACGCCGCTCCCCCGCTGCTCCAGCGCATGGTCGACGCGGGCCGCCTCGGCCGCAAGACCAACTTCGGCTTCTACTCGTACGCCTGAGGCGCCGTAAGGCCCGGCGGCCGTAGGGCCGCGTGCCGTGCACGCCGTACGGCCGTGTCCCGTGCACGCCGTACGGCCGCGTCCCGTGCGCGCCGGGCAGCCGCCCTCTCAGCCGGCCAGTGCCCGGCGTACCAGGTTCTCCAGCAGGGCGACGCCCAGCGGCAGTGCCGCCTCGTCGAGGTCGAAGGCCGGGGTGTGGTGCGGGGCCGCGAGGGTCGCGCCGATGCCGATGTACGAGGCGGCGCCGCCGCGCTCCTGCACCCGGCGCATGAACGCGGTGGCGTCGTCGCTGGCCACGCCGTCCTCGGCGCGCGCGGCGACCAGCCGCAGGCCCTCGGCCGCTGCCGCCGCCTCGACCAGGTCGACGGCGGCGCGGTCGGCGCGCGCCGTGGTGACGCCGCCGATCAGGTCGATGTCCACGGTGAGGCCGTAGGTCGCGGCGGCGCCGTGCAGCGCGGTCCGCACCCGCGCCTCCAGGTCCTCGTTGACGGCGCCGTCGTCGGCCCTGGTCTCCAGCAGCATCTCGGCGCGGTCCGGCACGATGTTGCTCGACGTGCCGCCGCTGATCCGGCCGACCGCGACCCTCGTCTCGTGGCCGGGGACGCGGGGAGCCGCGTGCACCGCGAGGGTGGCGGCCGCCGCGCCGAGCAGGGCGCTGCGGCCCTCGTGCGGGGCGAGCGAGGCATGCGAGGCCACGCCGTGGAAGACCGCCCGCATCTTGGAGTTGGCGAGCAGCCCGTCGAGGGACGGGGCGACCGTACCGGTAGGCAGGTTGAGCCCGAGGTGGGGCGCGATCAGCAGGTCGATACTGTCGGCGGCGCCCGCGGGGACCATGGCGCGCGCTCCCCTGCCGCCCTCCTCCGCGGGCTGGAGCAGCAGGGTCACCGCGCCGGCCGGCGGCGGATCCGCGGTCAGGCGCTCGGCGAGCTCGACGGCCATGCCGACATGGCCGTCGTGTCCGCAGGCGTGCATGACTCCTTCGTGCGAGGACCTGAACCCCTCGCGGGCCGGGAGGTGGGACCCGGCCGCGGACTCGGTCAGCGGCAGCGCGTCGAGGTCGGCGCGCAGCCCGACACGGGGGCCGGGCGCAGCCGCCCGCCAGGTCGCGACGACGGCGGTGCTTCCGCCCTTCATCGCGGGCAGGAACCGCTCGTCCGCGCCCTCGGCTGCGGCCCGCCGGTAGGCGGCGTCGAGTTCTCCGTCGGACGGCACGCCGAGGCGGTCGCCGGGCGAGAGGGCGTCGGCGCCGGTGCGGATCTCCCAGCCGAGGTCGGCGAGCGCGCCCGCGACCCGGCTCGCCGTGCGGAACTCGGTGAAGCCGACCTCGGGGTGGCGGTGCAGGTCACGTCGCCAGCGCACGGCGGTGGCACCGGGCGCCGCCGCCGGCTCAGCGGCGGGGTGGTCGTCATGCGGCATGGCGTACGCCTTTCTCACGGTCACAGACGGGTCGGGACGCCGGGCCCGAAGGGGATGCCCGCGAAGTAGAACAGGGCGAAGATCCCGGCCCACAGCACGGCGACCGGCACCACGAAGAGGCTGAGCCGCGCGAACAGGGCGCCCAGGGTGAACCCGGGGTCGTATCTGCGGGCCGACAGCTCCAGCATGTACACGTACGGGTTCAGCGGCGAGACGGGATGGGTCACGGAGTCCCCGACCCGGTAGGCGGCCTGCACGACACCGGGGTGGAAACCGAGCCCGACGAAGATCGGCACGAGGACGGGGGCGAGCACCGTCCACAGCGAGGCACCCGAGAAGATCACAAGCGAGAGCAGTCCGCTGAACGCCATCATCAGCAACAGCGCCCAGAATCCGGTCACATGGGCGGCCCGCAGGCCGTCCGCGCCCCGCACCGCGAGGTAGTCGCCGAGGTGGCTCCAGTCGAACAGGGCGATGAACTGCCCCGCGGTGAAGGCGATCACGATGTAGCCGAGCATCGACTGGAGAGCCTCCCCCATCATCCGGGGCACGTCGGCGGGCCGCCGCACCGTCCCCGCGGGGATGCCGTACGCGATGCCGCAGACCAGGAACGACAGCATCACGAGCGGCACGATGCCGCCGAAGAACGGCGACTTCACCAGCGCGCCGCCCGGCCCCTGGAGCGGCCCGCCGGGGACGAGCCAGCAGCAGAAGGCCGCGGCGAGGAAGGCCGCGAGGGCGAGGGTGGCGACCAGGAGGCCGCGCCGCTGCTCGGGCGTGGCCGAGGCGACGGGACCCGCTGACGCGGCCGGACCCGCTGACGCGGCGGACTCGTCGGACGCGGCGGGCTGCGCAGCCGTGTCGGCCCGCGCCCCGCCCCGCTCGGGCTCCGGTGCCCGGGGCGGCAGTTCCGGCAGGGTCGGCTCGACCCAGCGGACCAGGATGAAGCCGGTCAGCAGCGGCAGTACGAGGCCGGCCGCGGCCTGGAAGAAGTAGTTCATGACGACGGAGGTGTCGACGGGCACGCCGTGCGGCACCACGGACGCCGTGATCGTGGAGAGGTTGGCGTCCAGCGCCCCGATCAGCACGCCGGAGGCGTACCCCACCGAGGTGGAGGCGAAGCTGCCGATCATCCCGGCGATCGGGTGGCGGCCCACCGCGCGGAACGCGAGCGCGGCGAGCGGCGGCAGGATCACCATCGACGCGTCGCCCATCACATGCCCCTGGGCCGCGATGAAGGTGACGGCGTACGGCATGAGGCCGCGCGGCACCTTCGTCAGGACCACGGCGACCACCGTGCCGAGGAACCCGGCGCGCTCCGCGACCCCGACGCCGAGCAGCACGGCGAGGACGACGCCGAGCGGCGGGAAGCCGATGAAGTTGGGGACCAGGGTGTCCAGGAGGTTCTGGATGCCCGCCACGGACAGGATGCTGCGCACCGGCTCCGCCTTCGCGGTGCCCGGCACCTGGGCCGTGGCGTGACAGGCAGCGAGGATCGCGGACGCGACGGCCAGCGCGATCAGCAGGTAGAGGAAGAGGAGGAAGGGGTGCGGGATCCGGCGGCCGATCCGGTCGACGACGGCGAAGAAGCGGCCGAGCCGGGTGCCGCCCGAGGGCTCCTCGCGGCCGGTGGCCTGCTGGTCGGGCTGCGCGGTCGGCATCGGGGTCCTCGTCGTCCGGAGTCGGTCCGCCGGATGGGCGGATGTGCGATGCCGAGCACATCAACCGGTGATCAGCCCGTCAAGGGCCTTTGCCTTTCTCCAAGGGAGACTTATGGGCGGCGGGGGCCGCCCGCCGCAGTCACCCCCGGGCGCAGGTGGTACAGCAGCAACAGCCCCGCCGTCATGTTCGCAGCGGGGACCCGGCCCCCGGCGAGCCGCGGCGCCTGGCGGGAGCAGCGCTGCGTGAGCCCCCGCGCGTGCGCGTCGTACGCGCGGATCCCGCCGGCCGCGACGAGGCCGCCGGCCGCCCGGTGCAGTCCCCCGCCGAGGCCGTCGCCGCCGCTGCCGCGCGGCGGCGCGGTCTGCTCTTTGAGGAGGCGCACGATGCGGGCGTGCGTCGCGACGCACGCCGGTCCTGCGGCACATCAGCTCGTAGTGGGCGCGGGCCGGGCGCAGCGCCTCGACGGCGGCGGGCCGTACCGCCACCGACCCGTCCCTGGACACGTCGGGGTCGTCCGGCGGGTTCTCCCACTCCCAGGCGGGCGTCACGGCGCGCGTCCCCGTCCCCGCGGGCCCGCTCGCACCGTGCGCCCCGCCCACCTGCCCGGCACTCCGCGCCGGGGCGGTCGGCGCCTGCCGCCCGCAGCGCCCCGGCAGACGGCCGCGGGGCCGTCCCGCGTGGACGGACCACGCGGGACGGCCCCGCCGCTCGGTGGGCGCCGCGCCCTCAGGCGCCCCGCAGCACCGCCCCCGTGCGCTCGGCCGCCAGCGCGACCGCCGCGTCGCGCGCCGCCGTCGCCTCCTCGACCGTCAGCGTCCGGTCGTCCGCGCGGAACCGCAGCGCGTACGCGAGCGACTTGCGGCCCGCCCCGATCTGCTCACCCTCGAAGACGTCGAACAGCCGGACGGACTCAAGCAGCGCGCCCGCGCCCTCGCGCAGCGCGCGCTCCACGTCCGCCGCGGGCACCCCGCGGTCGACGACGAGCGCGACGTCCTGCGTGGCGACGGGGAACGTCGAGATCCGCGGCGCCACAAGCGGCCCCGTACCGGCCCGCTCGACCAGGTCGAGGTCGATCTCGGCCGCACAGGTGCGCTCCGGCAGGCCGAGCGCCTTCACGGCGCGCGGGTGCAGCTCGCCCGCGTGGCCGACGAGCCGCTCCTCGCCGTCGACGTCCGCGAACAGCGCGGCGCAGCGGCCCGGGTGCCAGGGCTCGTACTGGCCGGCCCGCACGGTGAGTTCGACGCCCGCCTCACGGGCCGCGGTGCGCGCGGCCTCGACGGCGTCGGCCCAGTCGGCCGGGCGGCCCTTGCCCCACCAGCCGGCCTGCTCGCGGGCGCCCGCGAGGACGACCGCAGCGTGCCGCGGCTGGTGCGGCAGGGCCGCGTCGAGCGCGGTGAGCTGCTCGTCCGTGGGCCGGTGGTCCACCGGCAGCCGCTCGGCCACGCGCTCCTCGCCGGTGGGCTGGAAGACGAGGCCCGTCTCGAACAGCGCGAGGTCGTGCGAGCCGCGCCCGTCGTTGCGGCGCAGCGCGCCGAGCAGCCCTGGCAGCAGCGTGGTGCGCAGCGCGGGCTCCTCGTCGGAGAGCGGGTTGACGAGGGTGACCGTCCTGCGGCGGGCGTCGCCCGCGGGGACGCCGAGCTGGTCGAGGACGCCCTGCCCGAGGAAGGGGTAGCTCAGCGCCTCCACGTAGCCGGCGCCCGCGAGCGCGCGGCCGACGCGGCGGTGGAGCCGCTGCCGCTCGGTCAGGCCCCGGCCCGAGGGCGGGGTGGGCAGCGTCGACGGGAGGTTCTCGTACCCTTCGAGCCGGATGACCTCTTCCGCGAGGTCGTTGGGCTCACGCAGGTCGGGCCGCCAGGAAGGCACGGTGACGATCAGCTCGTCCTGCCCGTACACGTCGCAGCCGACCTGCTGGAGCCTGCGCACGACGGTCTCCCTGCCGTACGCGACGCCCGCGACGCGGTCGCAGTGGTCGGCGGGCATGGCGACGGTGTGCGGCGCGGACGGCGCGATGATCTCGGTGACGCCGGCCTCCGCGGAGCCGCCGGCGAGCAGCACCAGCAGGTCGACGGTGCGCTGCGCGGCCGCGGGACCCGCCAGCGGGTCGACGGCGCGCTCGAAGCGCTTGGACGCCTCGGACGACAGCTTGTGGCGGCGTGCCGTGCGCGCGATGGAGACCGGGTCGAAGTGGGCGGCCTCGATGACCACGGAGGTGGTTCCACCGGTCTCGCCGGTCTCGGCGTCGGCGGCGCTGTCGGCGATCTCGGTGTGCGCGCCGCCCATCACGCCGGCCAGGCCGATGGGGCCGCGGTCGTCGGTGACGACGAGGTCCTGCGCGTCGAGGACGCGGTCGGTGCCGTCGAGGGTGGTGAGCTTCTCGCCGGGGGCGGCGCGGCGCACCCCGACGGGGCCTTCGAGCGTGCCGCGGTCGTAGGCGTGCAGCGGCTGGCCGAGCTCCAGCATCACGTAGTTGGTGATGTCGACGGCGAGCGAGATGGCGCGCATGCCGGCCTTCTGGAGGCGGCGCTGGAGCCAGATCGGCGAGCGGGCCTCTGGCTGGATGCCGGTGACCGTGCGCAGGGTGATCCGGTCGCAGCCGATCGGATCGGCGACCTGCGCCGGGTAGCCGTACGAGTTGGGTGCGGGCACGTCGAGCAGCGCGGGGTCGCGCAGCGGGAGGCCGTAGGCGGTGGCGGTCTCGCGGGCGATGCCGCGCATGGACAGGCAGTAGCCGCGGTCGGGCGTGACGGCGATGTCGAGGACCTCGTCGACGAGTTCGAGCAGCTCGATGGCGTCGGTGCCCGGCTCGTACTCCGGCGGCAGCACGATGATGCCGTGCGTTCCGTCGTCGCCCATGCCGAGCTCCTCGGCCGAGCAGATCATGCCGTGCGAGACCTTGCCGTACGTCGTGCGCGCGGCGATCTCGAAGCCGCCGGGCAGGACGGCGCCCGGCAGCACCACGACGACCTTGTCGCCGACGGCGAAGTTGCGGGCGCCGCAGACGATCTCCTGGAGCTCGCCCGTGCGGTTGGCGCCCCCCACGTCGACGTGGCAGAAGCGGATCGGCTTCTTGAAGCCCTCAAGCTCCTCGATGGCGCGGACCTGGCCGACGACGAGCGGCCCCTTGAGGCCGGCGCCGAGCTGTTCGACCGTCTCGACCTCAAGACCCGCGGACACCAGTCTGGCCTGCACGTCGCGGCCGGTCTCGGTGGCGGGGAGCTCGACGTACTCCCGCAGCCAGGAAAGCGGGACCCGCATCAGATCTCCATCCCGAAGGGCCGGGTGAACCGGACGTCACCCTCGACCATGTCTCGCATGTCTTCGATGTTGTGGCGGAACATGAGCATCCGCTCGATGCCGAAGCCGAAGGCGAAGCCGCTGTACTTCTGCGGGTCGACGCCGCACGCGGTCAGCACGTGGGGGTTGACCATGCCGCAGCCGCCCAGCTCGATCCAGCCCTCGCTGCCGCAGGTGCGGCAGGGCCTGTCGGGGTTGCCGACGGACGCGCCGCGGCACACGTAGCAGACCATGTCCATCTCGGCGGACGGCTCGGTGAACGGGAAGTAGTTCGGCCGCAGGCGGGTGCGCAGGTCGGCCCCGAACAGCGCCTGGACCATGTGGTCCAGGGTGCCCTTGAGGTCCGCCATGGTCAGGCCCTCGTCGACGGCGAGCAGCTCGATCTGGTGGAAGACCGGGGTGTGCGTGGCGTCGAGCTCGTCGGTGCGGTAGACCCGGCCGGGGCACACCACGTAGACCGGGGGCCTGCGCTCCAGCAGGGCGCGCGCCTGCACGGGCGAGGTGTGGGTGCGCAGCACCACGCCGGACTCGCCCTCGGCCGCCGCGCCGTCGGCGCCGCGCACGAAGAAGGTGTCCTGCATCTGGCGCGCGGGGTGGTCGGGCAGGAAGTTCAGCGCGTCGAAGTTGAACCACTCGGCCTCGGCCTCGGGGCCCTCGGCGATCTCGTACCCCATCGCGACGAAGACGTCGGCGACCCGCTCCATGAAAGTGGTCAGCGGGTGGCGGGCGCCTGCGGGCGTGCGGTCGTAGGGGAGGGTGACGTCGACCGCCTCCTCCACCAGGACCCGCGCGTCGCGCTCGGCCTCCAGCTCCGCCTGGCGGGCGGCGAGCGCCTTGTTCACGGCGCCGCGCGCCTGCCCGACCCGCTTGCCCGCCTCGGCCTTGGCCTGCGGCGGGAGCGCGCCGATCTCCCGGTTGGCGAGGGCGAGCGGCGAGGTGCCCGAGGTGTGGGCGGTCTTCGCGTGGGCGAGCGCGTCGAGGTCGCCCGCGGCGGCGAAGGCGGCGAGCGCCTCGTCCCGCATGCGCTCGATCTCTTCCGGTTTCAGTGCCTCGACCTCGACTGGGTCGTACGACTTGTTGGGTGCCGACATCTCTTCCCGTACTTCCGATTGGCTGGCGGAACGACCATGCCAGAACGACGCGGCGCGACCGCCCGATCGCTCCCGATCGCAGAGGGCGCGAAGGCGCCAGGGACCGAGTCTAAAGGTCCGGTGAAGGTGGCAGGGCCCGCGGGCCGCTCACGCCAGGAAGGCGGGCGTGCCCACGGGCAGGACAAATCGGAACTCGGCGCCGCCGCCCGGCCCCCTGCCGACGGTGATGGTGCCGCCGTGCGCCTCGACGATGCCCTTGACGATGTAGAGGCCGAGCCCGGTGCCGCCGCGCTTGCTGCCCCGCCAGAAGCGGGTGAAGACGCGGTTCATCGACTCCTCGGGGATCCCGGGCCCCTCGTCGCACACGGTGACCGCCGTCCCCTTCTGCGTCGCTCCTGGGTGCTCGGCGCCCTCCGCCCCGCCGGTGCGCAGCTCGGCGGGCGCCACCTCGATCGTGACAGTCCCCCCGCCGTGGCGCACCGCGTTTTCCAGCAGGTTGCCCAGTATCTGGTCGATCTTGTCGGGGTCGGCCCACAGGTCGGGCAGCGGCTGCTGTATCCGCACGAGGAACCGGTCGGGCGGCTGGCCGGCGGCCGTGTACGCCTGGACGTGGCGCCCCACGGCGGCCGCGATGTCGACCGGCTGCCGGCGCACTTCGAGGCGCCCCGAGTCGATCCTGGAGATGTCGAGGAGTTCGGCGATCAGCCGGGTGACGCGGTCGGCGTCGGCGTCGACGGTCTCCAGCATCAGCCGCTTCTGGTCGTCGGTGAAGCGCTCCCACTTCGCGAGCAGGGTCGCCGTGAAGCCCTTCACCGAGGTGAGGGGCGAGCGCAGCTCGTGGGCGACGGTCGCGATCAGCTCCGCGTGGCTCAGCTCGGTGCGGCGCCGCGCCTCGGTGCCCCGGAGGCAGATGACGACGCGGCTGAGCGGCCCTATGGGCCGGGCACGCACGTACCGGGCGGAGACCAGCACCTCGGCGCCGCCGGGCAGCAGCAGGTTGCGCTCCGGCTGCCCGGTCCGGATGGCGAGCCCGCCGTACGGGTCGGTCAGCGCCCACCAGCGGCGGCCCTTGAGGTCTTCGAGGGGCAGCGCCTGGTCGAGCGGCCTGCCGAGCGCGGTCTCGGCGGACAGCCCGGTGATGCGCGTGGCCGCCGCGTTGAAGCGGACCACCCGTCCGCGCTCGTCGGCGACGACCAGTCCGTCGGGCAGGTCGTCGGGGTCCACCCCGCCAGTCATCCCCCTGTGCCCCTTCCCCGATTCGGCACACGGGTGCCGAGGGCGCAAGAGTACTAGGGCCTGACTTTTCGTCGAAGTGGTTCGGCGGCGCGCTTGCGCCGAGGGTGCCCCGGGGCGTAAAGGCGCCTGCTACGCGGTGCGCTGGGCGCGCGCGGAGGCGTAGAGGCAGACCGCGGCGGCGGTGGCGAGGTTCAGGCTCTCGGCCCTGCCGTGGATCGGGACCCGCACCACGGCGTCGGCCAGGGCCCTGGTCCCGGCGGGCAGGCCCCATGCCTCGTTGCCGAAGACCCAGGCAGTGGGGGCGTCCATGGTGCCCGCGTCGAGTTCGGTGTCGAGGTCGGCGTCGCCCGCCCCGTCCGCGGCGAGCACGCGCACCCCGGCGGCGCGCAGCCCTGCGACGGCACGCTCCACGGGGACGCCGACGGCGACCGGCAGGTGGAAGAGGGAGCCGGCGGAGGCCCGTACTGCCTTCGGGTTGTACGGGTCGACCGAGGCGTCGGTGAGGACGACCGCGTCGGCGCCCGCGGCGTCCGCGCAGCGCAGCACCGTCCCGGCGTTGCCGGGGTCGCGTACGTGGGCGAGGACGGCGACCAGGCGCGGCCCGGCGGCCACGACGTCCTCGAAGGGCGTGTCGAGGAAGCGGCAGACGCCGAGCAGGCCCTGCGGGGTGACGGTGTCGGCGAGGTCGGCGACGACGGCGTCGGACGCGTGGTGGATCAGGGCGCCGCCCGCGCGGGCCGCGGCGACCAGGTCCGCGTGGCGCCCCGCCGCGTCCGCGGTGACGAACAGTTCGAGCAGGGTGGGGTGCCCGTCCGCGGTGTGGGCGACGGCCTCCCGTACGGCCTGCGGCCCCTCGGCGAGGAACCTGCGCCCCTTGGCGCGGAAGGAGCGCTTCGCGAGCCGCCGTGCGGCCGTGACGCGCGCGGAGCGCGGGGAGATCAGCTCGGGGGTGGCCATCGGCTGCGGCTTCTCACTTCTCGGTGCGTAAGGGTCGGGAACGCACGGGACCCGCAGGCGCGCTGCCTGCGGGTCCGGTGCGGTGAAGCGGGTGGCGCCGCCGGGTCAGGCGGCGGCCTTCGGCGCGTTGACGTCGCTCGGCAGGGCCTTCTGCGCGACCTCGACCAGCGCGGCGAACGCGTTGGCGTCGTTGACGGCGAGCTCCGCGAGGATCTTGCGGTCCACCTCGACGTTGGCGGCCTTCAGACCCTGGATGAAGCGGTTGTACGTCATGCCGTTGGCGCGGGCGGCGGCGTTGATGCGCTGGATCCACAGCTGCCGGAAGTCGCCCTTGCGCTTCTTGCGGTCGTTGTAGTTGTAGACGAGGGAGTGGGTGACCTGCTCCTTCGCCTTGCGGTACAGGCGCGAGCGCTGCCCGCGGTAACCGCTGGCCTGCTCCAGGATCGCCCGGCGCTTCTTGTGGGCGTTGATTGCCCGCTTGACGCGTGCCACGTGTCAACTCCTTGTAGCGGGGCCGCGGTCACTGCACGCGGCCCGAAAGTGGTGGGTCCCGGTGGTCCGAGGCGCGGCCCCCTGGCGGGGGCCGCCGCCTCACATGCCGAGAAGCTTCTTGATCTTCTTGGTGTCCGCCGGGGCCATCTCGGCGTTGCCGCTGAGACGACGCGTCACCCGGGACGACTTGTGCTCCATCAGGTGGCGCTTGCCGGCCCGCTCGCGCAGCACCTTGCCGGAGCCGGTGACCTTGAAGCGCTTGCTGGCACCCTTGTGCGTCTTGTTCTTCGGCATGCGCCGTTGTCTCCTCGTCAGTGGCGCTTCCCGGCCGGCGGCGGGCCGGCGCGCGGAAGCGTCATTTCTTCGGTATGGGCTCCGGGAGGGACCCGGAGCCGGAGGCAGCCCTGTGGAGCGGCCGCGGATCACGCCTCGGCGGACTCCTCGGCGGGCTCCTCGGCGCCCTCGTCGGCCTCCGCGGTGAGCTGGCCACCACCCTGGCGTTCGGCCTTGCGGGCGGCCTGGGCCTCCCTGGCCTCGGCCATGGCCTCGGTCTTCTTCTTGTGCGGGCCAAGCACCATGATCATGTTGCGGCCGTCCTGCTTCGGGTTGGACTCGATGAAACCGAGGTCCTCGACGTCCGAAGCGAGGCGCTGGAGCAGCCGGAAGCCCAGTTCGGGCCTGGACTGCTCGCGACCACGGAACATGATCGTGATCTTGACCTTGTCGCCCTGCTTGAGGAACCGCACCACGTGACCCTTTTTGGTGTCGTAGTCGTGCGGGTCGATCTTCGGCCGGAGCTTCATCTCCTTGATGACCGTGTGCGCCTGGTTCTTGCGCGCCTCACGGGCCTTCATGGCCGACTCGTACTTGAACTTCCCGTAGTCCATGAGCTTGCACACGGGCGGCCGCGCGTTCGCCGCGACCTCGACGAGGTCGAGGTCGTACTCCTGGGCGAGTTCCAGGGCCTTGGCAAGCGGCACGATGCCGACCTGCTCGCCGCTGGGACCGACGAGTCGTACTTCGGGAACACGAATCCGGTCGTTGATGCGGGGCTCGGCGCTGATGGATCCTCCTCGGTTAGGACTGACCGGCTGTATGGCAGACAGCCGCATCACTTGGTGCGTGTGTGGACCAACCGTGGCGGAACACGAAAAATGCCCCGGACGGACACAGGCGGGAGCTCCAAGCACTACCGGAGCACCGCCGCGTCGCCGCGGGGCGCATCGGGCGGCTCCATCGTCCGTACGGAACGATGGGCACCGCCTGACCGGTGACCCGCCGCCTCGAAGGCGGCCAGGTGGGAGATCGGAGCCTCCACTTGTGGGCCGGAGGCATGCGCTCCCGGCCGGTCGTCACACAAGGTTAGCACTCCGCGCGTGTACCGGGCGAACCGGCAGCTCGTCGAGAGGCGCGCCGGGGAGCGCCTAGGGTGTGCGGCATGAGTGACGCGACACCCGCAGCCGGTCAGGCTGCCCCGGAGCAGCCCGACTACGACGCCCTGACCCGCGACATCGCGGAGGTCCCGGCCGTCGAGGTGATCGTCACCGTGGCGGTCAACCTGATGAGCGCGGCGGCGGTGAAGCTCGGGCTGACCGAGGAGGGCGAAGCCCACAAGGACCTCGACGAGGCCCGCAAGCTGATCCACTCCCTGGCGGGGCTGCTGGACGCGAGCGCGACGGAGATCAGCTCCTTCCACGCCTCGCCGCTGCGGGACGGCCTGAAGTCGCTCCAGCTGGCGTTCCGCGAGGCCTCCGTCGTCAAGGACCAGCCGGGCCAGGGCCCGGGCGAGAAGTACACGGGCCCGGTCTACGGCTGAGGCCTGCGGCCGCGCAGGCCGGGGCGCCTCACGCGCCGCGTACGTAGAGGGGCTCGCCTGGCGGGGCGGTGCCGGCCGGCAGGAGGGCCAGGTCGAGGCCGCGCACCAGGCGGGCCCGCAGCGTGTCGTGGGCCGCGAGCGCCTCGGCGACGGAGCGCGCGGTCGCGGCGGGGTCGGACACCCCCGGGTCGAGGACGAGCGCGAGGAGGCCGTCCGCGCTGCCGGGCCCCAGGTGGGCGCGGACCACGGCGGGCTGGGCCGCGACCACCTCGCGCACGGCGCCGGTGACGGCGGGGTCGGCCAGCGGATCGCCCGAGCCTCCCCCCTCGGCGAGCGCCCGCAGCGCGGGGCCCGTCAGCTCGTAGGGCACCGGGCCCGCGAGGTCGAGCACCACCGTGTCGGCCCGCTCGTGCGCCGCCGCCAGCAGCGCCTGGTGCAGGGGCACGGCGACGGGCCGTGCCGCGGGGTCCCAGGCGGCCAGCGCCGCGGTCGAGGTGAACGCGGGCAGGGCCCGCCGGCCGCCCGCGGTGAGCGTCGGCACGGCCATGTCGCTGGTCTTCTCCCTGCGCAGGCCGGTCGGGTCGCCGGGGGCGCCCTCCTCGGCCTCGCCGAGCACCGCGACCACCGGCACGAGGAGCCTGGCCGTGCGCAGCGCGGCGAGCACCCGGGGCTCCGCCGACCTGTCGGCCGACCAGGCGGCGAGCGCCGCGGCCAGTTCGGGTGCCGCGCTGCCGTCGTCGTCGGCGAAACCGGGGTCAGGGATGTTCTTCAGGGCCACGCCCCGAGCTTAGAAGGGCCGCGCGCCGCGCTCGGAGGGACCCCGCCCGGAGCGTGGGGCCCGGGCTCGGAGTCCCTCGGACCCGGGGCCCCGGCCCGAGGGTGAAGGGGCCCGGCCCGCGCCCCGTCCCGGACCCGGAGGGCCCTGCCTCAGGTCGGCGGGCCCTGCCTCAGGTCCGGGTTCGGTGCTCCGCGTCACACCCGGTCGCGCGCGGCGCGTCGCCGGCCCGTGCCCCAGACGGCGCCCGCCGCGAGCAGCAGCAGGCCGCCGGCGCCGCCCGCGAGCGGTGCGGGCCAGGCCGCAGGGTCCGTGGAGTGCGGCGCGGCGCCGGGACCGGGGCCGAAGTAGCGCCTGGTGTACCCGGCGGGGGCGCCGTGCGGGTCTGCGGCGGCCATGCGGTCGGCGGCCGCGAGGGCGGCCGCCGGGTCGATCACGCCGTATCCGGTCCCGTCGTCCCGGCTGCCCGCGGGGGCGTCCTTCGGGGTGTTCGCGGTCTTCTCCAGAAGCGTCTTGATCTGCGCCGGGGTGAGGTCCTGGTGCGCGGCGCGCAGGAGGGCGACGGTGCCGGAGACGAACGCGGCTGCGGCGCTGGTGCCCCAGCCCTCGTAGTAGTGGCGGTCGGGGTCCGCTATCACCACGTCGACCCCGGGCGCGCCGACGTCCGCGTACCAGCGGCGGGTGGAGAAGTCGGCGGGCAGGCCGTAGCGGTCGACGGCGGCCGCCGCGATCACGCCGGGGTAGGCCGCCGGGTAGGAGATGCGGTCGCCCTTCTGCCCGCCGTTGCCCGCGGAGGCGACGACGGGCACGCCCTTGGCGAGCGCGTACTGCACGGCCTCGTCCTCCGCGCGCTCGGGGTGGGCGGAGGCGCTGTCGTCGCCGAGGGAGAGGTTGATGACGTCGGCGCCGTGGTCGACGGCCCAGCGGATGCCGTCGGCGAGCGCGTCGCCGCGGCTGGTGCGGGCCCGGTCCCTTGCCGGGTCGGTGCCTTCGAGGATCACCCGCACGGGGAGGATCTCCGCGTCGGGCGCGAGGCCGAGCACCCCGTCCCCGTCGCCGGGGCCGTGCCCGTGGCCCGCGATGATGCTCGCCATGGCGGTGCCGTGGCGGGCCCAGGAGCGGTCGCCGCGGCGGGCGCCGAAGCCGATGAGGTCCCTGCCCGCGAGCACGTGTCCTGTGAGGTCGGGGTGGGTGGCGTCGACGCCGGTGTCGAGGACGGCGACGGTGACGCCCCGCCCCTTGGTGGTACGCCACGCCTGTTGCGCGTGCAGCTGGGTGAGCGCCCACTGCTGGTCGCGGATGGTGTCGGCGCTCGCGGGCCGCGCGGGCACCAGCAGCAGGAGGGAGACGGCGACGAGGGTCGCGGCGGTGCGCCGCGGCGGCCGCCTCACCCTCCCTCCGTGGGGCTCGGGGCGGCGAGGGCGCGCACGGTGCGGCCGACCCGGTCGGCGAGGCCCTTCGCCTCGTAGCCGAGCCCGGCCTGCCCTGCGGGGCTCGTGTCGTGCGCCGCCATGGCCGCGGCGGCGGGCTCGGGGGCCGCGACGGCGCGCCCGTCGGCGAAGCCGGTGACCGCGTAGGCGACGACGGGCGCCTGGGCGAGTACGTCGATGCTCCAGCTGGCGCGCTGCCGGCCGCCGAAGGACGCGGCGGCGGTGCCGGGCACCGCGTAGGCGGCGGGCAGCAGCCGCGGGTCGGCGGCGAGGCGGCGCTTCGTGAAGGCGGTGCGCAGGGCTGCGGTGCCCGCGGGGTCTGCCCGGGTGAAGACCAGGCCCACGGTGGTGACGTCGCTCGACGTGGCGTCGCGGTAGGTGGCCCGTACGACGCGCAGGCATCCGGCGGTGCGCAGGGCGGCGGCGAGGTCCGGGCCGAGGGTGGCCGCGCAGCCGCTGTCGGGGGCGACGCCGAGCCTCGTCCAGGTGCGGTCGGCCCCGTCTGGTCCGGCGCCCGTGCCGTCGACGACGGGCGGGAAGAGGGTGTCGACCGGCGTGGTGTGCCACAGCTGCCTGGCGGTGTCGAAGCGGCCGGCGGCCGCGTGCGCGGGGTCCTGGTCGAGCAGCCAGCTCCCGGTGACCGCGCCGCCGACCAGGCCGAGCCCGAGGACGAGGAGCGCGACGGTGAGGGCGGTGCGCCGGGTGCGCCGCGGTGGTCCCGCCGCAGGCGCGGGGCGCGGTGGGTACGTGCCGTGCGGGGGCAGGGGCGGGAGCGGCGGCAGCGCCGGCGGCTGGACCGGCGGCGCGAGGGTGTACGCGGACGACGCGGCCGGGGCGGCGGGGCGGCCTGGCACCGCGCGGGGCCCGGCGGCGGGCCGCGGCGGCACCGGAGCCGAGGGCCGCGGTGCGCCGGAGCCCTGCGCCTCGATGCTCATCCGCCCCTCCGGGTCCTGGTCTCGCCGCCTGCACGGCGGCGCGCGTGTCCGGCCGCGGTGCGGATCACCGTACGGGACGGGCGCGTTCGCCTGAAGTCCGGACGTCACTCTACGGGTTCGCGGGGGCCCGCGGTCCCGGCGCGGGCCGGTCGGGACGGCGGCGGGCCCGCACCGTGCGCGGCCCCGTACCGCGTCCCGCCGGTGGCGGGCCCGCGGTACGCCACCGGCGGGACGCGCTGGTCTACCGTCCGGTAATCGGCTCTGGCAAGCTCGGTCCCATGACTCCCCTCGCCTCCGACAGGGCACGGTACGACCGGGCCACCGCGCACCTCGACGCGCCGCTGGCCGTCGTGGACCTGGACGCCTTCGACGCGAACGCCGACGACCTCGTCCGCAGGGCGGGCGGCAAGCCGATCCGGGTGGCCAGCAAGTCCGTCAGGTGCCGCGCCCTGCTGGAGCGGGTCCTCGCCAGGGACGGCTTCTCCGGCCTGATGTCGTTCACGCTGGCCGAATCCCTGTGGCTGGCGCGCGCGGGCTTCGACGACGTGCTGCTCGCCTACCCGTCGGCCGACCGCGCCGCGTACGCGGAGCTGGCCGCGGACCCGAAGCTGGCGGGCGCGGTCACGGTGATGGTGGACGATCCGGCACAGCTCGATCTGATCGACGCGGCGCGCGACGGGGGCCGGGAGGAGATCCGGGTCTGCCTCGAACTGGACACGTCGTTGCGGATGCTGGGCGGCAGGGTGCGGATCGGGGCGCTGCGCTCGCCGCTGCGCGATCCGGCCCAACTGGCCGAGCTGGCCAGGTCGGTGACGCGCAGGCCCGGGTTCAGGGTGGTGGGCCTGATGGCGTACGAGGGCCATGTGGCGGGGGTGGGCGACGCGGTGGCGGGCCGGCCGCTGCGCTCGCGGGCGATCCGGCTGATGCAGGCGGCGGCGCGCAGGGAGTTGACGGGCAGGCGCGCCGCGGTGGTGCGCGCGGTCCGCGCGGTGGCGCCGGGGGTCGAGTTCGTCAACGGCGGGGGCACGGGCAGCGTGCAGCACACGGCGGCGGAGGACGCGGTCACGGAGATCGCCGCGGGCTCGGGGCTCTACCAGCCGCGCCTGTTCGACAACTACACGTCGTTCTCCGGCCGTCCGGCCGCGCTGTTCGGCCAGCCCGTGGTGCGCAGGCCGGGCGTGGGCGTGGTGACGGTGCTGGGCGGCGGGTATCCGGCGTCGGGCGCCGCGGGCGCGGACCGGCTTCCGGTGCCGTACTTGCCCGAGGGACTGCGCTACGACGCGCAGGAGGGCCCGGGCGAGGTGCAGACGCCACTGCTCGGCTCGGCAGCGGACGACCTGCTGATCGGCGACACGGTGTGGTTCAGGCACGCGAAGGCCGGGGAGATGTGCGAGCGGTTCGCCGAGCTGCACCTGGTCGAGGGCGACCGGGTCACGGCGACGGTACCGACGTACCGGGGCGAGGGGCGCACGTTCCTGTAGGCCGTCCCCGCACGGCCCATGCCGCCCGGTCCGCGCCGCTCCGCCGGGCAGGTCCCGCAACGCCCTTGCCCGAAGCGGGAGATGCTGGTTCGTCCGGTTCCGTTCCCATATGTGTCGCGGGCGCCGGCGCCGGTGTGGCAAGGTCCGTGCGTACGGCGGCCGTACGGCAGGACGACGACGGCCGGACCCCGAGGAGGCCCTCCGATGGCATCAGGCAAGCCCGCCGCGCGCATCGACACCAGCAGGCCGCACCCTGCGCGGATCTACGACTTCCTGCTCGGCGGAAAGGACAATTACCCGGTGGACCAGGCCGTGGCCGAGCGGCTGCCGGTCGAGGCACGCAACGGGGCGGCCGCGAACCGGGCGTTCATGCGCAGGGGCATCGAGTGGACGGCCCGCGCGGGCGTCGACCAGTTCCTGGACGTGGGCACGGGCATCCCGACCGAGCCGAACCTCCACCAGATCGCCCAGGACGTGGACCCCACGTGCCGGATCGTGTACGTCGACAACGACCCGATCGTGCTGCGGCACGCGGAGGCGCTGCTCGTCAGCCGGCCCGAGGGCCGCACGGCCTATGTGCAGGCGGACGTCCTCGATCCCGAGGCCATCCTCGAACAGGCCCGCCGGACACTGGACTTCGGCAGGCCCGTCGCCCTGTCGCTGATCGCGCTGCTGCACTTCGTGCCGGACGGCCGCGACCCGTACGGCATCGTGCGGACGCTGCTCGCGCCCCTGGTGCCCGGCAGTTGCCTGATCCTGTCCCACCTGAGCATGGACCTGCTCACGCCCGAGCAGGACCGCACGGAGGAGTACCGGACGGCGGGGATCGACCTGCGGCCGCGCACGTACGCGGAGGTGCTGCGGTTCTTCGACGGGCTCGACCTGGTGGAGCCCGGCCTTGTGCCGTGCTGGCACAAGGACTCCCCGCGGCCCGCCGACGCGGATCTGCCGGGCGCCCAGTCCGGCTACGCTGGGGTGGGCTTCGTGCGGTGACCGGGCGCGGCGCGCGCCGCGCCCGGTCCTGTTCCGCGGCGGCGCCTACAGCGGGGTGACGTAGGCGCCGGAGATGCCGCCGTCCACCAGGAAGTCGGACGCGTTGACGAACGAGGCGTCGTCGCTCGCGAGGAACGCGACGGCGGCGGCGATCTCGGTGGCCTCGGCGAACCGGCCGAGCGGGATGTGCACGAGCCTGCGGGCCGCGCGCTCCGGGTCCTTCGCGAACAACTCGCGCAGCAGCGGGGTGTTGACGGGCCCGGGGCACAGCGCGTTGACCCGGATGCCCTCCCGGGCGAACTGCACGCCGAGTTCGCGGGAGAGCGCGAGCACGCCGCCCTTGGAGGCCGTGTAGGAGATCTGGGAGGTCGCCGCGCCCATCCTGGCCACGAAGGACGCGGTGTTGATGATGGAGCCGCGGCCCTGGCGGCGCATGTACGGGATGGCGGCCTTGCAGCAGAGGTAGACCGACGTCAGGTTGACCTCCTGCACGCGGCGCCACGCGTCGAGGCCGGTGTCGAGGATGGAGTCGTCGTCGGGCGGTGAGATGCCCGCGTTGTTGAAGGCCACGTCGACGCTGCCGTACGTGTCGTACGCGGCTTCGAAAAGCGCCTCGACCTGCTCGGGCTCGGTGACGTCGACCCGCGCGAAGAGGCCGCCCGCCTCCTCGGCCGCGGCCCTTCCCGTGGTCTCGTCGATGTCCGCGCAGACGACGTGGGCGCCCTCGGACGCGAGCCTGCGCACGGTGGCGAGCCCGATGCCGCTGCCCGCGCCCGTGACGACTGCGGTGCGGCCGACGAGGCGGCGGCAGACGGTGGCGCCGCCTCCCTGGTCCTGGGGTGTGGGGGTGGGTGTGCTCATGCGGTCAGTCCTCCGTGCTGATGAAGACGTTCTTGGTCTCGGTGAAGGCGGCGAGCGCTCCGGGGCCGAGCTCCCGTCCGATCCCGGAGCGCTTGTAGCCGCCAAAGGGGGTCCAATAGCGCACGCTGCTGTGGGAGTTGACGGAGAGGTTCCCTGCGGCGACGGCCCGCGACACGCGCAGCGCCCGGCCGACGTCCCGGGTCCACAGAGACCCCGAGAGGCCGTACGGGGTGGCGTTGGCGAGCCGTACGGCGTCCTCCTCGTCGGTGAACGGGAGGACGGCGGCGACCGGCCCGAAGACCTCCTCGGTGGCGGCGGGGGCGTCGGGCGCGAGGCCGGTGAGGACCGTCGGCGGGTACCAGAAGCCGGGCCCCTCGGGGGCGCTGCCGCGCAGGGCCGGGGCGTCCTCGGGGACGTAGGAGCGTACGCGCTCGCGGTGCCCGGCGGAGATCAGCGGGCCCATCTCGGTCGCCTCGTCGGCCGGGTCGCCCACGGTGACGGCGGCGATCGCGGGTTCCAGCAGGGCGAGGAAGCGGTCGTACACGTCGCGCTGCACGAGGAGGCGGGTGCGGGCGCAGCAGTCCTGGCCCGCGTTGTCGAGGAAGGACATCGGGGCCGCGGCGGCGGCCCGTTCGAGGTCGGCGTCGGCGAAGACGATGTTGGGGCTCTTGCCGCCGAGTTCGAGGGTGACCCGCTTCACGGCGGTGGCGCACTTCGCCATGATCGAGGTGCCGACGGCCGTCGACCCGGTGAAGACGATCTTCGCGACACCCGGGTGGGTCACCAGCGCGTCCCCGGTGACGGGTCCCGCACCGGGCAGCACCTGGAAGAGGTGCTCGGGCAGGCCGGCCTCCAGGGCGAGTTCGGCGAGCCGCAGGGCGGTCAGCGGGGTGGTCTCCGCGGGCTTGAGGAGGACCGCGTTCCCGGCGGCGAGCGCGGGGGCGGAGCCCCAGGCCGCGACGGGCATCGGGAAGTTCCAGGGGGCGATCACGCCGACCACGCCGAGGGGTTCGAGGAACGTGACGTCGATGCCGCCCGGCACGGGGATCTGTGCCCCGGTGAGGCGCTCCACTCCCCCGGCGGCGTAGTCGAGGAGGTCGCGGACGTTGCCGGCCTCCCAGCGCGCGTTGCCGATGGTGTGGCCGGCCTGGCGGACCTCCAGCCCGGCCAGCTCCTCGGTGTGCTCGTCCACGACGGCGGCGAAGCGGCGCAGCAGCCTTGCGCGGTCGGCGGGCGCCGCGGCCGCCCAGCCGCGCTGGGCCGCCGCGGCCCGGCCCACGGCCGCGTCGACCTGCTCCGGCGTGGTGGCGGGGACGGTGGCGACGACCGCGCCGGTCGCCGGGTCGAGTACGCGGTGCTCCACGGGGTGCGGCGCTCCGGTGGTGTGGTGGTGCCCTGGCATGCGGCCTGGTCCTTACGTGAGCGGGCGGACGGGACGTGCGCGGTACGTGCGGTGCTGGGGACTGTCGGACACCCGCCGCCGTCCGCCCGGAGGACGGCGAGGCGGCAGGTGCCGGACACTCCCTAGAGGCGTTCGAAGGAGCGGCGCAGCTCCCAGTCGGTGACGGCGGCGTCGAAGGCCGCGAGTTCGACGCGGGCCATGTTGGCGTAGTGGTCGACGACCTCCTCGCCGAACGCGGCGCGGGCGAGCGCGCTGCCCTGCCACACCTCGGCGGCCTCGCGGAGGGTGGCGGGGACGTGCACGTAGTCGCCCTCGTAGGCGTTGCCCGCGCAGGGGGCGGGGAGTTCGAGCTCCTCCTCGACACCGTGCAGGCCGGCGGCGACGAGGCCGGCGACGGCCAGGTAGGGGTTGACGTCGCCGCCCGGCACCCGGTTCTCGAAGCGGAGCGAGGGGCCGTGCCCGACGACCCGCAGCGCGCAGCTGCGGTTGTCGTGGCCCCAGGCGACGGCGGTGGGCGCGAAGGATCCCGGCTGGTAGCGCTTGTACGAGTTGATGTTCGGCGCGTACAGCAGCGCGAAGTCCCGCAGTGCGGCGAGCTGTCCCGCGAGGAAGTGCCGCATCAGCGCGGACATGCCGCCTGGTCCGTCTCCCGCCATCGCGGGGCGTCCCCCGGCGTCGCGCAGGGAGAGATGGATGTGGCAGGAGTTGCCCTCGCGCTCGTCGTACTTCGCCATGAAGGTGAGCGAGACGCCCTCCTGCGCGGCGATCTCCTTGGCGCCGGTCTTGTAGACGGCGTGGTGGTCGCAGGTGGTGAGGGCCTCGTCGTACTTGAAGGCGATCTCGTGCTGTCCCGGGTTGCACTCGCCCTTCGCCGACTCGACCGTCAGGCCCGCGCCCGCCATCTCGTTGCGGATGCGGCGCAGCAGGGGTTCGACGCGGCCGGTGCCGAGGACGGAGTAGTCGATGTTGTACTGGTTGGCGGGGGTGAGGCCGCGGTAGGCGGCGTCCCACGCCTGCTCGTAGGTGTCCTTGAAGACGATGAACTCCAGCTCCGTGCCGACGTGCGCGGTGAGCCCGTGCCCGGCGAGGCGGTCGAGCTGGCGTCGCAGGATCTGCCGCGGCGCGGCGGCGACGGGGGTGCCGTCGGCCCAGGCGAGGTCGGCCATGAGCAGCGCGGTGCCGGGGTGCCAGGGCACGCGGCGCAGGCTCGCGGGGTCGGGCCGCAGTGCGAAGTCCCCGTAGCCGCGGTCCCAGGACGCCATCGCGTAGCCGTCGGCGGGGTTCATCTCGGTGTCGACCGCGAGGAGGTAGTTGCACCCCTCGGCTCCGTGGTCGAGGACGTCGGAGAGGAAGAAGGGCGCGGCGAAGCGCTTGCCCTGGAGCCTGCCCTGCATGTCGGGGAAGGCGAGGACGACGGTGTCGATCTCGCCCGCGCCGACGAGGCGTGCGAGGTCGCCGGTGGCGAGCGGGGGTGTGCGGTCTGCCACGGGGGTATGGCCTCCTTCGGTCAGCCGGAAGCCTTAAGGTATAGCTGCTTACCTTTGAGAGGGAAGTACGAGGGACGACGGGCCGGGTCCGCGGCCCCGCGAGGGGGAGGCACATGGCTCAGGCGCCGCAGGACGGCGTACGCCCCGCCGCGGGGGCGGACGCGCTCGCGCCGGTGCTGCGGCCCGTGCACGCGGGCAACGGCTTCGAGGAGGCGCTCGAACAGATCCTCCAGGTGATCAGGCTCGGCCTGGTCCCGCCCGGCGGGCGCCTGCCGGCGGAGCGCGAGCTCGCGGGCCGGCTCGGCGTCAGCCGGGTCACGCTGCGCGAGGTGCTCAAGGTGCTCGCGGACCACGGCGAGGTGGAGAGCAGGCGGGGCCGGTACGGCGGGACCTTCGTGCGCCCGCGCCCCGCCCCTGGCGGCGCGCCGCACGCCGGCGGCGCCGAGTTGCGCCGCCGGGTCGCGCGCGCCGACCTCGACGACGTGCTGCGCTTCCGCGAGGTGCTGGAGTCGGGCGCCGCCGGGCTCTGCGCGGACCAGGGCCTGGCCGGCGGTGCCGCCGGCCGGCTGCGCGCGGCGCTCGCGGCGACGCACGACGCGCCGCTCGCCGACTACCGCAGGCGGGACACGCTGCTGCACCTCGCCCTCGCGGAGCTGGCGGGCGCCCCCTCGCTCACGGCGCAGTACGCGGCGGTGCGCGCCCGGGTGAACGACCTGCTGGACTGCATCCCCCTGCTGGTGCGCAATCTGGAGCACTCGCAGCGCCAGCACGCCGCGCTGGTCGGCGCGGTGCTCGACCGGGACGCGGACGCCGCCCGTGAGATCGCGCGCGAGCACTGCGCGGGGACCGCGGCGCTGCTGCGCGGCTTCCTCGCGGACGGCCGCGGCCCCGGCGACGAGCCCGGGAGCGAATGGTGTGATCAGAGACCTTTGGCCGGTGGACGGCCCTGACGCGGGGAGGAGACACGATGGCGCCGCTGATCGGCATCAGCACCTACTGGGAGGACCCGGCGGCGTGGGGGCCCTGGCGGATGCCGGCCGCGCTGCTGCCTGCCGGCTACTCCGGGCTTGTCCAGCGCGCCGGAGGCCTCGCCGTGCTGCTGCCGCCGGGCGATCCCGCGACGGCGGCGGCCGTGGTGGCGCGGCTCGACGGCGTGGTGATCGCGGGCGGCCCCGACGTGGAGCCCGAGCGGTACGGGGCCGGGCCGCATCCGCGGACGGGGCCGCCCGCGCGCGAGCGCGACGCCTGGGAGCTGGCGCTGATCGGGGCGGCGCTCGACGCGGACACCCCGCTGCTCGGCATCTGCCGGGGGCTGCAACTGCTGAACGTCGCGCGCGGCGGCACGCTCGTCCAGCACATCGAGGGCCACGTCGGCGAGGTCGCCGGGCAGTTCGGCGCGCATCCGGTGGCGCCGCTGCCGGGGACGCGCTATGCGGGCCTGGTGCCCGAGGAGTGCACCGTGCCGAGCCAGCACCACCAGTCGGTCGACCGGCTGGGCGAAGGCCTGACCGTCTCGGCCGTGGCCCCCGACGGCACGGTGGAGGCGGTCGAGCTGGCCGGGAGGCGCTGGGTGCTCGGCGTCCAGTGGCACCCGGAGATGGCGGACGACACCCGCGTCGTGGCCGACTTCGTCCGCGCGGCGGCGTACGCCGGCTGAGGCGGACGCCGGGCCCGGCCCCGGCTCCGCGGCGGCCGTGCACGCCCCGGCCGCGCCCCGCACGGACCTGCGCGCCCGGGTCTCAGCGCGGCGGCAGGGGCGCCCGCAGCGCCGCCGCGAGGGACATCGGCGCCTGTTCGAGGGAGGGGCCGTACCAGGTGAGCATGCGGCCGTCGACCAGCGCGGCGGGCAGGCCGGGGAACGCCTCGGGGCCGTCGTCGGCCGCGAAGCGGTACGGCTCGTCGGGCAGGACGGCCAGGTCGGCGCCTGCCGCCCGCAGCTCGTCGAGCGGCACGCGCGGATAGCGCTCGGCGTGTTCCGCGTACACGTTGCGCACCCCGAGCCTGGACAGCAGGTCGCCCGCGAACGTGTCGCGGCCGAGCACCATCCACGGCCTGCGCCACACCGGGACGACCGCGCGCACCGGGCCGCCCGCCGGGGGCGGCACGGCCGCCCAGGCGGCACGCGCCCGGTCGAGCCAGGGCGGCGGCGCAAGGCCGCAGCCGCCGGCCAGGACGCGCGTCAGTTCGGCGAACGCCTGCCCGAGCGTCCTGACCTCGGTGACCAGCACCCGGGCTCCGCCCGCGCGGAGCGCTTCGAGGTCGGTTGGCCGGTTCTCCTCCTCGTTCGCGACGACCAGGTCGGGGCGGAGCGCGAGGACGGCGGCCGTGTCGGGGTTCTTCGTGCCGCCGACCCTGGCGACGTCGAGGCCCGCGGGGCGCACGCACCAGTCGGTCGCGCCGACCAGCAGCCCGGGGGCGCTCACCGCGACGGCCTCGGTCAGCGAGGGGACGAGGGAGACGACCCGGGGGCGGGCGGCCACGGCGGCGCCCCGCTCAGCGGTCCCGGTCGAAGGTCGCGTCGATGTGCTCGGCGACGGCGACGACCAGGATGCGCGTGCCGGGCTCCGTGGTGCGCCAGCGGTGCCTGACCCCGCCGGAGAGGTAGAGCGTGTCGCCGCGCTCCAGCAGGTACGAGCGGCCCTCGGCCTCGACCTCGGCGGCGCCGTCCGCGATGTACATGATCTCGTCGTTGCGGTGCATGTACTCGCGCCCCGTGTCCTGCTCGCCGCTGTACTCCTTGGCGGCGAGCTGGTGGCCGCCGCGCACCACCCGCCGGGTGCCGGGGGCAGCGGACCCGGCGCCGCAGTCGCCGCGTACGACGTCGACGGTGCGTGCGGAGTCGGCGGCGGCGTGCAGCGCGGCGGGCGTGGTCTCCAGCGCGTCCGCGACCCGTTCGAGTGAGCGGGTGCTCGGGCGGGCCCGCTCGTTCTCGATCTGGCTGAGGAACGGCACGGACAGGCCGCTGCGCGCGGCGACCGCCGCCAGCGTGAACCCGAGCGACCTGCGCCGCCTGCGGACGGCCGCGCCCACTCTCAGCGCTTCCTTGTCGTCCATGTCTGGGCTCCCTCCCGGCCGGACCGCCATCTTCTCAGAGGTCACGCCCTGACAAGACTTGTCGTTCCCGGGCCGATAGGAAACCGGAAAAGGGGTGAGCCCCGTCACAGCGGGTACTCACCCCTCGACGCAGCGTTCGCGGTCGCCGCTCACCGTGCCGGACGGCGGGCCCCCCGGGGTGTGCCCGGGAGGCCCGCACGCCGTGCTACATCGGGGCCATCTTGTCCACGATGCCGGGGTTCTTGGCCATCCACGCCTTGACGGCGTCCTCCTCGTGGCCGGTCCCCGCCTTCTTGATCTGGCTCTCCAGACCGCCCAGCTCCGCGTCCGACATGTGGAAGTTCTTCAGCCACTTGGTCAGCTGCGGGTACTGCTGGGGGAACTTCTTGCTGGCCACGGTGGTCAGCTTGTCACCGGAGCCGAACGCCTTCTGCGGGTCGGCGAGCTTGGTCAGCTTGTACGTGCTGTAGGCCCAGTGCGGGGACCACAGCACGACGGCGACCGGCTTCTTCTGCGCGTAGTCGCGCTTGAGCTCGGCGAGCATGCCGGGCGTCGAGCCGTCGACGACCTTGTACTCCTTGTCGACGCCGTACGTCGGCAGGACCTTGTGCTTGAGGAGGTTCATCTCCTCGGTGCCCGGCTCGATCCCGATGATCCGGTTGCCGAACTCCTTGCCCTTGCCCTTGAGGTCGCTGTACGTCTTCACGCCCTTGACGTAGCTGGGCACCGCCACCTCCAGCGAGGTCGGCCCGTACCAGTACCCGATCTTGGTCAGGTCCTGGTGGTACTTGTCCCAGTACGGCTTCTGCGTGTACGGCAGCCAGCCGTCGAACTGCACGTCGAGCTGGCCCCTGGAGAGCGCCGCGTACATCGGGCCCACGTCGAACTGCTTGAGGTTCATCGTGTAGCCGCGCTTGGCCAGCACCTCCTTCCAGAGGTAGGTGGCCGCGACGTCCTCGTCCCAGGGGAACCAGGCGACGTTCAGCGGACGGGCGGCCTCCTTGGCGACGGCCGCCGCGACCGCCTTGTTCTGCTTCGGCACCGGGGCCCACTTGCCCGCCTGGCCGGGGTTGGCCTTCAGCCAGGTCTTCACGGCGTCCAGCTCGTGGCCCTTGCCGGCCTTCTGGATCTCCGCCTCAAGGCTGCTGAGCTGGGTCTCGCTCATGTGGAAGTTCTTCAGCCAGCCGGCCACGGTGGGGTTGTCGGCGGTGAAGCCCTTGCGGGCCAGCGCGTGGATGCTGTCGCCCTTGCCCCAGGCGTTCTTGGGGTCGGCGAGCTTCGTGAGCTTGTACGTGCTGTACGCCCAGTGCGGCGACCACAGCACGACGGCCACCGGCTTCTTGGCCTGGTAGTCGCGCTTCAGCTCGGAGAGCATGCTCGGCGTGGAGCCGTCGGTGACGGTGTACTCCTTGTCGAGGCCGTACGCCTTGAGCACCTTCGTCTTGAGCAGGCCCATCTCACCGGCGCTCGGCTCGATGCCGATGATCCGGCCGCCGAACTCCTTGCTCTTGCCCTTGAGGTCCGCCATGGACTTGACGCCCTTGACGTACGAGGGGACGGAGACCTCCAGCGAGGTCTGGTCGTACCACTTGCCCATGTCCTCCAGCTTGCTGCCGTACTTCTTCCAGTAGGCGGCGTGCGTGGTGGGCAGCCAGGAGTCGGTCTGCAGGTCGATCTGGCCGTTGGCCTGGCCCTGGTAGAGCGCGCCGGCGTCGTACTGCCTGACGTCGGCCTTGTAGCCGCGCTCCTGGAGCAGTTCCTGCCACAGGTACGTGGTGGCGATGCCCTCGTCCCACGGGATGTAGCCGATGCTGACGGACTTGCCGTGGCCGACGTTCTGCGTGTCCGCGACCTTGGCGGTGCCCGAGTCCGAGCCGCCGAAGAGGCCGATGCCGCCCGCGGCGAGCGCCAGGACCACGACTCCGACGAGCGCCACGACGGGCTGCGGCCGGTGGTTCCAGACCTTGAGCCCCGCGACCCCGCTCGCCATCTCCCGCGCCTTGGCGAGGGTGCGGCGGCCGAGCGGCGAAACCTGCTGGCCCAGCGCGCCGGTCATCCGGTCGAGGTAGATCGCCACGATGACGATGGAGATGCCGGCCTCGAAGCCGAGGCCGATGTTGACGTTGCCGATGGCCTGGAAGACGTCGCCGCCGAGGCCGCCGCCGCCGACCATGCCGGCGATGACCACCATGGAGAGCGCGAGCATCACGTTCTGGGTGACACCGGCCATGATCGTCTGCATGGCGAGGGGCAGCTGGACCCGCAGCAGCGTCTGGCGCGGGGGCGTGCCGAACGCGTCTGCGGCCTCGACCAGCTCCTCGTCGACCTGGCGGATGCCCAGCTCGGTCATGCGGACGCCGGGGGGCAGGGCGAAGACGATCGTCGCGATGATGCCGGGCACGACGCCGACGCCGAAGAAGATCACGCCGGGGATCAGGTAGACCATGGCGGGCATGGTCTGCATGAAGTCCAGGATCGGCCGGAACACCTGGCTGACGGTCTTGGACCTCGCGGCCCAGATGCCGAGCGGCACGCCGATCACCAGGGTGAGGACCGTGGCGACCAGGACGAGCGACAGCGTCTGCATCGAGTGGTCCCACAGCTCGATGGAGTCGATCAGCGCGAAGCCGATGAAGGCGAGCACACCGGCGGACAGGCTCCGCAGCCACCAGGCGATGACGGCGAAGATGCCCGCGAGCAGCAGCGGCTGCGGGGCCGACAGGACGTCGAATATCCAGTCGTAGAGGTGGTTGACGAGCCAGGACACCGCGTTGAACAGCCAGGACAGGTTGTCCTGGAGCCAGTTCACCGCGCTGTCGACCCAGTCGCCCAGTGGGAGCCTAGGCACTGGCCACCGCCTTGCCCGTGGCGGAGTCCGCGTCGGCGGCGCCCTCGCCCCCGGTCCCCTCGCGGGAGTCCGGCGGGGTCATGGGCTCGCCGAGCACGGCGAGCAGCCGGGACCGCGGCACGACGCCGACGAGCGCGCCGTCCCCTCCGGTGACCGCGACCGGCGCCGCGCTGGTCGAGCAGGGCGTGAACAGCTCGATGATCGGCGTGTCCTCGGAGACGGTGGCGGGCGCGGCGGCGAGGACGTCCTCCTCCGTGCGCAGTTCCCTGCCGGAGTCCGTACGGGTGCCGAACGCGGTCTCGGTGTCGGCCATGATGGCGCCGGCGGTGAGCACGCGCGAGCGGTCGACGTCCTGGGTGAAGGACGCGACGTAGTCGTTGGCCGGGGTGACCAGGATGTCCTGCCCGGTGCCGAGCTGGACGATCTTCCCGTCGCGCATCACGGCGATCCGGTCGCCGAGGCGCATGGCCTCGTTCAGGTCGTGCGTGATGAAGACGATGGTCTTCTTGAGCCGCTTCTGGAGCGAGAGCAGCTGGTCCTGCATGTCACGGCGGATCAGCGGGTCGAGGGCGCTGAACGACTCGTCCATGAGGAGCAGGTCCGCGTCGGTGGCCAGCGCGCGGGCGAGGCCCACGCGCTGCTGCATGCCGCCGGAGAGCTCGTCGGGCCAGGAGTCCTCCCAGCCGCCGAGCCCGGCGAGCTCCAGGGCCTCGCGGGCCTTGGCCTCGCGCTGCTTGCGCGGGACGCCCTGGACCTCGAGGCCGTAGCCCGCGTTCTCCAGCACGCTGCGGTGCGGGAAGAGGGCGAAGTGCTGGAAGACCATGCTGATCTTGGTCGACCTGACGGTGCGCAGCCCCTCCTTGGACAGGGCCGTGAGGTCCTGCCCGTCGAAGAGGACCCGCCCGGCGGTCGGTTCGAGCAGGCCGTTCAGCATGCGCAGCAAGGTGGACTTGCCGGAGCCCGACAAGCCCATCACCACGAAGATCTGCCCCGGCTCGACCGTGAAGGATGCATCGATGACAGCGGCCGTCGTTCCGTCCGCGCGAAGCTCCTCGCGGTCCGCGCCTTCGCGGAGCTTCGTCACGGCCTCATCGGGTCGTCTGCCGAACACTTTGTACAAGTGCTCGGCTTGCAGCCTGGACACATAAACCTCACGGGTCGAACCGGAAAACGGCCCGCCACCCCCGCCGGGCGAGCCGTGGAGCGGCACGGGGTCTGCCCGCTTCGCCGGCCGTCCGGCCGCCTTGGGCCGGAGGCTGGTCCGCTCCGGCTGCGCACCTGCCCTCACTTGTACAGACCAAACAATTATGTGATCTACATCACATCAAGAGGGCGTGTCGCTCTTGCACGCGGGACATCCCGGGTGATCACGGTCAACCCCGGCTGTCGGTGCCGTACGGCATCATCGGCGGCGTGACGCGACGCCTGATGCTCCTCGACACCGCCTCCCTCTACTTCCGCGCGTACTACGGCGTGCCCGACTCCGTGCGCGCCCCCGACGGCACCCCGGTCAACGCCGTGCGCGGCCTGCTCGACTTCATCGCCAGACTGGTCCAGGACCACCGGCCGGATGCCCTGGTGGCCTGCATGGACGCCGACTGGCGCCCGCGGTGGCGGGTCGAGCTCATCCCTTCCTACAAGGCGCACCGGGTCGCCGAGGAGGCCCCTGCGGCCGGCACCGGCGGCAGCGATGTCGAGGAGGTGCCGGACACGCTCTCGCCGCAGGTCCCCGTCATCGAGGACGTGCTGGACGCGCTGGGGATCGCGCGCGCCGGCGTCCCGGACTACGAGGCGGACGACGTGATCGGCACGTTCACCGCGCGGGCGACGGGCCCCGTCGACATCGTCACCGGCGACCGCGACCTCTACCAGCTGGTCGACGACGCGCGCGGGGTGCGCGTGCTGTACCCCGTCAAGGGCGTCGGCACCCTCCAGCTCACCGACGAGGCCGTGCTGCGGGAGAAGTACGGGGTCTCCGGCGCGCGCTACGCGGACCTGGCGCTGCTGCGCGGCGACCCGAGCGACGGTCTCCCCGGCGTGCCCGGCATCGGCGAGAAGACCGCGGCCAAGCTGCTCGACTCCTACGGCGACCTCGCGGGAATCCTGGCCGCGGTGGACGACCCGCACACCAGGCTCACCCCCTCCCAGCGGGGGCGCCTCGCCGAGGCGCGGCCCTATCTGGCGGTCGCGCCGCGGGTCGTACGGGTCGCCTCCGACGTGCCGCTGCCCGCGGTGGACTCCACGCTGCCGAAGGCGCCGCGCGACCCCGAGGCGCTGGACGCCCTGGCGCGGCGGTGGGGGCTCGGCGGATCGCTGGCTCGGCTCCTCTCCACGCTCACCCGCTGAGGTGTTAACTTAGGTAAGCCTAATCTGATATCCACAACGATCAGGGGAGTTGGCCGTGGCGGAGGAACCGCGCCGCAAGGCACCGAGGGTCCGCGAGGCGCGCGTGCTGCGCACCGAGCGCATCACCCCGCACATGGTGCGGATCGTGCTCGGCGGAGAGGACCTGGCCGCCGTCGAGTGCGGCGAGTTCACCGACCACTACGTGAAGGTGGTCTTCGGCGCCCCGGGCGTCACCTACCCCGAGCCGTACGACATGGAGCGCATCCGCGCGGAGTTCCCCCGCGAGCAGTGGCCCACCACGCGCACGTACACGGTGCGCGCCTTCGACCGGGACGCGCTGGAGATGACGATCGACTTCGTCGTCCACGGCGACCAGGGGCTCGCGGGCCCCTGGGCCGCCAGGGCAGAACCCGGCGAGACGGTCCGCTTCCTCGGCCCCGGCGGCGGCTACGCGCCGTCCGCGGACGCCGACTGGCACCTGCTCGCGGGCGACGAGAGCGCGCTCCCCGCGATCGCCGCCTCCCTTGAGCAGGTCCCCGCAGAGGCCCCGGTGCACGCGTTCGTGGAGATCGAGGGCCCCGAGGAGGAGCAGAAGATCGCCTGCCCCGACGGCGTCGAGGTGACCTGGCTGCACCGCGCGGGCCGTCCGGTCGGCGAGGCGCTGGTCGCCGCGGTGCGCGCGCTGGACTTCCCCGAGGGGTCCGTGCACGCGTTCGTCCACGGCGAGGCCGGCTTCGTGAAGGAGCTGCGCCGCCACCTGCGCCACGACCGCAAGGTGCCCGTCGAGCGCCTCTCCGTCTCCGGGTACTGGCGGCACGGCCACGACGACGAGGCGTGGCGCGCCGTCAAGCGCGAGTGGAACGCCCAGGTGGAGCGCGAGCAGGAGGGCCAGGTCCCGGCCTGAGCCCGACCCGCCCGTGCGGCCACGCCGCGCGGGCGGCCCGAGGTCCGCGCTCCGGGGCCGCGCCCCGCGAGAATGCGCGGCATGACCGTTGCCGTCGCCCTCTTCACCTCCGACCTGCGCGTCCACGACCAGCCCGTGCTGCATGCCGCGTTGAGAGCCGCGGACCAGGTGGTCCCGCTGTTCGTGCGCGACGACGGCATCCACCGCGCCGGGTTCGACGCGCCGAACCGGCGGGCGTTCCTCGCCGACTGCCTTGCCTCGCTCGACGCGGGGCTGCGCGAGCGGGGCGGCCGCCTCGTCGTCCGTACGGGTGAAACCGTCGACCAGGTCTGCCGGGTGGTGCGCGAGACCGGCGCGCACGAGGTGCATGTCGCCGCCGGCGTCAGCGGGTACGCGCTGGGCCGCGAGGAGCGGCTGCGCGAGGCGCTCACCGGCCTGCGGTGCGCGCTGCACGCCCACGACGCCGTGGTCACGGCCCTGCCGCCGGGCCGTGTCACCCCCGCCTCGGGCGACCACTTCGCCGTCTTCACCCCCTACTTCAGGCGCTGGCAGCAGGAGGGCGTACGCGCGGCACTCGGCGCGCCCAGATCCGTGGACGTGCCCCGGGTGAAGGGCGAGGAGCCGCTCCGCAGGGCCGGTGTCGCCGGCGTCTCCCCCGGGGTGCCCGAGGGCGGCGAGGCGGCGGCCCGCGAGCGGCTCACAGCCTGGCTGCGCTCCGGCATCACGGAGTACGGGGACCGACACGACGACCTCGCGGGCGACGCCACGTCACGGCTCTCGCCCTACCTCCACTTCGGCTGCCTCTCCGCCGTGGAGCTGGTGCACCGGGCCGGCCGCAAGGGCGGCGCGGGGGCCGACGCCTTCGTACGGCAGCTCGCCTGGCGCGACTTCCACCACCAGGTGCTCGCCGCACGTCCCGCCGCCTCCTGGTCCGACTACCGGGACCGGGGCGACCGCTGGTCCACGGGGGCCGACACGGACCGGGCCGTCGAGGCGTGGCGGCAGGGCCGCACCGGTTACCCGGTGGTGGACGCGGCGATGCGGCAGCTGCGCCACGAGGGCTGGATGCACAACAGGGCGCGCCTGCTCGTCGCGAGCTTCCTCACCAAGACGCTCTACGCGGACTGGCGCGTCGGCGCCGAGCACTTCCTCGGCCTGCTCGTCGACGGCGACCTCGCGAACAACCAGCTCAACTGGCAGTGGGCCGCGGGCACCGGAACCGACACCCGCCCCAACCGGGTCCTCAACCCGCTCACCCAGGCCAGGCGGTTCGACCCGCGGGGCAGCTATGTGCGGCGCTGGGTGCCCGAGCTCGCGGACGTGGCGGGCGCCGCGGTGCACCGGCCCTGGCGCCTGCCCGAGCCCGAGCGCGCCGCGCTCGACTACCCGGATCCGGTGGTCGACCTGGCCGCGGGCCGCGACCGCTTCCTGCGTGCCAGGGGGGCCTGAGCCCCGGGAGGCGGCCCCGGTACCGGGCCCCCACGGCACGGGCCCGCACGGTCCGTGCCGGAGCCGCCCGGCCGCTCAGCCCACCGAGCTGTACGCCACCACGCCGCGCCGCATCCCCTCGATCGCCCTGCGGGCGTTGCGCGCGACCGTGGACTCCTCGGAGGACGGGACCGCCGCGACCTGCCCCAGCACGTCGATGACCTGCTTGCACCAGCGCACGAAATCGCCCGCGGGCATCTCGGCCTCCCGCAGCACCTCGTCGAGGCCCCGGCCGGACGCCCACATGTACGCCGCCCAGGCGAAGCCGAGGTCCGGCTCACGCTGGCCGACGCCCTCCGCCTGGTTGATGCGGAACTCGTCCTCCAGCGCGTCGAGCCGGCCCCAGGTCCTGACCATCTCCGCGAGCGCCGTCTTCGCGGGGCCCGAGGGCGTCTTGGGCACCACCGCGTCCTCGGTCTGCCGTGACTCGAAGACCAGGGCCGACACGCAAGCGGCCAGTTCGGCGGGCCCGAGCCCCTCCCACACGCCCTCCCGCAGGCACTCACTCGCGAGCAGGTCGAGCTCGCCGTAGAGGCGGGCGAGCCGCCTGCCGTGCGAGGTGACCTCGTCGCCGCGCAGGTAGTCGAGCTCCGTGAGCAGCCCGACGATCCGGTCGAAGGTCCGCGCGATGGTGTTCGTACGCCCCTCGATCCGGCGCTCCAGCTGGCGCGTGTCGCGGGTCAGCCGGTGGTAGCGCTCGGCCCACCGCGCGTGGTCCTCGCGCTCGCTGCACCCGTGGCACGGGTGGGCGCGCAGCGCCGCGCGCAGCCGGGCGATCTCCCGGTCGTCGGCGGCCGCGGCGCGCTGCCTCCGGTGCCGCTCGGGCGCGATGTGCCCGGCCTTCGTGCGCAGCGCCGACGCCAGGTCGCGGCGCGACTGGGGCGAGCGCGCGTTGAACGACTTCGGGATGCGCATCCGTTCGAGGGGCTCGACCGGCACCGGGAAGTCGATCGAGCCGAGCCGCTTGACCTGCCGCTCCACGGTCAGCACCAGCGGGCGCGGGCCCTCGTGGTACTCCACTCCCGCGTGTCCGCGGTGCCCGCCCGTCCGGCCCGCGGGCACTCCCGGGTCGAGCACCAGGGCGAGACCCGCGAACTTGCCGGTCGGCACGTGGATCACGTCGCCCGGCTTGAGCTTCTCTAGCGAGGCGGCCGCCTGCGCCCTGCGCTGCGCTGCGCCCTGCTTGGCCAGCTCGTTCTCCCGGTCCTTGAGCTCCCTGCGCAGCCGCGCGTACTCCTCGAAGTCACCGAGGTGGCAGGTCATGCCCTCGCGGTAGCCCGCGAGGCCCTCCTCGTTGCGCTGGACCTGCCGGGAGATCCCGACGACCGACCGGTCCGCCTGGAACTGCGCGAAGGACGTCTCCAGCAGCTCCCGCGACCGGTGGCGGCCGAACTGCTTGACCAGGTTGACGGCCATGTTGTACGAGGGCCGGAAGCTGGAGCGCAGCGGATACGTGCGTGTGCCCGCGAGCCCGGCGAGGGCGCCCGGGTCCATCCCGCGCTGCCACAGCACCACCGCATGGCCCTCGACGTCGATGCCGCGCCGCCCCGCCCGCCCGGTGAGCTGGGTGTACTCCCCCGGTGTGATGTCGGCGTGCTGCTCGCCGTTCCACTTGACGAGCTTCTCGAGGATCACCGTGCGCGCGGGCATGTTGATGCCGAGCGCCAGCGTCTCGGTGGCGAAGACCGCCTTGACCAGACCCCGGACGAACAGCTCCTCCACGACCTCCTTGAACGTCGGCAGCATCCCCGCATGGTGGGCCGCGATGCCCCGCTCAAGCCCTTCGAGCCACTCGTAGTAGCCGAGGACGTGCAGGTCCTCGGTGGGGATGGAGGACGTGCGCTGCTCGACGATCTCGCGGACCTCGGCGCGCGCGGCCTCGCCGTTGAGCCGCAGGCCCGCGTAGAGGCACTGCTGCACGGCGGCCTCGCAGCCGGCCCGGCTGAAGATGAACGTGATCGCGGGCAGCAGGCCCTCGGCGTCGAGCCGGTCGATCACCTCGGGCCGCGACGGCGTCCAGATCCGGCTGCGCTGTCTTCGCTCGCGCTCGCGGTCGGCCTCGCGGACCATCTTGCCGCGCCTGCGGTCGCGCGGGTTGTACGTGCGCTGGTTCTCCATCCTGGCCATCCGGACCAGGTCGGGGTTGACCTCGCGCTTCGCCTCGCCACGGCCGCCGTGGTCGGTCTCCTCCTCGAAGAGGTCGTACATCCGGCGGCCGGCGAGCACGTGCTGCCACAGCGGCACGGGCCGGTGCTCGGAGACGATGACGGCGGTGTCGCCGCGCACGGTGTCGAGCCAGTCGCCGAACTCCTCGGCGTTGGAGACCGTCGCGGAGAGCGACACCAGCGTCACCGAGTCCGGCAGGTGGATGATCACCTCTTCCCAGACCGCGCCGCGGAACCGGTCGGAAAGGTAGTGCACCTCGTCCATGACGACATAGCCGAGGCCGGTGAGCGCCTGGGAGCCCGCGTAGAGCATGTTGCGCAGGACCTCGGTGGTCATGACGACCACCGGCGCGTCCGCGTTGACGCTGTTGTCGCCGGTCAGCAGGCCGACCTTGTCGGCTCCGTACCGGGCCGCGAGGTCGGCGTACTTCTGGTTGGACAGCGCCTTGATGGGGGTCGTGTAGAAGCACTTGCGGCCCTCTCCGAGGGCCAGGTGCACCGCGAACTCGCCGACGATGGTCTTGCCCGAGCCGGTCGGCGCCGCGACCAGCACCCCCTTTCCCGACTCAAGGGCCTCGCACGCCTCGATCTGGAAGGGGTCGAGGCCGAACTCGTACATCTCGCGGAAGGGGGCGAGCGCGGTGGCCTGTACGGCATTGCGGATACGGGCGGCCGCGTAGCGCTCGGCGGGAGAAAGGTCCTCTGTCATCTCGCCCACGAGCCTACCCGCCACCTCGGACACTCACCTCGGTCTTTCGCCCCGGTCCACCGGCGGCGCGCCGGTGGACGGGTACGCCGGACGGGCCGGCACGCCGGGTACGCGGGTGTGCGCGGACGGCTCCCCGCACGCGGCGTGCGGGGAGCGGGGCCGGGACGGAGAAGGCGGGTCAGGTCACGTCGTCGAAACCGTTGACCCGGTGCGCGTCGGACTGCTCCGGCAGGGCGGGGGTCGAGCCGACCGGCTCGACGGGCTCGACGCGCTGTGGGGCCAGATCGAGGTCGGACGCCTCGTCGTCGGCGGGGCCGCCCTCGTCGCGCAGCCGCTTGCGCCGGTCGTTGAGGTAGGCGACGAAACAGGCGGCGAAGTAGAGGATCCAGATGGGCGCGGCCAGGGCCAGCATCGACAGCGGGTCGGTGCTGGGAGTGGCCACCGCGGCGAACACCGTGATCCCCATGATCATCAGCCGCCACCAGCCCAGCATCCGCTTGGCGCTGATGATCCCGACGAAGTTGAGCATCACCAGCAGGAGCGGCATCTCGAAGGAGAGGCCGAAGACGAGGACCATGCGCGTGACGAGGTCGAGCAGGTCGTCGAGGGGCAGCAGGTTGGCGATGTTGTTCGGCGTGAAGTCGAGGAGGACCTTGGCCGTGGTCGGCAGCACCTCGTAGGCGAAGAAGGCGCCGAAGAAGAACAGCGGCACGCCGCTGCCGACGAAGATGAGCGCGTACTTCTTCTCGTGCCGGTGCAGGCCGGGGGCGATGAACGCCCACAGCTGGTACAGCCAGATCGGCGAGGCGCACACGACGCCCGCCATCAGGGTGACCTTCAGGGCCAGCGAGAACGGGCCGAGCAGGCCGTTCATCGTGATGTTGGCGCAGGGCTGGCCCTTGTGGTGGGCGAGCGAGGTGAAGTCACCCGTGCACCCGACGGACTGGAGGACCGGGTGGGTGAAGAAGTTGATGATGTCGTTGTAGAAGAACCCGGCGACACAGGCGACGACGACGATCGCCAGGAGGCCCTTCGCCAACCTGTTGCGCAGCTCCCTCAGGTGCTCCACGAGGGGCATGCGCCCCTCGGGGTCCTTCTGCTGCTTGCGGGCAGAGCTGGCCAACCCACTTCCTCATCTCGTGCGGCGGACACACGCCAGCAGGCGGCGCCGCTCCTGGCCCTTGGTGCGGTACGGCTCAGCGCTGGGTGGTGTCCGAGGGCTCGGTGACCGGGCGGGCAGTCGTCACGTCGCCGGGCGCGGCCTTGATGGTGCGCTGGGCCTCGGCGTCGTGCGGCGGGTCGGCGGGGGCGCTCTGGCCCTGCTCCGACTTCATCGCCTTCGCCTCGCTCTTGAGGATGCGGGCGGACTTGCCGAGCGAACGCGCCATGTCCGGGAGTTTCTTCGCACCGAACAGCAGGACGATCACGACGAGGATGAGAATGATCTCGGGGGCGCCGAGCCTTCCGAACATAATGGTTTACCTTCTCACCGAGGCGGCATGGGGGGCCTGCGTCACACAGGGCGGACAGATGCCCGACCGGTGTCCTACGCAAGGATCGTAAACCCCGGGGATGAACCCCGGGCAATCCCTGTGCGTACTTCCCGCTGCGGCCCAATGCCTCGCTCGCTGGGCCACGGACGCCAGCGTACCCGCCGAACACGCATTCCAGGAGGGGGCGGAGGGATGCGGGCCGCCCGCGACTCCCCCCGCGCGGCGTCCCGGCCGCCGGGCCCCGCGCGGCCCTACCGCAGGGCCTCACCCGACGCGGCCATCCGCTCGGCGGCCCGTTCGAGGTCCGCTGCCGCCCGGTTGATCCGGTCGGTGGTGTGGGCCACTTGGCGGCCGAGCCGCTGGGTTTCGAGGAAGACGCGGACGGCGAGCACACCGAGCACGGCGATCCCGCAAAGTCGGAGGCCAAGCGGTCTTAGGAAGACAACGTGCGATCCCAACTCCTTGGCTCACAGAACGACATGGCTACGATCCGACTTGCGTGCGCGACACCGTGCAGGCGGAGCGTCCTGACGCCACCCTCGCTGAGCAGTTCCACGATCCGCTCCCCCGCGGGCTTGCGGACCGAGGCCTCGCAGTCCGGGCAGGTGAAGGAGTAGGACGTGGTGCGCCTGCTGGCGCCTATGGCCAGCAGGAAGGCGTCGGCTGGCAGTTCGAAGCTGGCCCGGCACTCGGGGCAGGCGGCCTTGAAGCGCACGGGCGCGACGGCGGTGAGCTCGTACTGGGGCGCGTCGTAGGCGGGGCCTGGCGTGTCGGACCCGTCGGGCGTGGGGGGCATGGGTTCCCGGGTCTCCTTCTACTCGCGGCCTTGACGACCTGCGCGGTCCGCGGGCGCGTGGGGTACGCCCTGCGGGTGGGGGGACGGCGGCCGTGCGGCGGCGTCCTCGGGCGCCGCCCCTTCGTCGTACGGGCGGACGCCGGTGTCCCCCGCGCCCTCGTACGCGGCGAGCGCGTCGCGTGCCGCCTGCCGGGCGCTCTGCGCGAGGTCGGGCGGGGAGACGATGCGGCCCTCGCCGCCGAGCCGGAGCGCGAGGCGGCGCAGCGAGGCGGGCGCGGGGGTGCGCAGCGTGATGCGCAGGCCGCCGTCCGGCAGCTCCTCCGCACTGTCGTGCGGGTAGTACTCGGCGACCCAGCGCCCGCCGGGGCCGACCTCCACGACGACCTCCGGGTCGTCGGCGGAGGGCTGCACGAGCCCCTCCGACAGGTCGCGGGGCTCGATGGCGGGCGGCGCCGCGGGCTCGTCGAGCAGTTTGATCTCGGCGACGCGGTCGAGCCGGAAGGTGCGGCGGGCCTCGGAGAGGTGGCACCACCCCTCCAGATAGGTGTGGCCGACCGCGAACAGCCTGATCGGGTCCACCTCCCGCTCGGTCAGCTCGTCCCGCGCGGGCGAGTAGTAGCGCAGCCAGAGCCTGCGCCGCTCGGAGATGGCCCGGTCGACGTCGGCGAAGACCCCGCCCTCGGACTCGAAGGTGACGGAGAGCCGGGAGCTGGCGCCCGCCGCCTCGCCCGCCGCGGCCTCCAGCTTGGCGGTGGCGCGCAGCAGCGCCTCCCGGTCGCCGTCGCGCAGCCCCGGGAGGGTCGCGACGGCGCGGGCCGCGACAAGCAGCGCGGTGGCCTCGTCCGCGGCGATCCGCAGCGGCTCCGCGACGTCGTCGGGGTTGTGCCACCAGATGCGGTCGCCGTCCGTGTCGATGTCGAGGAGGTCACCGCCGCGGAAGCTGGTACCGCACATGGGCAGCACGTCCAGGTCCGCGATGAGTTCGTCCTCGCTGATGCCGAAGGCCCTGGCCACGTCGGAGACATGGGCGCCGGGCCGCTCGCGCAGATAGGTGACGAGCGACAGCATGCGTCTGGTGCGGTCGATGGCGTTGCCGTTGGCGGTGGCCATGGTGCGTGTTCCCCTTCTCAGCCCTCGGCCACGGCGCGCAGCCGGTCCACGACGTCGGCCCGCAGGTCGGCGGGTTCCCGTACGACCACGTCGGGGCCGAACTCGACGAGCCACGCGTCGAGGCCGTGCCCGTAGGGGATCTCCAGTTCGTCCCAGCCGTCGCCGAGGTCGCGTGAGGAGAGCGCCTTGGCGCGCAGCGGGTATCCGGCCCCGGCCCGCAGCCGGATCAGCGCCGAGCGGGTCGCGGTCTCACCCGCCCAGGTCTCGACGGTCTCCCTGACGGTGGAGACGTCGGGCACGGGTGCGGTGAAGGAGCCGTTCCTGGTCCTGACGCGCCCGCTGATCCGGGAGAGCCGGAAGACGCGCTCGGCGCCACGGTCGCGGTCGTGGCCCGCCAGGTACCAGTGGCCGCGCCAGCACTCCAGCGTCCAGGGCTCGACCTGCCGCTGCTCGGGGCGGGCCGCGCTGGCCTTGCGGTAGTCGAAGGAGACGGGCCTGCGGTCCCGGCAGGCGAGCATCAGCGGCTCGAAGGCGGCCTCGTGCACGGGGATGCGGGGTTCGAGCGCGCTGTGGTGCGCCTCGTAGCTGTCCTCGGCCTCGGGCATGCCGGCGGCGCGCAGCTTGTGCAGGGCACCGCTCGCGGCGCCCGCGAGGCGCGCCTGCTGCCAGACGCGGGCGGCGACGCCGAGCGCGGCGGCCTCCTCGGCGTCCAGGGTGATGGCGGGCAGCCGGTTGCTGTCCCGGCGGGCGAGGTAGCCGGTCTCCCCGTCGAGTCCCTCGACGGTCTCGATGACGAGGCCGAGTTCGCGCAGGTCGTCCTTGTCCCGCTCGAACATCCGGTTGAAGCCGTCGTCGGTGGCCGCTTCCAGGTACGCCTCGATGGAGCCGCGCAGCTCGCGCTTGCTGAGGGGGCGTCGGGTCCCGAGCAGACACAGCGCCAGGTTCATCAGCCGCTCTGCCTTGGCAATGGCCATCGACGCCCCTCCGTGTGGTGCCTGTGCTGGTCGACGGTACCGCCACGGGGCGGACCTGGAAAAGCTGAGGGCCCGCGCCGACCGGCACGGGCCCTCTCGCGAACGGAAATGATCAGACCGCGATCAGATCGCAGACGAAGATCAGCGTCTCGCCGGGGGCGATGCGGCCGCCCGCGCCCTGGTCCCCGTAGGCCAGGTGCGCCGGGATGATCAGCTGGCGGCGCCCGCCGACCTTCATGCCCTGCACGCCCTTGTCCCAGCCGGGGATGACCTGGCCGACACCGAGCTGGAACCTGAGCGGGGTGCCGCGGTTCCACGAGGAGTCGAACTCCTCACCGGTGGAGAACGCCACGCCCACGTAGTGGACCGCGACGGTGTCGCCGGCCTTCGCCTCGGCGCCGTCGCCCTCCCAGAGGTCCTTGATCTCCAGGTCGGCGGGCGGCTCGCCGCCGGGGAAGTCGACCTCGGGCTTCTCGTTCTTCACTGCACTGCTCCTCGCGGGTTGTACGCGTTGCTCTGGTGAACCGCCCAAGTCTTACACTGCGCCGAGGATGTCCACGACGAAGACCAGGGTCGAGTTCTTGGGCAGGTCCGGACTCGGGGACTGGTCGCCGTAGCCGAGGCTCGGCGGGATCACCAGCAGGACGCGGCTGCCGACCTTCTGGCCGACGATGCCCTGGTCCCAGCCCTTGATGACGGCGCCGGTGCCGATGGCCGTGGTCAGCGGGACCCCGCTGTTGAAGGAGCTGTCGAACGCCTTGGCGGGCGACTTGCCCTCGTTGGGCTTCCAGGCGGCGCCGGTGTACTGCATCACCACGGTCTGGCCGCTCTTGACGGTCGCGCCCTTGCCGGGGATGAGCGTCTTCTTGACGAGGTCCTTCGGCGGGTCGGACTTCGGCACCTGGATGGTGGCGGGCGCCGCCGCGTCGGCCTTGATCTGCGGCAGGTCCTTCGAGACGGCCGATTGGGAGCCGCTGACCTGCTTGGGCAGGGTCTTCTGGATGTCCAGGACGAACACGAGCGTGTCCTTGCCCTTGACGCCGAGCTGCTGGTTGCCCTGGCTGCCGAAGCCCGCGGTCGGCGGGGCGACCACCAGGACGCGGCTGCCGACCTTCTGGCCGACGACGGCCTGGGAGAACGCGGGGATGATCTGCGGGGAGCCCGCGGGGATCACCTGGGGGGACGCGCCCTTGTCGTACGAGCTGCCGAGGTCCTTGCCGCCCCACACCTTGGCGGTGAAGCCGGCGACGACGAGCTGGTCCTTCTTGATGGCCGGGCCGCTGCCCTGGGAGAGGGAATGGACGACGAACTTGTCGGTCGGCTTCCCCTTCGGGACGCTGATGTCGGCCTTCTTGCCCGACGCGCCGGCGACGGACGGCATCGGGTCGGCCGAGCCGACCGGCGTCGGCGGTTTCGCCGGTGCTGACGCGCTCGGACTCGGTGCAGCCGATGACGCCGCGTCGTCCTTCTTGTTGTCACCGCCGCAGGCTGCGGTCAGCACCAAGGCCGGCACGATCAGCAAGGCTGCAAGACTGCGTCGCACAGTGGGTCCTCGTGGGGTAGGCGTTAGATCAGTGGCCGCCACTCTACGACTCTTCCCCCACCCGTCACCCTCGTCGCACGGCGTGGGCCCCGTACGCACTCGTACGGGGCCCACGGGCGGAAGGGTGGGACGGCGCGCCCCTCACATCCCCGCGATGAGCTTCTCCACCCGGTCGTCGACGGACCGGAACGGGTCCTTGCACAGCACGGTGCGCTGCGCCTGGTCGTTCAGCTTGAGGTGGACCCAGTCGACGGTGAAGTCCCGCCTCTGCTCCTGGGCCCTGCGGATGAAGTCGCCGCGCAGCCGCGCCCTCGTGGTCTGCGGGGGAACCGACTTGCCCTCGAAGATCCGCAGGTCGTTGGCGACGCGCGTGGCCTGGCCCTTCCTCTCCAGCAGGTAGTAGAGCCCGCGGCGGCGGTGGATGTCGTGGTACGCGAGGTCTATCTGCGCGACCCGGGGGTGCGACATGGTCATGTTGTGCTTCTCGCGGTACCGCTCGATGAGCTTGTACTTCATGACCCAGTCGATCTCGGTGGCGATCTTGTCCAGGTCCTCGGTCTCGATCGCGTCGAGGGTGCGGCCCCACAGTTCGAGCACCCGGTCGACGGTGCCGGTCCGGATGTCGCGGCGCTCGACGAAGTCGACGGCCTTCTCGTAGTACTCGCGCTGGATCTCCAGGGCGGACGCCTCACGCCCGCTGGCCAGGCGCACCTTCCGCCGGCCGGTGATGTCGTGGCTGACCTCGCGGATGGCCCTGATGGGGTTCTCCAGGGTGAGGTCGCGCATCACGGTGCCCGCCTCGATCATCCGCAGCACCAGGTCGGTGGCGCCGACCTTGAGAAGGGTCGTCGTCTCCGACATGTTGGAGTCGCCGACGATGACGTGCAGCCTGCGGTAGCGCTCGGCGTCCGCGTGCGGCTCGTCCCTGGTGTTGATGATCGGCCGGGAGCGGGTCGTCGCCGAGCTGACCCCTTCCCAGATGTGCTCGGCGCGCTGGCTGACGCAGTAGACGGCGCCGCGCGGCGTCTGGAGCACCTTGCCCGCGCCGCACAGCAGCTGGCGCGTGACGAGGAACGGAATGAGGATGTCCGCGAGGCGCGAGAACTCGCCGTGGCGTGCCACCAGATAGTTCTCGTGGCAGCCGTAGGAGTTTCCGGCCGAATCGGTGTTGTTCTTGAACAGGTAGACGTCGCCCGCGATTCCCTCCTCGTGCAGGCGGCGTTCCGCGTCGACGAGCAGGCCCTCCAGAATGCGCTCACCGGCCTTGTCGTGCGTGACCAGCTCGGTCACGTTGTCGCATTCCGGGGTGGCGTATTCCGGATGCGAGCCCACGTCGAGGTAGAGACGGGCGCCGTTGCGCAGGAAGACATTGCTGCTCCGGCCCCATGACACGACACGGCGGAAGAGGTAGCGCGCCACTTCGTCAGGTGACAGTCGGCGCTGTCCCCTGAACGTGCACGTGACGCCGTACTCGTTCTCCAGCCCGAAAATGCGGCGGTCCATGTCTGAACATTACGCCTGATGGCCTGAGCTGAAACCGTGTTCGGGCGCGTCACTTCGATCATTTTCCGCGGGGGCCCGCCCGCCGTCCCGGCCCGCGGGGACGGCGAGGGCCCGCCGGGTGGCGGCCAGCACGAGCAGCGCTGCGAGCCCCGCGGCCCCGGCGACCGCAAAGGCGGCCGAGGTGCCGGTGTGCTGGGCCACGGGCCCCGCCACGGCCGTGCCGAGCGCGGAGCCGACACCGAAGGTGGTCACGAGCCAGGAGAACGCCTCCGTGACGGTGCCCTGCGGCGCCTGCCGGTCCACCACGACGAAGGCGCAGGCCAGGGAGGGCGCGAGGAAGACGCCCGAGAGCACGGAGAGCAGCACCATGGCCGCGGTGCCGGGGGTGAGGGCGAGCGGCAGGTAGCAGACCGCGAGGAGCGCCACGACGGCGAGGAGCCTGCGCTCGGGGCTGCCGGTCCAGTCGCGGGCCCCGTAGACGGCGCCGCCCAGCAGGGCGCCGAGGCCGAGGGCGGCCATCAGCCAGCCGTACACGGCGTCGCCGCCCGCGCCGTCCGCGTAGGCGACGCCCGCGACGGTGATCGAACCGAGCGCGGCCCCTATGAAGAGGAAGGCGCCGAGCAGCGCGAGCAGGCCGGGCGAGCGCAGGGCGCCGAGCCAGTGCGCCTCGCGGTCGGCGGAGCGCCAGGCGCGCGAGGGCCCTGAGACGACCACGGAGAGCGCGCCGAGCACGCCGACCGCGTTGATCACGAGCAGCGCCGCGGCCGGGGAGGCGAGCGCCACCAGCGCGGTGACGAGCAGCGGCCCTACGGTGAACATGACCTCCTGGGCCACGGCGTCCAGCGCGTACGCCCGGTGGACGCGGTCCGTCCTGCCGAGCACACCGGGCCACAGGGCGCGCAGCCCGCCCTCCAGGGGCGGTGTGCACAGACCCGCGACGGCGACCGCGGCGAACGCCACCGCGGGCGTCCCGGTGCCCGCGCCGACGAGCAGCACCATGCCGAGGGCCGAGACCACGGCGGCGGGCAGCTGGACGCGCGGCTGGCCGCGCAGGTCGACGGCGCGGCCGAGCAGCGGCTGCCCCACGGCGTTGGCGAGGCCGTAGACGGCGGCCAGGGCGCCCGCGAGGCTGTAGCTGCCGCCGTCCGCCCGGGCGAACAGCACGACGGCGATCGGCGCGGTGGCGTTGGGCAGCCTGCCCACCAGCGTGCCGGTGAGCAGCCGCGCGGCGTGCGGCGCCCGCAGCAGCTCCAGATATCCGGTGGCTCCCACGCCTGTGCCTCCCCGGTCGGGTGGTCCTGGTGAAGTGTTACGTATAACTTCCGGAGGTCATACGTACCATGAGCCCGAGCGCCGGGTCCACCGGCGCACCCGTGAGGAGTTCGGATGAGCCGGCCGGCCACGCGTCCCACCAGCAGGGACGTCGCGCGGACCGCCGGCGTCTCGCAGGCCACGGTCTCCCTGGTGCTGGGCGGCAAGTGGCGCGGCCGGGTCTCCGAGCGGACCGCCGGCCAGGTCCGTGAGGCCGCGGACGCGCTCGGGTACCGGCCGAACCTCGCCGCGCGCAATCTGCGCCTCGGCTCGACGCGGACGGCCCTGCTCGTCGTGCCCGCCCTCACCAGCGAGTTCTTCGCCCGCGTCTACACCGGGGCCGCGAGCGTCGCGGCCGAGCACGGCTTCGGCGTGGTGCTCTACCCCTCCCCCGCCGGGGTGGGCCCCGCGACCAGCCCCTTCGACCCGGGGCGCACGGCACTCGACGGCGTCATCGCCTCCTCGATGGCCGTGGACGCGCCCGCCGCCATCCACGGCAGTCTGCTGCCGCTCGTCATGCTGGACAGCGATCCGTCGGCGCCCGGCGCCGCGGCCGTCGTCAATCTCGCGATCGCGGACGGCATGCGCGGCGTCGCGGCCCATGTGCTGGAGCTCGGCCACCGAGAGCTGCTGCACCTCGGCTCCGCGGTTGTGTCCTGGACCTTCGACGCACGGGCCGAGGCGCTGGCGGGCGCGGTGCGCGGGGCGGGGGCCCGGCTGCGCACGGTGCGGGCCGCGCTGTCCGTGCCGGACGCGCGGGAGGCCGTCACAGCCGCGCTCGCCGGCCCCGGGCCGCGTCCCACGGCGATCGTCTGCGACGACGACGTGCTGGCGGCGGGTGCCTGCAAGGCGCTGCGCCGCCTCGGTCTGCGGGTGCCCGAGGACGTCTCCGTCACCGGCTTCGACGACCTGGCGCTGGCCACGGCCGTGGAGCCCGAGCTGACGACCGTGCGGCTGCCCGCTGAGCGGGTGGGCGAGTGCGGCATGGCGGCGCTGCTCGCGGTCCTCGACGGCCGCGACCCGGCCGCAGGCGAGCTCGGGGTCGAGCTGGTGGTACGGGGGTCCACGGCACCGGCGCCGCGCTGAGCCGGACGCGCCTGTGCCCCGGCCGCGCGGGCGGCCGGGGCACAGGGCTGGGGTACCGCGGCTCAGCCGTCCGAGTCCCCGCCAGGGTCCTCGGGCGGCGCCACCGGGGGCTCGTCGGACGGGGAGTCGGTGGGCTCCGCGGCGGCGCCCTCCGTCTCCAGCAGCCGCGAGAGCTGCGCGCCGACGATCCGCTTGAACTTGCGCTGCTGCGGACGCGTGCGGTCGAGGACCGCCACTTCGAGGCGCTCCGCCGGGATCTCCCGCTCGCCGCCGTTGGTGTCGCGGGAGAGCGCCTGCACCGCGAGTCTGAGGGCCTCCGCGAGCGTCATGCCGTCGCGGTGGCGCTGGTCGAGGTAGGAGCTGATCTGCTCCGAGCTGCCGCCGACCGCGACCGAGCCGTGCTCGTCCACGATCGAGCCGTCGTGCGGGAGCCGGTAGATCTGGTCGCCGTCGGGCGTGGTGCCGACCTCGGCCACCACCAGCTCCACCTCGTACGGCTTCTCGCCGGCGCTGGAGAAGATCGTGCCGAGCGTCTGGGCGTAGACGTTGGCGAGGCCGCGCGCGGTCACGTCGTCGCGGTCGTATGTGTAGCCACGCAGGTCGGCGTAGCGCACACCGCCGATCCTCAGGTTCTCGTACTCGTTGTACTTGCCGGCGGCCGCGAAGCCGATCCGGTCGTAGATCTCGCTGAACTTGTGCAGGGCGCGGGACGGGTTCTCGCCGACGAAGACGATGCCGTCGGCGTACTGGAGCACGACCAGGCTGCGACCGCGGGCGATGCCCTTGCGGGCGTACTCGGCCCGGTCGGCCATGGCCTGCTGGGGTGAGACATAGAACGGCGTCGACACCGGCTATCCGTCCCTTTCTGTCAGTGGCTGATTCACTCGCACGGCGGTGCCGTCACAGGACCGCGGCACGCGGCCCGTCGGGCTCGTCGAGCCGGCGCTCGACGACGGCGCGGGCGATGGCGGAGGACTCGTCGTCGGTGAGCCTGCGGAAGCCGTCCTCCGTGATCACGGTGACGATCGGGTAGATGCGCCGCGCCATGTCCGGGCCGCCGGTCGCCGAGTCGTCGTCGGCCGCGTCGTACAGCGCCTGGACGACCACCGTCGTGGCGTCCTGCTCCGTCAGGTCGTCGCGGTAGAGCTTCTTGAGGGAGCCGCGCGCGAAGACGGACCCCGAGCCGGTCGAGGAGTAGCCGGTCTCCTCGGAGCGCCCGCCGGTGACGTCGTAGGAGAAGATGCGGCCCTTGCCGCGGTCGAGGTCGTACCCCGCGAAGACCGGCACGACCGCGAGGCCCTGCATGGCCATGGCGAGGTTGGACCTGATCATCGTGGAGAGGCGGTTGGCCTTGCCCTCCAGGGACAGCTGGGCGCCCTCGACCTTCTCGAAGTGTTCGAGCTCCAGCTGGAACAGCTTGACCATCTCCACGGCGAGGCCGGCCGTGCCGGCGATGCCCACCGCCGAGTACTCGTCCGCCGGGAAGACCTTCTCGATGTCCCGCTGGGCGATCATGTTGCCCATCGTCGCCCTGCGGTCGCCCGCGAGGACCACGCCGCCGGGGAAGGTCACGGCCACGATCGTCGTGCCGTGCGGCGCCTCGATGGCGCCCTGGAGCGGCGGCGTCGACCGGTTGCCCGGCAGCATCTCCGGCGCGTGGCCGGAGAGGAAGTCCATGAACGAAGAGGATCCGGGAGTCAGGAAGGCAGCAGGTAGTCGCCCGGTGTCACGAGTATTGGCTTCCACGCGTTTCCCTCCAGATATGCGACGGCACAGCGCAAGGGGTCGGGAGCGTGTCCCAACTTGCCGGTGTCCGAATTGCAGTTGAAGCACAGTACGCCACGGACCCTACCCGCCTCGCGGCGGTGATCCACATGCGCTTCCGGAAGAGGCCGCCGAGGAAAGGGGCGCCCCCGAGGACGGGAGCACCCCTTCTCCCCCGTTCAGCCGTGTGACTACTGTCCGCCCTTTTGCACGAAGCTCCGCACGAAGTCCTCGGCGTTCTCCTCGAGCACGTCGTCGATCTCGTCCAGGACGGAGTCCACGTCGTCCGAGAGCTTCTCCTGACGCTCCTTGAGGTCCTCGGAGCCCTGCGCGTCCTGCGTCTGCTCCTCGGTCTCCTCCGTGGTGCGTGCCGCCTTCTGCTGGCCGCCGCCGCTGTCCTTGGTCGCCATATCCCTCACCCCGCTCGGTTCGCCCCGCTCGATGTGGCCTTCAGTGCTCCGGCCTTCGCTGCTCTCAAGATCAGACCCTAACCGCAGGCTCCGGCAAAGGCCCCGTTGTGATGCAACGTCGGGGGCCCACCTCCATGATTCCCTGCGGCGGGCCCTTTCAGCCTCCTCACTGCCCCGAGAGCACCCGGACCAGGTCCTCCGCCGTACGGCAGCGGTCAAGCAGCTCCTTCACGTGGTTGCGTGTACCACGCAGTGGTTCCAGGGTCGGCACCCGCTGGAGCGAGTCCCGCCCCGGCAGGTCGAAGATCACCGAGTCCCACGACGCCGCGGCGACGTCCTCCGCGTACTGGTCGAGGCAGCGGCCGCGGAAGTAGGCCCTGGTGTCCTCGGGCGGGTTCGTCCTGGCCCGCTCGACGTCGTCCTCGGTCAGCAGGCGCTTCATCCTGCCGCGGGCCGCCAGGCGGTTGTACAGCCCCTTGTCGGGCCGTACGTCCGCGTACTGGAGGTCCACGAGGTGGAGCCTCGCGGCGTCCCAGTCGAGCCCGTCCCGACGCCGGTAGCCTTCGAGCAGCTCCCGCTTGGCCACCCAGTCCAGCTCGCCCGCGAGGCTCATCGGGTCGCGCTCCAGGCGGTTGAGCGTGTCCTCCCAGCGGCCCAGCACGTCCCTGGTCTGCTCGTCCGTGTCGTCGCCGTACTTCTCCTCGACGTACTTGCGCGCGAGCTCGAAATACTCCATCTGGAGCTGCACCGCGGTGAGTGTGCGGCCGCTGCGCAGCGTCACGAGGTGCTTGAGCGTCGGGTCGTGGGAGACCTGGTGCAGGGTGCGCACGGGCTGGTCCACGGCGAGGTCGACGTTGATGAAGCCGTCCTCGATCATGGCGAGCACCAGCGACGTCGTGCCGAGCTTCAGGTAGGTCGAGATCTCGGAGAGGTTGGCGTCGCCAATGATCACGTGGAGGCGGCGGTACTTCTCCGCGTCCGAGTGCGGCTCGTCGCGCGTGTTGATGATGGGCCGCTTGAGTGTGGTCTCCAGGCCCACCTCGACCTCGAAGTAGTCGGCGCGCTGGCTCAGCTGGAAGCCGTGGTCGCGGCCGTCCTGGCCGACGCCGACGCGGCCGGCGCCCGTGACGACCTGGCGGGAGACGAAGAACGGCGTCAGGTGGCGCACGATGTCCGAGAACGCCGTCGACCGCCGCATCAGGTAGTTCTCGTGGGTGCCGTAGGAGGCGCCCTTGTTGTCGGTGTTGTTCTTGTACAGGTGGATGGGCTGTGCGCCGGGCAGCTGGGCCGCGCGCTCGGCGGCCTCCGCCATGATGCGCTCGCCCGCCTTGTCCCACAGCACGGCGTCGCGCGGGTTGGTGATCTCCGGCGAGCTGTACTCCGGGTGCGCGTGGTCGACGTAGAGGCGCGCGCCGTTGGTCAGGATGACGTTGGCGAGGCCGATGTCCTCGTCCGTGAGCTGGGTGGAGTCCGCGGTCTCCCGCGCGAGGTCGAAGCCGCGGGCGTCCCGCAGGGGGTTCTCCTCCTCGAAGTCCCACCGCGCGCGCCGCGCCCTGTGCATCGCCGCCGCGTAGGCGTTGACGATCTGGGACGAGGTGAGCATGGCATTGGCGTTCGGGTGACCGGGCACGGAGATCCCGTACTCCGTCTCGATGCCCATTACTCGCCGTACGGTCATGCGGCCCTCCTTGCCCGGCGGCGCCCCTCGGGGACGCGGCGCGCTCCATCATCGAGCCTAGAACGCCGTGGCGCCCGCGGGGAGATCATTCAACACGTCGGCCTGCTGCGATGGTACGTCTGGGTAAAGCAACCGGCTGCGGACACCCGGTGGGGGCGTCCGCAGCCGGTCGGCGGCTTACAGGTACTGACCGGTATTCGCCACCGTGTCGATGGACCGTCCGGTGTCGGCGCCCTGCTTCCCGGTGACGAGGGTGCGGATGTAGACGATCCGCTCGCCCTTCTTGCCGGAGATGCGGGCCCAGTCGTCCGGGTTGGTGGTGTTCGGCAGGTCCTCGTTCTCCTTGAACTCGTCCACGCACGCCTGCAGGAGGTGGGAGACGCGGATGCCCTTCTGGTCGTGGTCGAGGAAGTCCTTGATGGCCATCTTCTTGGCCCGGCCGACGATGTTCTCGATCATCGCGCCGGAGTTGAAGTCCTTGAAGTACAGGACTTCCTTGTCGCCGTTTGCGTACGTCACCTCAAGGAAGCGGTTCTCGTCGGACTCGGCGTACATCTGCTCCACGACGGTCTGGATCATCGCGTGGACCGCCTGGTCGGGCGAGTCGCGGTGCTCCGCGAGGTCGTCCGCGTGCAGCGGCAGGGAGGCGGTGAGGTACTTGGCGAAGATGTCCTTGGCGGAGTCCGCGTCGGGACGCTCGATCTTGATCTTCACGTCGAGGCGCCCGGGGCGCAGGATCGCCGGGTCGATCATGTCCTCGCGGTTGGAGGCGCCGATGACGATGACGTTCTCCAGGCCCTCCACACCGTCGATCTCGGCGAGCAGCTGCGGGACGATGGTGTTCTCCACGTCCGAGCTGACACCGGAACCGCGGGTGCGGAAGAGGGATTCCATCTCGTCGAAGAAGACGATGACGGGCGTGCCCTCGCTCGCCTTCTCCCGGGCGCGCTGGAAGACCAGGCGGATGTGCCGCTCGGTCTCGCCGACGTACTTGTTCAGGAGCTCGGGGCCCTTGATGTTCAGGAAATAGCTCTTGCCGGTGGGCCTGCCCGTCACCTCGCCGACCTTCTTGGCGAGCGAGTTGGCCACGGCCTTGGCGATGAGCGTCTTGCCGCATCCGGGCGGGCCGTAGAGCAGGATGCCCTTCGGCGGCCTGAGCTCGTGCTCCTTGAAGAGGTCCGGGTAGAGGTAGGGGAGTTCGACGGCGTCGCGGATCAGCTCGATCTGACCGCCGAGACCGCCGATCTTGGTGTAGTCGACGTCGGGGACCTCTTCGAGGACGAGCTCCTCGACCTCGCTCTTGGGCACGACCTCGTAGACGTATCCGGAGCGGGGTTCGAGCAGCAGGGCGTCGCCCGGCCTGATGGTGAGGTCCATCAGGGGCTCGGCGAGCCGCACCACGCGCTCCTCGTCGGTGTGTCCGATCACCAGGGCGCGCTCGCCGTCCTCAAGGACCTCCTTGAGGGTGACGATGTCGCCCGCGCGCTCGAACTCCATGGCCTCGACCACGTTGAGCGCCTCGTTGAGCATGACCTCCTGGCCGCGCCTGAGCTGGTCGAGCTCGATGCTGGGGCTGACGTTCACCCGGAGCTTGCGGCCGCCGGTGAAGATGTCGGCCGTCTCGTCCTCATTGGCCTGAAGGAAGACACCGAAGCCGGCGGGCGGCTGCGCGAGCCGGTCGACCTCTTCCTTGAGGGCCACGATCTGATCGCGCGCCTCACGCAGCGTGTTCGCGAGACGTTCGTTCTGCGCGGACACGCCCGCCAGGTTCGTCTGGAGCTCGACGATCCGCTCTTCGAGAATTCTCGTGTGCCGCGGAGAGTCGGCGAGCTTGCGGCGCAGGACGGCGATTTCCTGCTCAAGATAGGCGACCTGGCCCGCGGGGTCCTCGGACCCCCGCCCGGGCCGGATGCCGCGGTTGATGTCGTCGTCGTGGGCTGCCACGGTCCTCACCTCCTCCAAGGGGAGCTGGACGCTTCCTGACCCTACCTGGGTGGGTGATGATTGAAACCCCTAGATCACAAAGACGTAAGGGCTCCGTCCGATCTTCACCCTTGCGCTCTCCCTCCCGCCAGGCAAATACCCACCCAGCAACATCGGAAAGCGGCCGGTTGTATCGTCGAGTTGTTCAACACCCGTCATGGCTGGCGCGACTTGTCCCCCAGGGTTGCACGCAGGACCGGCCCGGCGCAGAAAACGGCAGGAGACATCACCGTGCAGCAGGACACCCCGACCGACGACCTGGCGGCCCACGGACCGCTGGAGGTCTGGATCGATCAGGATCTGTGCACGGGGGACGGCATCTGCGCGCAGTACGCGCGCGAGGTCTTCGAGCTGGACATCGACGGCCTGGCCTATGTCAAGAGCGAGGACGACGAGCTGCTCCAGGAGCCCGGGGCCGCCACCCGGGTGCCCCTGCCGCTGCTGCGCGAGGTGGTGGACTCCGCCAGGGAGTGCCCCGGCGAGTGCATCCATGTGCGCCGGGTGTCGGACCGCACCGAGGTCGTGGGCCCGGACGCGGAGTGAGCGCCGCGGCTGCCCCGCGGTGACGGGCCGGCGGCGGCCGTACGCCCGCGGCTCCCCCGCCCCGGGTGACCGGAAATCGACCTTCGGGGCGAGCGGCGGTTTTCAGACGCTCTTGTTGTCGCCCTGTTCGCTGCGGACGAACGCTCCGCCCCGCCAGGCCCAGGAGACCTTCTCCTGCACGTCGGGACAGCAGGTCGGCACGTTCTGGCTGGAATAGCCGAGCAGTGTCGCGTAGACGGCGCCGTGGCGCACCGTGAGCCCCTTTCCCACCGTCTCGCGCGCGGCCACGCCCAGCAGGGTGGCGACCACGCGCGGCTTTCCCGAGCGGTCCCGGTTGAGCACGTAGACGGCGTTCGGCGGGGCGCCGGTGCCCGAGTCGCAGCGGACGGCGGCGACCGTCTCCGGGTTGCCGTCGCCGTCGAGGTCGCCGCTGGCCTTCGCGGTGACGACGGAGCCGACGGAGCCGCACTCCAGGGGGAAGGGGAAAGCGGCGGCGTCCGGAGCGGGCAGGTGGGCCGCTCTCGGCGGGGCGGAGCTGCTGATCGAGGGCCCGGCCCCGGCCGTCGGCGACGCCGTGGCGCCGCCCGGCTGGAGCAGGCCCGCCAGCGCGACGACACCGGCCATCGCGGTCGCCGTGGCGACCCAGTGGAGTGGAGCCGGCCGGTTGTGCGCGAGGTCCGGAAGCTCGGAGAGCTGCACGCCGAGTGTCTCCTGTTGCGGTGGTGCTGGAGAAACCAACTGTGGGCGGGAGACAGCATCGTGCCACACGTCACACGCGGCCGGAACGGTGGGGGCGGTACGTCGGCGCCCGTGGGGCGCCCGCGCCGCCGGCCAACATGGGAGCGCCGCCGCCCCGTTGCGCACGGGGCGCGTGAACGGTGCGGCGGCGGCAGGCGGTTGCCCGCGGGCCCGGCCGGCGGTGGAGAGCCCGTACGGGCCCGGACTCAGCGGGAGCCGCTGCCCGGGCCCTCGTAGTCCTCGCCGTAGGCGCCCTTCGCGGGCCTGCGGCGGCGCAGCGGCGGCTCCACACCGTCGGCGAGGCGGCGGGCGGTGACCAGGAAGCCCGTGTGGCCGATCATGCGGTGGTCGGGGCGTACGGCGAGGCCCTCGACGTGCCAGTTGCGGATCATGGACTCCCACGCGGCGGGCTCGTTGAAGGTCCCGAACTCGCGGATGGTCTCCACGGTGCGGGCGAGCTGCGTGGTGGTGGCCACGTACGCGATGAGGATGCCACCGGGCACGAGCGCCTTGGAGACGGCCTCCACGCACTCCCAGGGAGCGAGCATGTCCAGGATGACCCGGTCGACGTCGGTGTCCGAGAGGTTGTCCTGGAGGTCGCCCACGGTCAGCTCCCAGGCGGGGTGCGGCCCGCCGAAGTAGCGCTCGACGTTGCCCCGCGCGATGTCCGCGAAGTCCTGCCTGCGCTCGTAGGAGTGCAGCATGCCCTCGTCGCCGATGACCCGCAGCAGGAAGCTGCTGAGGGAGCCGGACCCCACGCCCGCCTCGACGACGCGCGCGCCGGGGAAGATGTCGCCGAAGGCGAGGATCTGGCCCGCGTCCTTCGGGTAGACCACGGCGGCGCCGCGGGGCATGGACAGGACGTAGTCGGGGAGCAGGGGGCGCAGCGCGAGGTAGGCGACGTTTCCCGTGGTTCGGACAACACTGCCCTCGGGAGCACCGATCAGCTCGTCGTGCGGGAAGGACCCCTTGTGGGTGTGGAAGTTCTTCCCTGCTTCGAGCGTGAAGGTGTAGTGGCGTCCCTTGGGGTCGGTGAGCTGGACCTGGTCCCCGACCTTGAAGGGCCCGCGACGGCGGGCGGCACCGGTCGGTTCGGACATGGCCCCAGCCTATCCGGTCCCCGCGGCCCCTCTGGCCGGCGGTCGCGGGGGGCCTACTGGGGGCGGGCCATCGCGGCGACGAACGCCTTCTCGACGTCGGCCGTGGAGAGGACCCCGTAGATCGAGCCGGTCTCCTCTACGACCAGGTACTCGGTGGCCGGGTTGGCGCGCAGCCGTTCGAGCAGCACCTCGCCGCCGAGTTCCGCGGGCACGGTCATGCCCTCGGTGAGGTCCTGGGTGAGCGTGCTGACCGCGACCCAGGGGCGCCGGTGCTGCGGCACCCCGACGATGGACGTCTCGCGGACGATGCCGGTCGGGTCGCCCTGGCCGTCCACCACGACGAGGGCGCGCGCGCCGACCTCGTTGGCCCTGCGCAGCGCCTCGGAGAGCGGGGTGTGGGACTCGACGGGCACGGCACGCCGGGTCAGCGTGCGGGCCTGGAGCTGCGGCAGGTGCTCGCGCAGCCGCGCCATGCGCAGGCTGTTGCCCGCGCCCGTCCAGATGATCGCGGCGAGGACCGCCGCGATCAGCGCGTCGGTGACGGTCTCCACGCCGTCGATGCCGCCGTCGCCGCGCAGGCCGCCGCGGCCGAACAGCGGCAGGCCGATGAGGACGACGAGGACGGCGACGGCGAGGGCCCGGCCGACCCAGACGGCGGCGACGGTGCCGCTCATCGGCTTGCCGGTGATCTTCCAGACCACGGCGCGGAGCATGCGGCCGCCGTCCAGCGGGAGGCCGGGCAGGAAGTTGAAGACCGCGACGATCAGGTTGGAGACCATCAGGCCCGCGAGCAGCACCCCGGGGACGGAGCCGGCGTCGACGACGTACATCGCGCCGTAGAAGATCCCGGAGAGCACGAGCGAAAGGAGCGGCCCGACGAAGGCGAGGACGAACTCGCGGCCCGGCGTCTCGGACTCCTTCTCGATCTCGGAGACGCCGCCGAAGAACTGGAGCTGAATGCGGCGGACCGGCAGGTTGAAGCGGAGGGCGGCGACGGTGTGCGCGAGCTCGTGCACGAAGACGGAGGCGTAGAAGGCGACCGCGAAGAACAGCGCCACCAGATAGCGCGCGTTACCGATGTCCGGGAGGATGCCGCCGAGCTGGCCGCCGAAGATCCAGGTGATGAGCGCGGCGACCAGGAACCAGCTGGGGCCCACGTAGACGGGCACGCCGAAGGGGCGGCCGACCAGGATGCCGCCTCCGGGGTCGGCGGGGCGCACGGGCTTGCCTCCCGGGTGGGGGGTGCCGTCGCGGCCCCGAGCCCCGCCCGCGCCGCGCTCGCCCGACTCGTCGTCCTTCACGGGTTTCACGGGTTCCGGGGTTCCTTCCTTCGTCGCCCTGTCGTCTGCTTGATCATGCAGTGCGAAAGGCCCTGTAGTCGATGGTATGCGGATCGCTGTCCTTGGTGGGCCTTAGGGTCTGCGTCATGACCACGAGCGTGCCCCCTGTCTCGCTGTCGCCCTCGCGGGCGAACGACTTCATGCAGTGCCCCCTGCTCTACCGGTTCCGGGTGATCGACAAGCTGCCGGAGAAGCCGAGCGAGGCGGCTACCCGCGGCACGCTGGTGCACGCCGTGCTGGAGCGCCTCTTCGACGCCCCCGCCGTGGAGCGCACCGCGCCCCGGGCGAAGGCGATGGTGCCCCACCAGTGGGACAGGCTGCGCGCGGCGCGCCCCGAGCTGACGGAGCTGTTCGCGGACGACGCGGCGGGCGAGCGGCTCGCGCGCTGGCTCGGCGAGGCCGAGTCGCTGGTGGAGCGGTGGTTCGAGCTGGAGGATCCGACGCGGCTCGAACCCGCGGAGCGCGAGATGTTCGTCGAGACGGAGCTGGACTCGGGGCTGCGGCTGCGCGGTGTGATCGACCGGGTCGACGTGGCGCCGACGGGCGAGGTCAGGATCGTCGACTACAAGACGGGCAAGGCGCCCCGCCCCCAGTACGCGGAGAGCGCGCACTTCCAGATGGCGTTCTACGCGCTGGTGGTCTCGCGACTCAAGGGCGTCGTGCCGCGCCGCCTCCAGCTGGTCTACCTGGGCAGCGGGGACGTGCTGACGTACGACCCGGTGCCCGCTGACCTGGAACGGGTGGAGCGCAAGCTGCTCGCTCTGTGGGACGCGATCAGGCGGGCCGTGGAGACGGGCGACTTCCCGCCACGCCCCACGAAGCTCTGCGGCTGGTGCGACCACCAGGCGCTCTGTCCCGAATTCGGCGGCACTCCCCCGGTCTATCCGCTGACGGCCGGCTAGCGGACGGGCAGGGCAGAATGGCCGTGGTCCGTGGAGAGGGGTTCTTGTGAGTGTCGGCACCGTCCGTGTCCTGCTGGTCGACGACCAGCCGCTGCTGCGCACCGGTTTCCGGATGATCCTGGAGGCGGAGCAGGACGTCGCGGTGGTCGGGGAGGCGGGTGACGGGCTCCAGGCCATCGAGCAGGTGCGGGCGCTCCAGCCCGACGTGGTGCTGATGGACATCAGGATGCCCAGGATGGACGGCGTCGAGGCGACCCGGCAGATCACCGGGCCCGGCCGGGACGGCCCCGCCAAGGTGCTGGTGCTGACCACGTTCGACCTGGACGAGTACGTGGTGGAGGCGCTGCGCGCGGGCGCGAGCGGCTTCCTCCTGAAGGACGCGCCGGCCGTGGAGCTGGTGCAGGCGATCCGGGTGGTGGCCGCGGGCGAGGCGATGCTGGCGCCGAGCATCACCCGGCGGCTGCTCGACAAGTACGCGGACCATCTGCCGTCGGGCGAGGAGCCCGTACCCGACATGCTGAACACGCTGACGGAGCGTGAGGTCGAGGTGCTGAAGCTGGTGGCGCGCGGCCTGTCGAACGCGGAGATCGCCGCCGACCTGTTCGTCAGCGAGACGACGGTGAAGACGCATGTGGGCCATGTGCTGACCAAGCTGGGCCTGCGGGACCGGGTGCAGGCCGCGGTCTACGCGTACGAGAGCGGGCTGGTGCGCCCCGGCGCGCAGTAGCGGCGACGGTGCGCGGCCCGGTCCGGTGCCCCGGGGCGCGCGGGAGCCCCGGACCGGCGGCGCGGGTCCGGGGCTCTGGCGCGCGGCGTGCGGCTCAGTCGTCCGAGGTGCCCTTGGCGAGCTCCCAGAGGTAGTAGTTGGTCGACGCGTCGACCGCCCACTCCACACCGGTGACGTCGGTGTGGGCCGCGACGTACTGCTTGCCCTGCCACAGCGGCAGGATCGGCACGTCGCTCGCGACCTGGTCCTGGATCTCGCCGAAGGTGCCGGACGCGGCGCCGCGGTTGGCCACCCGCCGCGAGTCCGGGATCAGCTGGTTGCGGATCAGCGGGTTGTCGTACGGGCTGTTGAGGAAGTTGTCCTTGTCGAGGAACGGCGCCGTGAAGTTGTCCGGGTCCGGGAAGTCGGGGAACCAGCCCATGCCGTAGATGGTGTAGTCACCCTTGGTCTGATCGGGCCGGAAGGTGTCCCAGGGGATGCCCTTGATGGTGACGTCGAACAGCTTGCTGTCGTTGAACTGGCTCTGGAGGACCTGGAACTCCTTGGCGGTGGCGGCGCCGTAGTGGTCCGTCGTGTAGTCCAGCGTCAGCTTGACCGGGGTGTGGATCCCGGCCTTCTGGAGCGCGTCGGCCGCCTTCTGCACCGACGGCTGCCCGCCGTACTGGTTGAAGAACGAGTTGGTGTGTCCTGTGATGCCGGACGGTATGAGCGAGTAGAGCGGCGTGGCCGTTGTCCCGTAGACCTTGCTGACCAGGGCGTCCCGGTCCACCACGTACGCCATGGCCTGCCGTACGGCCTTCTCCTTCACGACCGGCGCCGCGGTGTCGAAGCCGAGGTAGCGGATTTCGAGGCCCGGCATCTCGGTGAGGTTGACGTCCTTGGGCGTGTGGTCGGTCAGCGACTTGATCTGGTCGGGCGACATGCGCAGCATCACGTCGACGTCGTTCTTGTCGAACGCGGCGCCCATGGCGCTCGCGCTCGTGTAGTTGCGCATCTCGACCTTGTCGTTCTGGACCTTCAGATCCCCCTTGTACGTGGGGTTCTTGGTGAAGGTGGCCCCGACGAGGGTGTTGTTCTTGACCTTCGCCTTGAAGGTGTACGGGCCCGAGCCGTCGATCTCGAAGCCGTCGCGCAGCTTCCTCGGCGCGTACTGCTTGGGGTTCACGATGCCCGCGGCGGGGGTGGCGAGCTTGTACGGGAACGTGGCGTCGGACGACTTGAGGTGGAAGACCACGTCGTGGCCCTCGGTGTCGATCGAGCCGATGTTGGTCAGCAGGCCGTAGGCGCTGTTGGGGTCGTGGATGGTGACGACCCGCTGGATGGAGTACTTCACGTCGTTCGCCGTGACCGGGTCACCGTTGGCGAACTTCAGGCCCGTGCGCAGCGTGCAGCGGTACGTGGTGCTCGCGTGGTCGGTGAACAGGCAGCGGCTGGCGGCCTCGGGGACCGGCTCGCCGCCGCCGCGCGGCACGTGGGTCAGCGTCTGGATGGTCTGCCGGAGGATGTTCCAGGCCGCCGTGTCGTACGTGTACGCGGGGTCGAACGGCGCGGGGGCCGTCTTCGTCGCGCCGAACTGGTCGGTGGTGCCCACGACGATCGCACTGCCGCCGTCGGAACCGCTGTCAGCGGCGCCGCAGCCTGCCATGACGGGTGCGAACATGCCGACGACCGCCGTCAGCACGAGGGTTGTGCGCTTCATCGTGGGCTAACTCCTTGTGGGGGAAACCTGGACGCGGCGGTCGACAACGCGCCATGACGCCCTACGCGCGGCACCAGTCGCGGCGTCGGCGTACTGGCTCCGACATTAGCTCCCGCGCGACCAGGTCCCCGAACGGGCTTCCAGGAGCGGGCTTCCGCTCCGTGATGGCCCTTAACGGCCTGTACATGGTGGGGAGTCGCATGTTTCGTACACCCCTTCACCAACCGGGACACATGGGCGTAACGAACCGGGCGGTCGGCGTGGCGCGGTCCCGGAGGACCGCGGGCGCGGGCGCCACGGGGAGTGAGGAAAATCACCCGGCCGCGCCGCGGACTGGGCGCGGCGGCCCGGCGACACGGCCGGCGTGAGGCCGGAGCAAGGGGCGTCGTCGCAGGTCAGCGGCTGCGGGCGGGCAGGGCGCGCAGCAGGGCGAGGTCGACGTGTTCGAGGGAGGCGGCGACGTGCCGACCGGGCGCGGGGGCGATGGGCGCGACGGACGGCACGGCGACGACGCGGCAGCCGGCCGCCTCGGCGGCGGCCACGCCGGTCGCGGTGTCCTCGACGACGGCACACCGCTCGGGCAGCGCGCCGAGGCCGCGCGCGGCGACCAGGTAGGGGTCGGGGTGCGGCTTGGTGCGGGCCACCTCGTCGCCCGCGACGGTGAGCGCGAAGTGCTCGGGGCCCAGGGAGCGCAGGACGTGGTCGATGATGCGCCGGTGCGAGGCGGAGACCAGCGCGGTGGGCACCCGGTGCGCCGTCAGCTCGGCGAGGAGCCGCGCGGCCCCGGGCATCAGGGGCACGCCCTCTCTGATGCGGTTCTCGAAGGCGTCGTTGAGCAGGACCACCACCTCGTCCAGGGTGATGTCGGCGCCGGTCTCCTCGATGAGGAAGCCAGCGCTGCGCGTCATCGGCCCGCCGACGACGATGTCGCGCCAGCCCTCGTCGAGGACGTGGCCGAGCTCCTTGAAGACGTCGGTCTCGGCCTCCCACCAGATGCCCTCGCTGTCCACCAGGGTGCCGTCCATGTCGAGCAGCACGGCCTGGAGGGCTGAGCCCCCGGCCGTCGTGGGCAGGGACGCGGGGACCGTACTGGTCATCCGGCACACCTCCATGAGGGACGAGAAGGCCGGCCGCCTGCCCGCACGGGTTCCCCCCGCCAGGGCCGGCGGCCGGCCAACGCTGGACCGATCAGTGTACGTGCCCCCGGCGCGCGGCGCGCGGTACCGGCGCACCGGGGGTGACGGCGCGGTCATCGCGCGTTGAAGTACTTCGCCTCCGGGTGGTGGATGACGATCGCGTCCGTGGACTGCTCCGGGTGGAGCTGGAACTCCTCGGAGAGCTGGACGCCGATGCGCTCGGGTTCGAGCAGCGCGGCGATCTTCGCCCGGTCCTCCAGGTCGGGGCAGGCGCCGTAGCCGAGCGAGAAGCGGGCGCCGCGGTACTTCAGCGCGAACATGTCCTCGACCTCGGCCGGGTCCTCGCCCGCGAAGCCGAGCTCGGAGCGCACCCGGGCGTGCCAGTACTCGGCGAGGGCCTCGGCGAGCTGCACGGACAGGCCGTGCAGCTCCAGGTAGTCGCGGTAGGCGTTGTCCTGGAACAGCTCGGCGGTGCGCTCGCCGATCTTCGAGCCGATGGTGACGACCTGGAGGCCGACGACGTCCGTCTCGCCGGACTCCTCCGGCCTGAAGAAGTCCGCGAGGCACAGGTGCCGGCCGCGCCGCTGGCGGGGGAAGGTGAAGCGGGTGCGCTCGGAGCCGTCCTCGTGCAGCAGGATCAGGTCGTCGCCCTTGGAGACGCAGGGGAAGTAGCCGTAGACGACGGCTGCCTCCAACAGGTTCTGGGTGTGCATCTGGTCCAGCCAGCCGCGCAGGTGGGGGCGGCCCTCCGTCTCGACGAGCTCCTGGTACGAGGGCCCTTCGCCGGTGCGGGCCTCCTTCAGCCCCCACTGGCCCTTGAAGAGGGCGCCCTCGTCGAGCCAGGACGCGTACTCGGCGAGTTGGATGCCCTTGACCACGCGGCTGCCCCAGAACGGCGGGGTGGGGACCGGGTTGTCCGTGGCGACGTCGGAGCGGGTGACGGGCTGCTCCGGCCGGTCGAGCACGGCGGTCGTGGCCGCGGACCTGACCCGGCGCTGCTTGAGCTCGGGCAGCTCGGCGCCGGGGACGCCGCGCTTGACGGCGATGAGGGCGTCCATCAGCCGCAGGCCCTCGAACGCGTCGCGCGCGTAGCGGACCTCGCCCTCGTAGATCTCGTGGAGGTCCTGCTCGACGTAGGCGCGGGTGAGCGCGGCGCCGCCGAGGATGACCGGGTAGTCGGCGGCCATCCGGCGCTGGTTCAGCTCCTCCAGGTTCTCCTTCATGATCACGGTGGACTTGACGAGGAGCCCCGACATGCCGATGACGTCGGCCCGGTGCTCCTCGGCGGCTTCCAGGATCGCGGAGACGGGCTGCTTGATGCCGAGGTTGACGACGTTGTAGCCGTTGTTGGAGAGGATGATGTCGACGAGGTTCTTGCCGATGTCGTGGACGTCGCCGCGCACGGTCGCCAGGACGATGGTGCCCTTGCCCTCCTCGCCCTCGACCTTCTCCATGTGGGGTTCGAGGTAGGCGACCGCGGTCTTCATCACCTCGGCGGACTGGAGCACGAACGGCAGCTGCATCTTGCCGGAGCCGAACAGCTCACCGACGACCTTCATGCCATTGAGCAGGGTCTCGTTGACGATCTCCAGGGCGGGCCGCTCGGCGAGCGCCGCGTCGAGGTCGGCTTCGAGGCCGTTCTTCTCGCCGTCGATGATGCGGCGCTCCAGGCGCTCGTCCAGCGGCAGGGCGAGGAGTTCCTCGGCCCTGCTGTCCTTCATCGACTGGGTGTTGACGCCCTCGAACAGCTCCATGAGGCGCTGGAGCGGGTCGTACCCCTCCCGCCTGCGGTCGTGAATGAGGTCGAGGGCGGCCTCGACCTGCTCCTCGTCGAGGCGGGCGATGGGCAGGATCTTGGAGGCGTGGACGATCGCCGAGTCGAGGCCCGCCTTGACGCACTCGTCGAGGAAGACGGAGTTGAGGACGACGCGGGCAGCCGGGTTGAGGCCGAAGGAGATGTTGGAGAGGCCGAGCGTGGTCTGCACGTCGGGGTGGCGGCGCTTGAGCTCGCGGATCGCCTCGATGGTGGCGATGCCGTCGCGCCGCGACTCCTCCTGGCCGGTGCAGATGGTGAAGGTGAGGCAGTCGACCAGGATGTCCGACTCGTGGATGCCCCAGTTGCCGGTGAGGTCCGCGATCAGCCGCTCGGCGATGGCGACCTTGTTCTCGGCGGTGCGGGCCTGCCCCTGCTCGTCGATGGTGAGTGCGATCAGGGCGGCGCCGTGCTCCGCGGCCAGCTCGGTGACCTTGTGGAAGCGGGACTCGGGGCCGTCGCCGTCCTCGTAGTTGACGGAGTTGATGACGGCGCGGCCGCCCAGCTTCTCCAGGCCGGCGCGCAGCACGTCGATCTCGGTGGAGTCGAGGACGATCGGGAGGGTCGAGGCGGTGGCGAACCGCCCTGCCAGCTCGGCCATGTCGGCGACGCCGTCGCGGCCCACGTAGTCGACGCACAGGTCGAGCATGTGGGCGCCCTCGCGGATCTGCTCGCGGGCCATCTCCACGCAGTCTTCCCAGCGCCCTTCGAGCATGGCCTCGCGGAACTTCTTCGAGCCGTTGGCGTTGGTGCGCTCGCCGATGGCGAGGTACGAGGTGTCCTGGCGGAACGGGACCGTCTGGTAGAGGGAGGCGGCGCCCGGCTCGGGCCGCGGGGTGCGCTCGGCGGGCCTGCTGCCGCGCACCCGCTCGACGACCTGGCGCAGGTGCTCGGGGGTGGTGCCGCAGCAGCCGCCGACCAGGGAGAGGCCGTACTCGCCGACGAAGGTCTCCTGTGCCTCGGCTAGCTCGCCCGGCTGGAGGGGGTAGTGCGCCCCGTCCTTGCCGAGGACGGGCAGGCCGGCGTTGGGCATGCAGGAGAGCGGGACCCGGGCGTGCTTGGCGAGGTAGCGGAGGTGCTCGCTCATCTCGGACGGGCCGGTCGCGCAGTTCAGCCCGATCATGTCGATGCCGAGCGGTTCGAGCGCCGTCAATGCCGCGCCGATCTCGGAGCCGAGCAGCATGGTGCCGGTGGTCTCGACGGTGACGGAGCAGATGACCGGCAGGTCGGTGCCGGTGGCGGCGAGGGCGCGGCGGGCGCCGAGGATGGCGGCCTTCGTCTGGAGGAGATCCTGGGTGGTCTCGACGAGGAGCGCGTCGGCGCCGCCCGCGATCATGCCCTCGGCGTTCTGCTGGTAGGCGTCGCGGAGCTTGACGTAGGGGGCGTGGCCGAGCGTCGGCAGCTTCGTGCCGGGGCCCATGGAGCCGAGGACCCAGCGCTGCTGCCCGGTGGACGCGGTGAACTCGTCGGCGACCTCGCGGGCGATGGCCGCGCCCGCCTGGGACAGCTCGAAGACCCGCTCGGGGATGTCGTACTCGCCGAGGGCGGCGAAGTTGGCGCCGAAGGTGTTGGTCTCGACGCAGTCGACGCCGACCGAGAAGTACTCCTGGTGCACGGAGCGGACGATGTCGGGGCGGGTCACGTTGAGGATCTCGTTGCAGCCTTCGAGGTCCTGGAAGTCGGCGAGGGTGGGCTCCTGTGCCTGGAGCATCGTGCCCATGGCGCCGTCTGCGACGACGACGCGGGTGGCGAACGCCTCGCGCAGGGCGTCGGCACGGGTGCGGCTGTCGGTGGGGGGGGTCGGCGACGAGGCCATGGATTCACTCCCGTAGATGCGACGGCTGTCGGCTTTGCCCCGGGGCGGTGCGAGGGGCACCCGGCCAGGGTAGCCGGGAGGGGCGCGGGCGGGGGCGGGGCGTCCAGGGCGTGGTCACCACACCCTCACTTCGGCGGACTAATTCGGCATGGGCCGATAGTGTTCAGCATTGTCGAATAGGGAACGGAGTCCGCCATGGCGAAGAACATCCAGTCGCTGGAGCGGGCCGCGGCCGTGCTGCGCCTGCTGGCGGGCGGCGAGCGCCGGCTCGGCCTGTCCGACATCGCCTCGTCCCTCGGCCTGGCCAAGGGCACGGCGCACGGGATCCTGCGGACCCTCCAGGCGGAGGGGTTCGTGGAGCAGGAGGCGGCGTCGGGGCGGTACCAGCTGGGGGCGGAGCTGCTGCGGCTCGGCAACAGCTATCTGGACGTCAACGAGCTGCGGGCGCGCGCCCTGGTGTGGACGGACGACCTGGCGCGTTCGAGTGGCGAGAGCGTGCACCTGGGCGTGCTCCACCTGGGTGGCGTGCTGATCGTGCACCACGTCTTCCGCCCCGACGACAGCCGCCAGGTGCTTGAGGTGGGGGCGCTCCAGCCGCTGCACTCCACGGCGCTCGGGAAGGTGTTGTGCGCCTTCGACCCGGTGGCGCGCCAGGACGCGCTGGACGGCGAGCGCCGCCCGCTCACGCCGCGCACGGTGGTGGACCCCGGCGCGTTCGAGGCGGAGCTCGCCACCGTACGGGAGTGGGGCTGGGCCGCCGACGTGGAGGAGACCTGGGACGGCGTGGCGGCCGTGGCGGCGCCGATCCGCGACCGCCACTCCATGGTGGTCGGCGCGGTCGCGGTGACGGGCGCCGCGGAGCGGCTGCGGTCCGCCGGCGCGGCACCGGGCGAGGGACGGCCCGCGGTGCGCGACGACCTGGTCGCGGCGGTGCGCGGGTGCGCGAGATCGGTGTCCCGGGATATCGGCAACGGGCGGTTTTGACCCGTATAGCGGATGATCGGACGTGCGGGAGGTTCCGGTGGCGGAGCCCTTGACTGCACTTGAACTCGGTACGAGACTGCCGTATAGCGGTCGGCATTGCCGAACAGGTCTCCAGAGTCACAGGGGTCCCACGGCAAACCGACCGGTAGCAAGTGCCCTGCAGGACGGCGCGGACCGCCGGCTCCCCGGAGATCCGCCTTCCCTGGACGAAGGAGTCTCGGGTGTCCAATCTCGACATATTCGTGGGCGAGACGTCCGGTACCGCCATGCTGATCCTGCTCGGGGGCGGCGTGGTGGCGGGCGTTGTGCTCAAACGCTCCAAGGCGTTCGGCGCCGGCTGGGTCGCCATCAGCTTCGGCTGGGGCTTCGCGGTCATGGTCGGCGCCTATCTCTCCGCGCCCAAGTCGGCCGCGTCCCTCAATCCCGCCCTGACGCTCGCGCTGGCGATCCAGGGCGGGATCAAGTGGGGCGACGTACCGCTGTACATCGGGTCGGAGCTGCTCGGCGCCATGATCGGCGCCTTCCTGGTGTGGGTCGCCTACATGGGCCAGTTCAAGGCCTTCCTGCGGGATCCCGAGGTGCTCGCGGCGCAGCCGTCCGAGGAAGGCCTGGTCGACCAGCGGACCGCACCCAGGGCGGGCCCCGTGCTCGGCATCTTCTCCACGGGCCCGGAGATCCGGCACCCGGCGCAGAACCTGCTGACCGAGATCATCGGCACGTTCGTCCTGGTCATCGCGATCCTCACGCAAGGCCTCAACCAGAAGGGCAACGGCCTCGGGGCGATCGGCATCCTCATCACGGCGTTCGTCGTGGTGGCCGTCGGACTCTCCCTCGGCGGGCCGACCGGCTACGCCATCAATCCGGCCCGCGACCTCGGGCCGCGCATCGTGCACGCCCTGCTGCCGCTGCGCAACAAGGGCGGCTCCGACTGGGCGTACGCCTGGATCCCGGTGGTCGGCCCCTTCGCGGGCGCCGCGCTCGCGGCCGGCTTCTACGAGCTGGCGTTCGCATGACGCCCCCGGCGCACGCCCACCCCGACCGACTTCCTCCGACGGAGCAGGAGCTAGACCGTGAGTGACAACACCAGCGGGACCGCGTCCCACGGGACGGGCCCTTTCATCGCCGCCATCGACCAGGGCACGACATCGAGCCGCTGCATCGTCTTCGACCGGGACGGCCGCATCGTGGCCGTGGACCAGAAGGAGCACGAGCAGATATTCCCCAGGCCCGGCTGGGTGGAGCACGACGCGGCCGAGATCTGGACCAACGTCCAGGACGTCGTCGCGGGCGCGATCCGCAAGGCGGGTATCACCAAGGACGACGTCAAGGCGATCGGCATCACCAACCAGCGCGAGACGACGCTGCTGTGGGACAAGAACACCGGCCGCCCGGTGCACAACGCGATCGTCTGGCAGGACACCCGTACCGACGCGCTCACCCGCGAGCTGGGCCGCAACGTCGGAGCGGACCGCTGGCGCAGGGAGACGGGCCTGCCGCTCTCGACGTACTTCGCCGGGCCCAAGGCGCGCTGGCTGCTCGACAACGTCGAGGGACTGCGCGAGCGCGCGGAGCGCGGCGAGATCCTCTTCGGCACGATGGACACCTGGGTCATCTGGAACCTGACCGGCGGTGTGAACGGCGGCGCCCACGTCACCGATGTCACCAACGCGTCCCGCACGATGCTGATGAACCTGCACACCATGGAATGGGACGAGCGCATCTGCGAGTCCATGGGCGTGCCCTCCGTGATGCTGCCGGAGATCAGGTCCTCCGCCGAGGTGTACGGGACGGCCGCGGGCGGCGCCCTGGACGGGGTGCCCGTGGCCTCCGCGCTCGGCGACCAGCAGGCCGCGCTGTTCGGCCAGTGCTGCTTCACCGAGGGCGACGCCAAGTCCACGTACGGCACCGGCACCTTCATGCTGATGAACACGGCGGACAAGCCGGTCAACTCGTACAACGGGCTGCTCACCACGGTGGGTTACCGCATCGGCGACCAGCCCGCGGTCTACGCGCTCGAAGGCTCCATCGCGGTCACCGGCGCGCTGGTGCAGTGGATGCGCGACCAGATGGGCCTGATCAAGACGGCTCCGGAGATCGAGACGCTGGCGTCCACCGTGGAGGACAACGGCGGGGCGTACTTCGTGCCCGCCTTCTCCGGCCTGTTCGCGCCGCACTGGAACCCCGACGCGCGCGGTGTGATCGCCGGCCTCACCGGCTATGTCACCAAGGCGCACATCGCCCGCGCGGTGCTTGAGGCCACGGCCTGGCAGACCCGCGAGATCAGCGACGCCATGACGAAGGACTCCGGGGTCGAGCTGACCACCCTCAAGGTCGACGGCGGCATGACCGCCAACAACCTGCTGATGCAGACGCTCGCCGACGTCCTCGACGCACCGGTCGTCCGCCCGCTGGTCGCCGAGACCACGGCGCTCGGCGCGGCCTACGCGGCGGGGCTCGCGGTGGGCTTCTGGCCCGACACGGACGCCCTGCGCGCCAACTGGCGGCGGGCCGCCGAGTGGACCCCGCACATGGAAGCGGCGGTCCGCGACCGCGAGTACAGGAACTGGCTCAAGGCCGTGGAGCGCACCAAGGGCTGGCTGGCGGACTGACCGCCGGCCGGCAACCGGCCGCCGGGACCCGGCGGCCGGACCCGCACCGCAGACGACAGCCCACGACGGCTGACGAGGAGTACGTATGAACACCCCCCTGAGCGGCGCCCCTGCACTCGGGACGCACCTGGCCGGCGGCTCACTGCCGAGCCGCGCCGAGATCCGCGAACAGATGGACCGCGCGGCCTTCGACCTGTTGGTGATCGGCGGCGGGATCCTGGGCATCTCCACCGCCTGGCACGCCTCGCAGTCGGGCCTCAGGGTGGCCCTGGTGGACAGCGGCGACTTCGCCGGCGCCACCTCGTCGGCCTCGTCGAAACTGCTGCACGGCGGGCTGCGCTACCTCCAGACGGGCGCGGTCAGGCTGGTGGCGGAGAACCACTTCGAGCGGCGGGCCGTCGCCCAGCAGGTCGCACCGCACCTGGCCAACCCGCTCACCTTCTACCTGCCGGTCTACCGGGGCGGCCCGCACGGCGCCGCCAAGCTCGGCGCCGGCGTGTTCGCCTACTCGGCGCTGTCCGCGTTCGGCGACGGCGTCGGGCACGTCATCAGCCCGGAGAAGGCCAGGCGCGCCGTGCCCGAACTGCGCACGGAGAACCTGCGCGCGGTCGCCGTGTACGGGGACGACCAGATGAACGACGCCAGGATGGCGCTGATGACCGTGCGTGCCGCGGCCGAGTCGGGCGCGGCGGTGCTCAACTACGCGGAGGTCACCGGGCTGCGCTTCACCGCCGGCCGGGTGACGGGCGCCGACCTCAAGGACCGTACGGACGGCACCGAGTTCGGGGTCAACGCGCGTCTGGTGCTGAACGCGACGGGCCCCTGGGTGGACCACCTGCGGGCGATGGAGGACCCGAACGCGGCCCCGTCGATCCGGCTGTCCAAGGGCGCGCACCTGGTGCTGCGCAGGACCGCGCCGTGGCGCGCCGCGCTGGCCACGCCCATCGACAAGTACCGCATCACGTTCGCGCTCCCCTGGGAGGACATGCTCGTCCTCGGCACCACGGACGAGGAGTACGAGGGCGATCCCGCGGACGTCTCCGTCACCGAGAAGGACATCCGGCAGATCCTCGACGAGGCGTCGCTGTCGGTGCGCGACCAGCAGCTCTCCCGGGACCTGATCGCGTACTCGTACGCGGGTCTGCGGGTGCTGCCCGGCGGGCCCGGCGGCACGGCCACGGCGAAGCGGGAGACCGTGGTGACCGAGGGCCGCGGCGGGATGCTGTCGGTCGCGGGCGGCAAGTGGACCACCTTCCGGCACATCGGCCGCACCGTGCTGAACAAGCTGGAGACCCTGCCGGGCCACCCGCTGGGCCGGGACGCGGAGCCGGTCTCCCAGCTGCCGAAGAAGATGCCGCTGCCGGGCATCGCCAACCCGCACGCCGTCGCGCACCGGCTGCTGATCGACCGGGGCGCGCCGGAGAGCGGGATCGCACCGGACACGGCCAGGCACCTGGCGACGCACTACGGCTCGCTCGCCTTCGACATCGCGCGCCTGACGTACGAGCGGCCCGAGCTGGGCGAGCGCATCCACCCGGACGCGCCGGAGATCTGGGCGCAGGTCGTGTACGCGCGGGACCGCGAGTGGGCGCAGACCGCCGAGGACGTGCTGCGGCGGCGCACCACGCTCACCATCCGCGGCCTGGACACGGACGAGATCAAGGCGAAGGTCGAGGAGGTGCTCGCGCGGCGCGACTGACGCCGGCGCCGGCCGGGCCGAAGTCACCCGCGTATCCGTCCCCCGGGGCGCCGAGCCCGGCGCATAATGGGGGCCGATACATCGGATGTATGGAGGTCGCCCGTGGCTGTCACCGACGAGGCCATAGAGAAGATCAAGGGAATGATCGTCTCGGGCGCGCTGCGTCCCGGCGACCGCCTCCCCAAGGAGAGCGAACTGGCGGCCGATCTCGGTCTGTCGCGGAACTCCCTGCGGGAGGCGGTGCGCGCGCTGGCGCTGATGCGCATCCTCGACGTGCGGCAGGGCGACGGCACCTATGTCACGAGCCTGGATCCGCAGCTGCTGCTCGAGGCGCTGAGCTTCGTGGTGGACTTCCACCGCGACGACACGGTCCTGGAGTTCCTCGCGGTGCGCCGCATCCTGGAGCCCGCGGCGACCGCGATGGCGAGCACGCGGATCACCGAGGACGGCCTCGCGGAGCTCGACGGGCAGCTCGACGCGCTGGGTTCCGACCCCTCGGTGGAGCAACTGGTCGCGTCCGACCTGGAGTTCCACCGTGGGATCGTGCAGCACTCCGGCAACTCGGTGCTCCTCTCCCTGCTCGACGGGCTTTCGGGGCCGACGACGCGGGCGCGGATATGGCGCGGCCTGACGCAGGAGGACGCGGTGAGCCGCACCCTGCACGAGCACCGGGCGATCCTCGCGGCGCTGCGGGACGGGGACGCGGAGGCGGCGCGGTCCTGGGCGACGGTGCACATCGCCAGTGTGGAGATGTGGCTGCGCTCGACGCTGTGAGGCAGCGGCGGCGGGGGCCCGCAGCCCTCCGGGCACGGGCCCCCGCCGCCGCGCCGCTCAGTCCTGCTTCTCGCCGCTCGCGAAGCGGGAGACGATCAGCGCGACGATGATGATCGCGCCGTTGAGGAACTGGTCCCACTCCGGCGGCACTCCGGCCAGCGTCATCACATTGACCACGAGCTGGAGCGTGAGGACGCCGGTGAGCGCGCCGAAGACGGTGCCGCGCCCGCCCTTGAGGCTCACCCCGCCGATCACCGCGGCGGCGAACACGTTGAAGATCCAGCCGTTGCCCTGGTCGGCGGCGACCGATCCGTAGTGGCCCGTGTAGAGGATGCCGGCGAAGGCGGCGAGCAGGCTCGCGACGCCCAGCACGATCCAGGTGACCCGGTCGACCCTGACGCCCGCGGCGCGGGCCGCCTCCGGGTTGCCGCCGATCGCGTACAGCGACCTGCCGTGCCGGAACCAGGCGAGCGCCACCCCGCCGGCCGCGAACAGGACAAGGCAGAGCCACACCGCCGCGGGCAGGCCGATCCAGTCGGTCCTGCCGAGGTAGCGGAAGGACTCGGGCACGTCGGAGATGGACTTGCCCCCGGTGATGCCGATCTGGAGGCCGCGCAGCATGGTGAGCATGCCGAGGGTGGCGATGAAGCCGTTGACGCGCAGCCGCAGGATCAGGAAGGCGTTGAACGCGCCGATGGCGAGGCCGACCAGCAGGTCGAACGGGATCGCCGTCCAGGTGGGCAGGCCGAGGCCGTTGAACCTGCCGCCGTGGGTGGGCAGGACGAGCCACATGGCGATCGCGGGCGCGACGCCGATGGTGGATTCGAGCGAGAGGTCCATCCGGCCCGCGATCAGCACCAGCGCCTCGCCGAGGACCAGCAGGCTGAGCTCTGACGCCGACTGGAGCACGCCGGTGAGGTTGTTGGCGGTCAGGAACGCCGGCGAGACGATGAAGCCGATCACCATCAGCACGACGATCACCGGCACGAGCGAGAAGTCGCTCCACCTGACGAGCCTGAGCCTGCCGCGCGGGCCCAGACGCTCCGTACGGTCCGCCACCGGCGGACGCATGGTCTCGGTCATTCCCGTTCCCCCACACCTTCCATCGCCGCGACCAGCTCCCGGTCGCTCCACCCGCTCCCGAACACGGCCACCACCCGCCCGTGGAACAGGGCGAGTACGCGGTCGCACACCCGCAGGTCGTCCAGCTCGTCCGAGATGATCACGGCCGCGCCGCCCTCGTCCGCCACCCGGCGCACCACGCCGAGCAGCGAGTCCTTCGACTTGACGTCGACCCCTGCGGTGGGCCGGACGGCCACCAGGGCCTTCGGGTCGCGTGCCAGGGCGCGCGCCACCACCACCTTCTGCTGGTTGCCGCCGGACAGCCCGGCCACCGGTTGCTCGGGGCCGGTGGTCCTGATGTCCAGCGCCTCGATCATCGACCGGGCGAACGCCCTTGTCCTGGACGGCAGTACGGTTCCCCACGGGCCGAGCTGGTCCGCCACGGTCAGCGTGGCGTTCTCCGCGACACTGCGGGTGGCGACGAGGCCCTGGAGGTGCCGGTCCTCGGGGATGTAGCCGATGCCCGCGTCGAGCGCGTCGGGCACGCTGCCTGGCCTCACGTACCGCCCGCGCACGGCGACGCCACCCGCGGTCGGGGCCCGCATGCCGACGAGGATCTCGCCGAGCGCCACGGTCCCGCTCGCCGCGGCGCCCGCGACGCCGAGCACCTCCCCCGGCCGCACCTCCAGGTCGATCGGCTCGAACACCCCGTCGAGGGCGAGTCCTTCGGCCTTGAGGACCGGCTCGGAGCGGGCGAGCGCCGCGGAGTCCTTCCCCGCGTGCCAGGCGCCCGCGGACCGGGCGGCGTCGCCGGCCATCGCCGCCACCAGGTCGTCCTTGGACAGGTCGGCCACCTGTGCGCTGAGCACGTGCCGGGCGTCGCGGTACACGGTGACCGCGGTGCACAGCTCGTACACCTCCTGGAGGTGGTGCGAGATGAAGAGGAACGCGACGCCCTGCGCCTGGAGTTCGCGCAGCTTCGTGAAGAGGCGCTGGATGCCGCGCGCGTCGAGCTGCGCGGTCGGCTCGTCCAGCACGATCAGCCGGGCGCCGAACGAGAGCGCCCGCGCAATCTCCACGAACTGCCGCTGTTCCACGGTCAGTTCCTTGGCGCGAAGGGTCGGGTCGACGTCCACCCCGTACCCCGCGAGGAGTTCGGCGGCGCGCCTCCGCAGGCCGCCCCAGCGGATGAGGCGGCCCGAACCCGCACCGCGGGCTTGGAAGTTGTTGAGGAAGAGGTTCTCCGCGACGGTCAGGTCCGGGACCACCATGGACTTCTGGTAGACGCACGCCACGCGGGACTGCCAGGCAGCGGTGTCCCCGTACGCGGGCGCGGGCGCGCCGCCGAACTCGACGGTGCCCTCGTCCGGTCTGTGCAGGCCGGTGACCACGCCGACGAGGGTGGACTTGCCCGCTCCGTTGCGCCCGACGAGGGCGTGGGACTCGCCGGGCCGCACCGTGAGCCGGACGCCGTCGAGCGCGACGGTCTGGCCGAACCGCTTGACGACGCCCTCCGCGTGGAGGGCGGGCGGTGGCTGCTGCTTCACCTGGTCCATGGCTGCTACTTCTTGTCCAGCTGGTTGGCCCACAGCTTCGGGTCGTCCACGTTGTCCTTGGTCACCAGGGGTGCGGGAAGCTGGTCCTCGTACCCGCCCGGGATCTTGACGATCTTCGAGTCGTGGTCGGTGGGCCCGGCCTTCTGCTTCTTGCCCTCGACGGCCTCCTTGGCGTACCGGAGCGCGTATGTGGCGTAGAGGTCCGCGGGCTGCGAGATGGTCGCGTCGATCTGGCCCTTGCGGATCGCGTCGAACTCCTGCGGGATGCCGTCGTTGGAGATGATGGTGATGTGCCCCTTGGTACCCGCGGGCTTGAGCAGGTGCTTCTGCTGGAGCAGCGCGAGCGTGGGCGCGAGGAAGACGCCGCCCGCCTGCATGTAGAGGCCGTTCAGGTCGGGGTTGGCGGCCAGAGTGGACTGGAGCTTGGACGAGGCGACGTCGCCCTCCCAGTTGGTGGCCAGCTCGATCACCCTGATGCGGGGGAAGTTCCTGGTCATGCAGGACCTGAACGCCTGCGAGCGTTCGCGGCCGTTGATGGAGGACAGGTCGCCCTCCAACTCGGCGACCTTGCCCTTCCCCTTCAGCCGCTGCCCGAGGAACTCGCACGCCTTGGTCCCGTACGCGACGTTGTCGGCGCGCACCACCATGTAGACCTTGCCCTTGTCGGGGCGGGTGTCGACGCTGACCACGGGTATCTTCTTGTCGCTCAGCGTCTGGAGGGTCTCGGCGACGGCACCGGTGTCCTGCGGCGCCATCACGACGGCCTTGGCGCCCTGGTCGGTCAGCGCCTGGACGTTGGAGGCCAGCTTGCCGATGTCGTTCTGCGAGTTGGTCAGCGGCAGGGCGCTCACCGCTCCCGCCTTGATGTCCTTCTGGACGTAGCTCTGGTACGAGTTCCAGAAGTCGGTGTCGCTGCGCGGCAGGTCGACGCCGATCCTGCCGCCTTCGGCGGCGCTGCCGCCGCCCCGGTTGCAGCCCGCGAGGACCGCCACCGAGAGCAGCACGGCGCAGGCCGCGGCGCCCGTGGTTTGCAGCCTGCCGCGTGGGCTTCGCCCCATGGTGTCTCGGAGCATCGTTGATCCGTCCTTAGTCGTCCGTACCGGCGGTTGGGTGTGCAGGCGCGCGAGGCGCGGGTCCGTCATGAGGCCGCCTCCCCGGTGCGGCGGGCCCGCCACACGGACCCGCCGGGGAAGCTGTGGGCGGCGACCGACTCCGGCAGCATGCGGGCGGAGAAGCCCGGTGCCTCGGGCGCCGCGTAGGCGCCCGAGACGACGCGCACGGGGTCGGCGAAGTGCTCGTGCAGGTGGTCGACGTACTCGATGACGCGGCCCTCCCTGCTGTCGGACACCGCGACGTAGTCGAACATCGCGAGATGCTGCACCAGTTCGCACAGGCCGACGCCGCCCGCGTGCGGGCAGACCGGCAGGCCGTACTTGGCGGCGAGCAGCAGGATCGCCACGTTCTCGTTCGGCTTCGCGGGCAAGACGCATCCGGCGCACGTCGTCCGCCAGGTCGCCGCCGACCTTCAGCTTGATCTGGCGGAACCCGTCCGCGACCGCCCGCCGGGCGAGGGCCACCAGCTTGCCGTCCGCGTAGCCGAGCCAGCCGGGCGAGGTGGTGTACGCGGGGTAGCCCTCGGCCCGCAGCGCGGCGGCACGCCCGGCCCTGCCCGGCTCCGCGGCCCGCAGGATCTTCAGCGCCTCCTCGGGGGTGAGCGCGTTTGCGAGGTAGCGGAAGTCGACCAGCGAGACGATCTCCTCGGGCGTCATCCGGGAGAGGAACTCCCAGACGGGCAACCCGGCTTGGCGGGCCGCCAGATCCCAGGGCGCGTTGACCACGGCACCCGCGGCCATGTGCGTCACGCCCTTCTCCGGGCCGAGCCAGCGCAGCGGCGAGTCGTGCGTCAGGTCGCGGTGGAGCGCGGCGAGGCCGACGGCCGTGAGCGGGGCGGACCGGCCGACGACATGGTCGCGCAGCGCCTCGATGGCGGCGGCCGCCACGTCGTTGCCGCGTCCGATGGTGAAGCAGAATCCGAGGCCCTCGGCCCCGTCCGCGGTACGCAGGACGACGTAGGCTGCCGAGTAGTCGGGGTCCGGGTTCATCGCGTCGGAGCCGTCGAGCTGCTCCGAGGTGGGGAAGCGGATGTCGTGGACCTCGAACCCGGTGACGCCCTGACTCATGCACGCGCTCCCTCGTGTGACCAGAAGAACATCGGACCTCTGGGGTCGTCCGATGTATAGCGCCGGGAGGCGCGGAGCGTCCAGAGGCAGGACGTAAATTGAGGTCACAGATCCGATGACTGCGCCGTGCAAGGGAGTTGAACCACTCGGAGACCTGGCCGCCCCCGCCCGGGTCCGGGGGCGCGCGGCGGGTCCCGTGCGCCCGCCCCGGCGGCCGTGACCGGGCGGTCGCGCCGCGTGCGCCGGCGCGTCCCCGAGCGTACGCGGCACTGCGGCCGGGCAGCCTCGAAGCCGTAAGGTTGGTCCGTACGACAGAGAACTTCGGAAGGAGGCCTGGGTGATCGAGCTCGCGGGGGTTCCCGAGCTGATCGACCCGGTCATGGTGGCCGCGTTCGAGGGCTGGAACGACGCCGGCGACGCGGCGTCCACGGCGGTCGCCCACTTGGACCGGGAGTGGAAGGGAGAGGTGTTCGCGGCGCTCGACGCCGAGGACTACTACGACTTCCAGGTCAACAGGCCCACGGTCTTCATGGAGAACGGCGCACGCAAGGTCACGTGGCCCACCACCCGGCTCTCGGTGGTGCGGATCTCCGGCGAGAGCCCGCGCGACCTGGTGCTGGTGCGGGGCATCGAGCCGTCGATGCGGTGGCGCTCCTTCTGCAACGAACTCCTCGGCTTCGCCCACGAGCTCGGCGTGGAACTGGTGGTCATCCTGGGGGCGCTGCTCGGCGACACCCCGCACACCAGGCCCGTACCGGTCAGCGGCGTCACGTCGGACGCGGCGCTGGCCCGCACGATGGACCTGGAGGAGACGCGCTACGAGGGCCCGACCGGCATCGTCGGCATCCTCCAGGAGGCGTGCACGCACGCCGGTGTGCCCGCGGTGAGCCTGTGGGCCGCGGTGCCGCACTACGTGTCGCAGCCGCCGAACCCGAAGGCGACGCTCGCCCTGCTCAACCGGCTCGAAGACCTGATCGGGGTCCGTATCCCGCTGGGCGAGCTGACGGAGGACGCCCGCGCCTGGCAGCTCGGGGTGGACCAACTCGCCTCCGAGGACAGCGAGGTGGCGGAGTACGTGCAGTCGCTCGAAGAGGCGCGGGACACCGCGGAGCTGCCGGAGGCGTCGGGTGAGGCGATCGCCCGCGAGTTCGAGCGGTACCTCAGGAGGCGCGACGGCGAGCCGGGCCGCGGCGGCCAGGCGGCGGCCGGCGGGCGTGCGGGCGAGGGCGGCCCCGGCAGGACGTGGCCCAAGCCGTCGCGCGGCACCCACGACCAGGACCGCGCCGCCGAGGACCGGGACGCGGGCGCCCTGGAGGACCCGCCCGCGCCGGACGCGGCCGGAGGCACCGGCACCAAGGGCCACACGGGCAGGGGCGACGGCCCCGGCGGCTCCGACACCCCCGACAGCGCGGCGGCGGGCACCGGGGGCACAGAGGACACCGGAACCCCCGGTAACTCGGCAGACGCCGGAGCCACCGGAGCCACCGGAGACGCAGGAGACGCAGGGAACGCAGCAAACGCCGAAAGCCCTGACGCTCCCGGCAGCTCCGGCAAGGCCGGTGGCGACGAGAACGCCGACGACGGCGGCGATTCGTCCGAGGACTAGCCCTCCCGGCCGCCCGCTGACCGCGCGCGACAACAGAGGGGCTTTGGGTTCCGCACCCCGGCGGGGTGCGGAACCCAAAGCCCCTCCTGCGTGCCCGGCCGCCGCTACAGGGCCACGCCGAGCAGCGCGTCGACCGTGCGGGTGACCAGACCGGTCGCGCCCTCGTCGGTGCCGCCCCCGCTCTCCTGGAGCGCCACCCAGCGGTCCACGGCGGCCAGCGCCGCCGGGGCGTCGAGGTCGTCGGCGAGCGCCTCACGCACCTCCTCGACCAGCGCGTCGGCGGGGTGGCCCACCGGGCGGGAGACCGCGGCCCGCCAGCGGGCCAGCCTGGCCTGCGCGTCGGCGAGTACGCGGTCGGTCCACATCCAGTCCGACCGGTAGTGGTGCGCGTGCAGCGCGAGGCGGACGGCCGCCGGGTCGACGCCCTGCTCACGCAGCTTCGAGACGAAGACCAGGTTGCCCTTCGACTTGGACATCTTCTCGCCGTCGAGGCCGACCATGCCCGCGTGCACGTATGTCCTGGCGAAGGGGTGTTCGCCGGTCAGCGCCTGGGCGTGCGAGGCGCCCATCTCGTGGTGCGGGAAGGCCAGGTCGCTGCCGCCGCCCTGCACGTCGAAACCCATGCCGAGGTGGTCGAGCGCGATCGCCACGCACTCGATGTGCCAGCCGGGGCGGCCCGCGCCCAGGCTGCCGCCGTCCCAGCTCGGCTCGCCGGGCCTGGCCGCCATCCACAGCATCGGATCGAGCGGGTTCTTCTTCCCCGGGCGGTCGGGGTCGCCGCCGCGCTCTGCGGAGAGCAGCCGCATCGCCGCCGCGTCCAGCCGCGACACCTCGCCGAAGTGCGGGTCTGCGGCGACGGAGAAGTACGTGTCGCCCTCCAACTCGTAGGCGGCGCCCGCCTCCCGCAACCGCTCCACCAGGGGCACGATGCCCGGTATGGCCTCGACCGCGCCGATGTAGTGCTTCGGCGGCAGCATCCGCAGCGCCGTCATGTCCTCGCGGAACAGGGTGGTCTCGCGCTCCGCGAGCTGCCGCCAGTCCTCGCCGTCGCGCTCGGCGCGTTCGAGCAGCGGGTCGTCGACGTCCGTCACGTTCTGCACGTAGTGGACCTGCCGACCGCTGTCCAGCCAGACCCGCTGCACCAGGTCGAAGGCGTTGTACGTCGCCGCGTGCCCCATATGGGTCGCGTCGTACGGCGTGATGCCGCAGACGTATATCCGGGCGACGGGCCCCGGGGTGAGGGTGACCCTGTCGTCCGTCGAGGTGTCGTGAATCCGGATGTCGCGGCCCGTGCCGGGCAGGGCGGGGACATCAGAGGCTGGCCAGGCATGCATGCCATGAGCGTAACCGGACGTGGTATCCGGATACGACCCGGACAGGGGGTCGGGACGGTCAGACGGGCGGCCACGGGATGGCGGGCCACTGCCCCGAGGGCACCGGATGGCGCCCCGTGTGGCGCAGTTCACCCACGCGCGTCCGCACCGCCTCGACCTCGTCGGGGGTGATCAGCGGGGCGAGCCTGGCGGCCAGCGGCGCGCCCTCCGCGAGGGCGTCCGCGAGGGTCCCGAGGACGGTGAGCGCCTCCTCGGGCAGGGGCTCACCCGCCCAGCCCCAGAGCAGGGTGCGGAGCTTGTCGTCCACGTGGAAGGTGACGCCGTGGTCGATGGCGTGCAGCCGCCCGTCCTGCGAGGTCAGCAGGTGGCCGCCCTTGCGGTCGCCGTTGTTGATGACCGCGTCGAGCACGGCGAGGCGGCGCAGCCGCTCGTCGTCGGCGTGCACGAGCAGCGCGGTCCGCCCCTCGCCGACCTCGGCGAACCCGATCGCCTTCCAGCCGTCGACGGGCTCCTCGCCCGCCACCAGCCCGAGCAGCGGTGTCAGCAGGGTGAGGGCGCCTTCGCCTGGCTCTGCCCCCTCGGCGGCGGAGTCCTGCGGGTCCTCTGAGCCCTCGGGCTCCCCGGCGGCCTCCCCCGTCTGGGGACTCTCGTCCGTCCCAGGATCCTCCCCCGCCCCGGGGTCCTCCTCCGCCACGAGCTGCTCGCCGACCCAGAGCTGGCACATGCCCTCGCCGTACGGCCCCTCCCGCAGCACGGTCGGCGGGACCAGGCCCCAGCCCGTCGCCTCGGACACCTCGTACGCGGCGACCTCGCGCTGCGCGAGCGTGCCGTCGGGGAAGTCCCACAGCGGGCGCTCCCCCGCGACCGGCTTGTACACGCAGGCCGCCTCGGCGCCCTGGTAGGAGACGGTGCAGTAGAGCACCCCGTTGGACGCCTCGCGTATCCGGCCGCGTACCGTCAGCTCGCCCTTGCGCAGCAGGTCCTCCACCGGGACCCGCGCACCCGCGGCCGCGCCGCCCACCCCCTGCTGTCCGCTCACGCGCCCCGCCGGTATCCGTTCTGGCGCGGGCACACGTGGCCCTCGGGGTCGAGCGGGAGGCTGCACAGCGGGCACGGCGGGCGGCCCGCGTTGACGACGTGCAGGGCGCGCTTGGCGAACGCCCTTGCCTGCGCGCCGCTGAGACGCACGCGGAGCATCGGCGGGCCGTTCTCCTCGTCCTGGAGCAGCCGCTCCTCGGCCTCCGCGAGGTCCTCGTCGTTCTCGGCGTCGAGCTCCACCAGGGCCTGGGCCTCGACGATCACGCGCTGCTCGTCGCCGTCCCAGGCGAGCGCCATGGTGCCGACCCTGAACTCCTCCTCGATCGGTACGTCGAGCGGGGCCGAGTCGGCGACGTCTGAGGGCGCGACCGCGGGCACCGGGGCGTTGCCGCCGCTGCGCCTGACGACCTCGTCCAGCAGTTCGTCGATCCGCTCGGCGAGCGCGGCGACCTGGGTCTTCTCCAGGGCGACGCTGGTCACGCGCCCCGCGGCCGACGCCTGGAGGAAGAACGTACGGCGTCCAGGCAGCCCGACCGTGCCGGCCACGAAGCGGTCCGGCGGATCGTAGAGGAACACCTGACGGGACACGTCCTGTCTCCCTTGGGAAGTGGCGGAATCGGGAGCGGTGCCGCGTCATCGGCGGCCACCGACGGCGGCCGCTGACGCGTGCACGGCGCGTCCACCCTACTGCGCCCGGCGATCACGGCGCGCCCGCGCCGCCGCCCACCGTCCCCGGGCCGTCCCCCGCGGCCTCGCGCGGCACGAGACCGCCGAGGTCCTCGGTGTCGCCGAGCTTGAGGAGGTACGGGCGCAGCCGCGTGTAGGAGAGGGCGGTGACCGAGCACGGGTCGACGTGCAGCCGCTGGAAGAGGTCGAGGTGGAGGCCGAGCGCGTCGGCGACGATCGCCTTGATGATGTCGCCGTGCGAGCACATCAGGAAGACGGCCTTCTCGCCGTGCTCCTGCTCGATCCGCTCGTTCCACTCGCGCACGCAGGCGACGGCCCTGGCCTGCATGGCGCTCATCGTCTCGCCGCCGGGGAACGCCGCGGCCGAGGGGTGCTGCTGCACGACCTGCATCAGCGGTTCCTCGTTGAGCTCGGACAGCTTGCGCCCGGTCCACTCGCCGTAGTCGCACTCGGCGATCCGCTCATCGGTGACGAGTTCGGTGCCGGGCCGGGCGTCGAGCAGCGGCGCGAGGGTCTGGCGGCAGCGTTCGAGGGGGCTGGAGACGACGGCGGCGAAGGGGATCCCGGCAAGGCGCGCGGGCAGTCCGGCCGCCTGCGCGGCCCCCCGCTCGTCGAGCGCCACCCCGGGCGTCCGGCCGGCCAGCAGGCCGGAGGTGTTGGCGGTGGAGCGCCCATGACGTACGAGGATCAGCGTGGCCATGCCGGCAAGCGTAACCACCCCCGAGGGGCCCGCAGGCGCCGCGGGCGGGGTGAAGAGAGGTGGCGTGCGTCCGCGCCGAGCGGGAAGAATGCGGTGCGTGATCGTGGACTGCGCCATTTACCGTGACGGCCGCCGCACCGACGGGCCCGAGGACTTCTCGGACGCGCTGGCGAAGGCGCGGTCCGACGGGGACGCCTTCCTGTGGGTCGGGCTGCACGAGCCGACCGAGGAGGAGTTCTCACGCGTCACGAGCGAGTTCGGGCTGCACCCGCTCGCGGTGGAGGACGCCCTGACCGCGCACCAGCGTCCGAAGCTGGAGCTCTACGACGACTCGCTGTTCATGGTCCTCAAGCCGGCCACGTACGAGCCGCACAGCGACACGGTGACCACGGGTGAGCTGATGGTCTTCGTGGGCGACTCGTTCGTGGTGACCGTGCGGCACGGGGTGGGCGCCCCGCTGTCCGCCGTGCGGGACCGCCTTGAGCACCAGCCGGACGTGATGCGGCACGGCCCGACCGCGGTGCTGTACGCGGTCAGCGACGCGGTGGTGGACCACTACATAGACGTGGCGGACGAGTTGCAGACCGACCTGGAGGAGGTCGAGGCGGCGGTCTTCGCCCCCGCCTCGTCGAGCCGGGCGGCCGAGCGGTCGGCCGCCGCGCAGACCACGGCGGAGCGCATCTACAACTTCAAGCGGCAGGTGCAGGAGTTCCGCCGGGCCACCGGGCCGCTCGCGGGTCCGATGCAGAAGCTGACGGGCGCGGGCCTGCCGTTCGTGAACGCGCACTCGCGGCCGTTCTTCCGGGACGTGAACGACCACCTCACGCACGCAGGCGAAATGGTGGAGGGGCTCGACCGGCTGCTGTCGGACATCCTCTCCGCGCACCTCGCGCAGATGGGCGTGCGGCAGAACGACGACATGCGCAAGATCTCGGCGTGGGCGGCGATGGCGGCCGTGCCGACGATGGTCGCGGGCGTCTACGGGATGAACTTCGAGCACATGCCGGAGCTGCACTGGATCTGGTCGTATCCGGCGGTGATCGCGCTGATGCTGGCGATCGTGCTGGTGCTGCACCGGCAGTTCAAGCGGCGCGGCTGGCTCTGACGCCGCGACCCTGCGCGGCGCCGGCCATGCTCTCGGCCGCGCCGGTGATCCGCCGAGGGGCCGCGGGCTGCGCCGCGGGCGCCGCGACGACG